>NZ_JAKJSJ010000012.1:0-216576 GCF_050336715.1 Photobacterium makurazakiensis
TGTTAGGCCTGCCGCCAGCGTTCAATCTGAGCCATGATCAAACTCTTCAATTAGAATTTTTGTGGTCTCTCGACCGGCTCAACGAATACTGATTGAACATCAATAACTAGAAGCTAGTCATGACATTCGAATTGACTGTGCCAAAATAACTTACGTTACTTTGTATTGGTCACTCAGTTCATTGATAAATCTTTTGACTTAACTTTTTCACGAGTGCCCACACAGATTGCATGGTCAAATTGTTAAAGAACAAACTGATTGGTTAGCGGCTTAAGTTGCCGTGCTCCGTGTCAGTGAGGACGCATTATAGGGAGGAATTAGAAAGGCACAACTCTTTTTTGAACAAAAAAAACCGACCGCGCACTTTTTAAACAAAAATCACTTCTGTGCTGATATTACAGTCAAATAATAATAACTTAATCAAACTCACTGTACTTTGAGATAACCGTTTCCAGTGAGACTACCTGCGCCTGTTGCCAACGGTCGACCCAGCTAACAGCAACAGCCACCGATTTAGCCCCTGGTACTGGGTATTCAGCAATAACCGTCACATTCCTTACTCCACTAACTAAGCCAAGTGAAACAGGTTCAGTTGAGCTTGTTATATCATCAAACGATATTGCACCTATGACAGATGCTGGACCCCGGGTTCGAAAATATTCGATCTTTTCTTCAGCCAAGTACAAAGCTTCAATTGAGTTAAGTGCATTTGAGGATTTCACTTCTAAATAAGCCTGAGTTTTAATTATCCCCACCACCCCTGTTGCAAGCATCATCAGCGATATCAGTACTTCAATTAAGCCGAAACCAAAATTGTTCTTAGAAGTCATGCCATGATCCTTTAATCCACCTGACTTGATTCTGATTACTACTGAATTTTGAAAAATAACTATCGTTGTATGTCATAGCTAATGAGTCATTTAGTAGAGCATTTTGTGAAATATATTTTTTGCTAGTACTGTCATAGTGTTTTGCATCAAGTATCAAACCACCATTCAGATTCAATGCGCCATGAAGATAAAAACTAGCAAGATGGACATTTTCACCAAAAACAGAAGGTATATGAGTTAACTGCTTATGAGCTTCACTTCCAGCCCAGCCATCAAAGTTAAACTCATAATCGTAGTTATAATGAAATATCATCCCTTGGTAATTTAAGTTACTTCCATTAACTGTCACTACCTGTGGGTAGAGCGAAAACATTCCATCATGGATAAGTATCATTATGCCGCCGCTTTCGTTGGATGCTTTTACAACATCAACATAATCATCACCCGACAGTTCACAATGCCCTTCGACCCACACACTCTCGTGCCCATTTGAAAGCGCCTCTTTAATTGCCTTACCACAATTTGTAATACCAGAATACTCTAGTGATCCAGAAGGAGAAGCCTTTTCAGTAATAACCACATCGAACTTTTTATTTTTTACATCATTATGATCGGCATCAGATACACCAAAAAAGTTTTCAAAAGGACTTAAATTAGGATCATGAACAAAGTCATTTTCTAAAGCTGCTACACCTGTTCCGACAGTCATATAATCGGGTAAACAATCTTTCCCTTTCGGTTTGTCAGACAACCCACTATTCACTACAGAAGCATTTGGCAAATATTCATTTCTATACCTTAAGGCAACACACTGCCAGCCGCCTTCAGTCCAAACGCCGGGATCAGGGTAATAAAAGTTGAGAGAAGAGTGAGCGTACATATTTGACCCCGTTTGAATTGCTCCGCTCTTTCCACTTGAAGACAACTCGGCCGACTTAGTAACATTTGCCTTAGCGATAGAGTCAGGTGAGGCACTTGCTTCAATGGAAAATTGATTAGTCGACATGAACGTAAAGTCGATCGACGTATCCGCGATTTCAGTAGTGCAAGTATTAGGGAAAGTTGGATCATTCGGCATAAGCCCAGAAGCTTTCACCTCTGCAAACGCACATTCAACGCCCCCTTCCGCTAGCCAATGTGCCTTTCTATCCATTACCTCATTTTGAGCACGTTTGATTTGGTAAAAAACACTTTTATAGGAGGCGAGTGAAAACAGTAAAGCGGCAATAAGCAGCATTGCTGTTACTAATAAGGTCGTGAATCCCTTTTGCTTACTCATCAGTTCCAGTTCCTTATTTTAACTTGCGTTGACTTCGCTGCAGACAAAGCACCATCTAACGTTTCAACTTGTAAATTGATCAGGAGATATTGGCTCACTGCCGACGAGCCGATCAGTTCAGTTTCTGTAATAGAGAAATCGGAAACTTTTAACTGGCGATTATCGATTGCGGCATGCCCATTCATGCAAACTTGCGATGTATCGATGACAGATGATTTAGTCGAAAACACATTGAGCATCTCATCAGATAGATAGTAAGAACGATAGTGCTGATCTGTCCCATCATCGAAGCCATAGCTAAGGCACGTTGCAACACCACCCGAAGGTTGACTCAAATGAATCGTCTTAGTGGCCCCGCTTATCACCAAGCTGCTGCCGCTCCCTGCTTGATAGCCAGCTCGCTGAATATCATGTTTAAGCATTCTTAGTACATCATTCATATCCTGCACTAACATCAACTGCTTACTACGAGCTGAAGCAAATTGCTGACCTTTGATAAAAACACTACCAACAACAGCAAGAGCGATTAGGCCTATAGTTGAGGCAACCGCCACCTCGACTAAACTAAATCCGTTTTGGCTTTTAACACGTAGCATAGCCATAGGCTCCATTTACACTACAGATATACACTCGCCCAGTCATTATGTTGGTTGTCACTTGGACTGCACTTTGATTATTGACTGAAAACGCATAGCTCCCATTAAAGCCGGGGCGGCCTGTTAACGGGTCAAATGTAATATTCTCGGTATTGAACGTGCGAAATATATCTACCTTGCGAAAGGCATCACTCGAAACTTGTGCCAGTAATGTATTGTCTGCCGCCACGGCTTTTATCGTCCAAGCTTGATATGGGGTACCACCACTTGGAGGAACATTCGTACTGGTCATTGTTACAGTCTCGCCTCGCATTACCGCTTCTGATTTCGCTTGCACCATTAGCCATTCAAGCTCAGTCGCAAGCCGCCTTATTTTTTCTGATTCAATCAAAGAAGAAAATGATGGCGCAGCCGCTCCAATCAACACCATGACGACAGAAACTACAATAAGCAGCTCTAGCAGGGTAAAGCCGTAGCTATCCCGGTAATAAGGAGGCTTGCAATGTAACCTCGGTTGATTTTCGCGACCCATTCCCCAATTCCTTTTACAAAGCGACTTCGAGTACAACATTGGCTTGATCCACATGTTATCACCCGGACAGAATGTCATTGATTTAAGAAAGAAAGTTATCGAGGCAAAACGAATTTTTCAGAGAAGAACTGTAATGATTAAACAGAAAGGCGTGACGTTGATCGAGCTAATGATTGCTGTTGCCATTATCGGAGTGCTAACTGCTATTGCATACCCAAGCTACCAAGATCATCTATTAAAAAGCCATCGCTCTCAAGCCATGGGGGATATGATAAAAATTCAGCTTACTTTGGAGAGTGAATATACTAAGAATAATGCTTACGACACCACTGTTGTTAGCGGTGGTAGCTGCTCGTTTTGCGAAGTAGATACAAGTCGCTACCAACTCACAATAAAAGCAACTAACCCTCCCTATACTATTGAAGCGAAGGCACTCCGTAATCTTGGGCAGGATCAAGACAGTTGTGGTGATCTGTCCTTAACCGCTGCAGGTATTGGTAGCCCTGCTGAGTGTTGGTAGCAATAAGTCTTAATCCGTACCACTAAAAACAAAAAAGCCGACTTTCGTCGGCTTTTTTCGTCTAACGGTTCAACCAATAATTAACCCGTTAAATCATCAAAAAACTTCTTCACACCATTGAAGAAACCTTCTGACTTCGGCTTGTGCTTGCTAGCACTTTTACCGCCTAGGCTTTCTTCAAGTTCTTGAAGTAGCTCTTTCTGGCGAGCACTCAAGCTCACAGGCGTTTCAACAACAAGCTTACAGATTAAGTCGCCAACTGCACCACCGCGTACTGATTTCACGCCCTTGCTACGCATGCGGAACATACGGCCAGTTTGTGTTTCAGCAGGTACCTTTAGATTAACGCGACCATCAAGGGTTGGTACTTCAACTTCACCACCCAATGCTGCCATCGTAAAGCTAACTGGTACTTCACAGTACAAGTTGTTGCCATCACGCTCGAAAATATGGTGCTGAGCAACATGTACCTGAACATACAAATCGCCTGTTGGTGCACCGAACTCACCCGCTTCACCTTCACCTGACAAACGAATACGGTCGCCAGTATCAACCCCTGCAGGGATCTTAACAGAAAGTGTTTTGGTCTCTTCTTTGCGCCCTTGACCATGACAAGTGCCACAAGGCTCTTTAATGATCTTACCGCGACCGTGACAATGTGGACACGTTTGCTGTACTGCAAAGAAACCTTGGCGCATCTGTACTTGGCCTTGGCCATGACATGTGCCACACGTAGTCGCTGAAGTGCCTTTCTTCGCACCAGAGCCGTCACAAGTATCACAACCAACAAGTGTCGGTACGCGAATTTCTTTACTACAACCTCGAACAGCTTCTTCTAAAGTCAGTTCCATGTTGTAGCGAAGATCGGCACCACGTTGAGCACGTTGTTGACCGCCACGACGACCACCACCACCACCGAAGATATCACCGAATACATCACCGAAGATATCACCGAAGTCAGCACCGCCGCCGAAGCCACCGCCGCCGCCCATTCCGCCTTGCTCGAATGCAGCATGGCCGTATTGATCATACGCTGCTTTCTTCTGAGGATCGGTTAGGATTTCGTACGCCGTTTTAACTTCTTTGAATTTTTCAGCAGCTTGCTCATCACCCTGATTGCGATCTGGGTGGAACTTCATTGCTAGGCGCTTATAAGCCTTTTTAATATCACGTTCTGATGCATCACGAGCGACACCCAAAACTTCATAAAAATCACGTTTTGACATAGTTATTTATCACCTGCCTGAATACAGCTACGGGCGTAAGAGTAGTCCTCCAACGCCCGCGCTAAAATAAGATTAAGTGTTAACTATCTTATTTTTTTTCGTCTTTAACTTCTTCGAACTCAGCGTCAACAACGTTATCGTCTTGTTGTGCTTGCTGCTCACCTTCACCACCAGCTTGCGCTTGTTGTGCTTGAGCTTGCTGCTGAGCGATTTCCATTAGCTTTTGAGAAGCTGCGATTAGAGCTTGAACTTTCGCATCAATCGCTTCTTTATCTTCGCCTTTACGTGCTTCTTCTAGTTCAGAAACAGCGGCTTCGATTTTCTCTTTCTCATCAGCAGGTAGTGCTTCGCCCGCTTCTTCAACTTGCTTACGTGTACCGTGAACTAGCTGATCAGCTTGGTTACGTGCAGTTACTAACTCTTCGAACTTTTTGTCCGCTTCTTTGTTAGCTTCTGCTTCTTGTACCATTTTCTCGATGTCTTCGTCGCTCAGGCCGCCAGAAGCTTGGATAGTAATCTTCTGCTCTTTGCCTGTGCTCTTATCTTTCGCAGATACGTGTAGGATACCATCCGCATCAAGGTCGAAAGTAACTTCGATTTGTGGCATACCACGAGCAGCAGCTTGAATACCTTCTAGGTTGAACTGGCCAAGAGACTTGTTGTAGTTCGCTTGCTTACGCTCACCCTGAAGTACGTGGATAGTTACCGCATTCTGGTTGTCTTCAGCTGTTGAGAATACCTGATTCGCCTTAGTAGGGATCGTGGTGTTTTTCTCGATTAGCTTAGTCATTACGCCACCCATGGTTTCAATACCAAGAGATAGTGGAGTAACGTCTAGTAGTAGAACGTCTTTAACGTCACCAGCAAGAACACCACCTTGAACAGCAGCGCCAACAGCGACAGCTTCATCAGGGTTAACGTCTTTACGTGGTTCTTTACCAAAGAATTCAGTTACTTTCGCCTGAACCATTGGCATACGTGTTTGACCACCAACTAGGATAACGTCAGTGATATCGCCAACAGATAAGTCTGCATCCGCTAGAGCAACTTTTAATGGCTCAAGAGAACGTTGTACTAGGTCTTCAACTAGAGATTCTAGTTTCGCACGTGTCACTTTAATGTTCATGTGCTTAGGACCAGTTGCATCAGCAGTAACGTAAGGTAGGTTCACGTCAGTTTGCTGTGCAGAAGACAGTTCAATTTTCGCTTTTTCAGCAGCTTCTTTAACACGCTGCATCGCAAGAGGATCGTTCTTAAGGTTGATGCCTTGCTCTTTTTTGAACTCTTCAACTAAGTAGTTGATCATGCGGTTATCGAAATCTTCACCACCAAGGTGTGTATCACCATTAGTTGCTAGAACTTCAAATGTTTTCTCGCCTTCAACTTCATCGATTTCGATGATTGAAATATCGAAAGTACCACCACCAAGGTCGTAAACCGCGATAGTGCGATCGCCACCTTGCTTATCAAGACCGTAAGCTAGTGCAGCTGCTGTTGGTTCGTTGATGATACGCTTAACTTCAAGACCTGCGATACGGCCAGCATCTTTCGTTGCTTGACGTTGTGCATCGTTAAAGTAAGCAGGAACAGTAACAACTGCACCAGTTACTTCTTCGCCTAGGAAGTCTTCAGCTGTTTTCTTCATTTTCTTAAGAACTTCAGCAGAAACTTGAGGAGCAGCCATTTTTTGGCCTTTCGCTTCAACCCAAGCATCACCGTTGTCAGCCTTAACAATTTTGAAAGGCATGATTTCGATATCGCGCTGTACTTCTTCGTCTTCAAAGCGACGACCAATTAGTCGCTTGATAGCGTATAGCGTATTTTCAGGGTTAGTTACCGCCTGACGCTTAGCTGGTTGACCAACTAATATTTCACCATCTTGAGTGTAAGCGATAACAGATGCCGTTGTACGCTCACCTTCTGCATTTTCAACTACACGTGGTTTGTCACCATCAAGTACTGCAACACAAGAGTTAGTTGTACCCAAGTCAATACCAATGATTCTACCCATCAGGCTTTCTCCGAAATTCATTAAGCTTTACTTACCAACCCGCCAATATGCGGTGCTGGTAGCGCGGTATACCCGCAGAAATTAATTTACGATGTTGTATGACTACTAGATAAGGGCAGCCAAATTGTTTTCAAGGGTGACATCGAAAAAAAAACAAAAAAATTTTAAAGCCCGCCCAATATAAGCAGGCTAAATGATTCAAAAACGCTTACGCTTGGGTATCAATGTTACCAGCTGCCGCTTTTGATACCATCACCATCGCAGGGCGAACAACGCGACCGTTTAGCTCATAGCCTTTTTGCATCACGAGCATAACGGTGTTTGGTGCGTATTCAGTGCTTTCTTGAATAGACATTGCCTGATGGAACTCAGGGTTAAAAGTTTCACCGAGTGGGTTCAACTGCTTCAAGCCAAACTTCTCAACTGTGCCCATCATTGTTTGCAATGTCAGATCAACACCTTCAACCATTGGCTTGATGGCTTCATCAGTTTTATCTGCCATTTCAATGGCGCGTTCCATATTGTCGATAACAGGTAATAGCTCTTCAGCAAATTTATTTAAGGCAAATTTACGTGCCTTATCAATCTCTTGCTCAGAACGACGACGTACATTTTCGCCTTCTGCGCGAGCGCGAAGTGACGCATCAACCGCATCTTTCGCTTTTGCTTCGCTGATCAATAGCGCCGCTTCTAATTCAGAAATACGAGCTGCTTGCTGTTCTTCCAAAGTCATTTCAATCACTTCTTCCTCAGCAGATTCAGTTTCAACCGCTTCAACAGTTTGTTCTTGTTGCAGCTGTTCGTCCTGTACTTTTTTATCTTCGTTGCTCATGCTTTCGCTTCTCCGCCAAGATGATGACATTCAATGGAGGGTAGAAATCTGCCTACCCTAAAATTTGCTTATGGGCATATTATGGGGATGAACTTCAATGATTCAAGCCAAGATCACTCACAAAGCGCGACAAGTGTCTAATCCTAGCGCTATACTGGCTCACTCATCATTTGTCGGATCAAGGACATGACGCGCGTTTTTCAGACCATAGCGATTATTGGTAAACCTCGAAACCCTGAAGCTCTACAAACCCATATCAGCTTATATGGCTGGTTAATCGAGAAAGGGTATGAGGTTCTGGTTGACCATCGATTGGCAAATGACCTTGATGTCCCCCACTCTGCTTTCTGTGATTTACTCACGATTGGCGATAAAGCAAACCTTGCGATTGTCGTCGGTGGTGACGGCAATATGTTGGGCGCGGCACGGGTGCTGTCTCGTTTCGATATTGCCGTTATCGGGGTAAACCGAGGTAGCCTTGGCTTTTTGACTGATCTTGACCCTGATCCTGAAGCATTCGATAACGAACTTGAGCAAGTGTTGAGTGGCGAATTCGTGGTTGAAAACCGTTTCCTGCTCGAGGCAGAAGTTCACCGCCATGGCATGATCAAGAGCCGTAATGCGGCACTCAATGAAGCCGTTCTTCACCCTGATAAAATTGCCCACATGATTGAGTTTGAAGTGTATATCGACGATACCTTTGCTTTTTCTCAACGTTCAGATGGCTTAATTATTTCGACACCTACAGGCTCTACCGCTTATTCACTGTCAGGTGGAGGGCCCATTTTATCGTCAGAGCTCAATGCCATTTCTCTGGTTCCAATGTTCCCTCATACGCTCTCTTGCCGCCCACTTGTAGTCGACGGTAATAGTCGTATTAAGCTAATGGTTTCACCAACCAACGGCAGTACCCTAGAAGTAAGTTGTGACGGGCAAGTATCGTTACCCGTTAGTCCTGGTGATGAAATCCACATTTACCAAAGTCCTAAAACTCTAAAACTTATCCATCCTAAAAATTACAGCTACTACGGTGTACTGCGTAGCAAGCTTGGGTGGTCGAGCAAATTGTTTTAAGTCGCACTAAAAATGCACAGCCTAAGCCAGCCATCCGGTTGGCTTTTTTATTGCCATTTTTCATAACCTTAGTAATTAATGCCTTTTTCTATAAAATTTTTCGCCCAGCTATTTACTGTGTATAGATACAGTATATACTGTATGAAAAAACAGGTGTTGATTTAAACAGGTGAACACATGCTGGCTCATATGACGATCTCAAACTTTGCTATTGTCAAAAACCTTGAATTTGAACTAAAACCGGGAATGACCACCATTACAGGTGAAACCGGTGCTGGTAAGTCTATTGCTATTGATGCGCTAGGCTTGTGTCTCGGCGATCGTGCCGAAGCCAGTATGGTTCGACCTAATGAAGATAAAGCAGAAATTTCGGCGGCATTTTCATTACAGAATAATCAAGCAGCACGCCGTTGGCTGGAAGATAATGAACTAATTGATGGTGATGAGTGTATTTTACGCCGAGTGATCACCAAAGAAGGCCGTTCTCGTGGTTTTATTAATGGCAGTCCCGTACCTGCTTCCCAGCAAAAATCGCTAGGGCAGCTGCTAATTAATATTCACGGTCAACATGCCCATCAACAATTAATGCGTGCCGATCACCAACAGCAAATGCTGGATCATTACGCAGGCCACCATCTGTTAATGGATAAAACCCGTGATAGCTATCAGCGCTGGCGTCAAGCCAATAACGAGCTAAAACGCATAACCCAAAGCCGCGAAGAAAACGAAGCACAAAAGCAGTTGATCCAGTATCAAGTAAAAGAGCTTGATGAACTGGCTTTGGGCGAAGAAGAATACGCAGAGATAGAAGAAGAGCACAAACGCCTGTCGAACAGCGGTGAACTTGCTGTTTCAAGCCAAACCGCACTTTCTATGCTCTACGATGGGGAAGATTGTAATGCGCTGCATATGCTGCAAATGGCCAGCCAACAAGTCGGTCACCTTGGTGAAATCGATACGAACCTCAGTGCGATCCCTCAAATGCTTGAGGAAGCTATCATTCAAGTGCAGGAGGCAAGCCAAGAGCTACGTAGCTACCTTGATAACCTCGATATGGATCCTCAGCGTTTAGTGTACTTAGAAGAGCGCTTAGCCAAAATCATGTCGTTATCACGCAAGCATTACGTTATGCCTAACGAGCTTTATGGCAAGCATCAAAGCTTACTCAAAGAGCTTGAACAGCTTGACTGTAGTGACGAGCGCCTTGAAGAAATTGCAGCGAATGTTGAATGCTTACGTCAAGCATTCCTTGCTCGCGCTGAAAAGCTCAGCAAAAGTCGACAACGCTACGCTAAAGAGCTTGATAAGAAAATTTCAGACAGTATGCACCAACTCAGCATGGAAAACGGGATTTTCAAAATTGATGTTCAAAGCGATCCGGAAGGTATGCTAAGCCCACTAGGGTTCGATACCATTACTTTCTTGGTGTCGACTAACCCAGGGCAACCGCTACAACCTCTTGGTAAGGTTGCTTCAGGTGGTGAGCTTTCACGAATATCACTCGCAGTACAAGTGATCACGGCTCAAAAAGTCGAAACCCCTAGTTTGATTTTCGATGAAGTCGATGTCGGGATCAGTGGCCCAACCGCCGCGATTGTCGGTAAGATGCTACGTACGCTGGGCGAATCGACTCAGGTTATGTGTGTTACGCACCTACCTCAAGTCGCAGGCTGTGGCCACCAGCAAATGTTTGTTGCGAAAAAATCTAGCAAAGGACAAACCGAAACCAATATGTTCCCACTTACTGAAGAAGCACGAGTTAATGAATTAGCTCGTTTACTTGGCGGTAGTGAAATAACAGATCGCACCCTTGCCAACGCCAAAGAGCTGCTGTTTGCTGCATAATTAGATTAAACTTAACAAGCGGTGCAACTATTTAGGTGTGCCGCAGTCTCATTTAGAGTTTTTTTCTTTACTGCTTTTTTACTTCTGCTTAGTGGTTGTTTATTATCGCTGCAGAACAAAGCAAATTTGCCGGGATGCTATGAGTTGGAAAAACCTTGCAGCCATTACACTTGCAGCTAGTCTGCTAGGTGGCTGTTCAGTCGTAGAGCGACTGGTATATCGAATTGATATCAACCAAGGAAACTACTTGGAGCAAAAAGATATCGATAACCTTCGATATGAAATGAATAAAGAACAGGTACAGTTTGTATTGGGATCACCAATGCTGGTTGAGCCGGAATACCCAAACACTTGGTATTACGTCTATTACCACAAGCCAGGTCATGATGAGCCACAGCAAAAAAACCTGATCCTAAAATTTAATGATCAACAACAGCTGATCAGCCTTGAAGGTGACTACCCACAAGGTGCTAAATTTATGGAAGCGCTTAACTAACACCAATAAAAAAGCTCGCTATGGCGAGCTTTTTTATTCTTATCTATATGCCCTATTCGCGCTATTTTTTCTCTGCAAGTGCTTCTTGCTTAGCTTGTTCGGCACGCTTACGACGGATTTCTTTCGGATCTGCCAATAGTGGACGATAAATTTCAATACGATCGCCATCATGCACTGTCGCATTGAGCTTAACATTGCGACTGTAGACACCCACCTTGTTTTTCTTTAAATCGATTTCTGGGTACAGTTCAAGTACACCTGACTGCTCAATGATTTGTTTTACCTGAGTATCTGATGTGATCCCCAGTTTTATCACTCGCTGTGCATTAGGTAATGCATACACAACTTCAACATGAATCAAGGTTTCATCAGAAGTCATAAATCTCTCTTGCTCGCTGGGTAAATGCACTCACCATGTTATTGGTTAATTCACGAAACACTTTACCAAAAGCGGCTTCTACCAAACCATTTGTAAACTCAAAGTCTAATTTTAGCTCAATTTTACATGCCTCAGCATCCAACTCGATGAAGTGCCAACCACCCACCAAGCGCTGAAAAGGGCCATCAACTAACTGCATGTCTATCTTTGAAGCATCTGTTAATGCGTTTCGAGTGACAAACGTTTTTTTGATCCCAGCTTTTGATACATCGACAGATGCCATCATATGCTGATCTGAGCTTTCCAAAATCTTCGTACCTGAGCACCCTGGCAAAAAAGCAGGGTATGATTCAACATCATTAACAAGTTCAAACATTTGCTTCGCACTGAATGGCACCAATGCAGAGCGGCTAATCTGAGGCATAGTTTCTCCTTTACCCATAGAACTCCGATCTACAGCCTTTGCTGTACAGAACCAGCAAAACCTAGAAGAAGCGGTTTCCCAATGATACCATTAGTCGGCTAACTGCCAAAATAAGCGTGTGATAGAGCACAGTTTACTGTTTTCTAAACACACATATCGACCGAACCCACTTAATGGATTCGGGAATGTAATAAAAAAGAGTATGTATGGCTAAAAAACCAAGCAAACCGGGTAGCAATACCATTGCTAAAAACCGTTCAGCGCGACACGAGTTCGCGATTAAAGACGAATACGAAGCAGGCCTCTCCCTTCAAGGTTGGGAAGTAAAAGCCATTCGTGACGGTAAAATCAACATTTCAGAAAGTTATGTATTCCTACGTAACGGTGAAGCCTTCATTTCAGGTGTCACCATTACGCCATTGAATGCCGCCTCCACCCACGTGGTTGCCGACCCAACACGCGTTCGAAAATTGCTATTAAACCGTCGAGAAATCGAGAAATTAGAGCACGCAGTACATCGCGACGGTGAAACCATTGTGGCATTAACCATGTACTGGAAGGCATCTTGGGTTAAAATTAAGATAGGCACAGCGCGTGGTAAGAAATTACACGATAAACGCAGTGACAGTAAAGATCGTGATTGGCAGCGTGATAAAGCGCGCATCATGAAACACAGCATGAGATAGTAACAACCGGATAAGTGTTCGCTTTTTGTCCATAAGCACTTGAACATAGGTTAATATCGTTGACGCATACGGTTTTTATGCTACTATCGAACGCGTAACACCTCTGGGGCTGATTTAGGATTCGACAGGATCACGAAGGCTTTGGGAGCATGTCGTGGGGCGGTTGGCCACGTTAAAAGCCGCAAAAAAATAGTCGCAAACGACGAAAACTACGCACTAGCAGCTTAATACCCTGCTGAGAGCGCTCCTGCCCTAGCTTCCGCTTGTAAGACGGGGATTAACAGGGGTTCAAACCCAAACAAGATAGCGAGGGAACCTTTGACTAGAGAGGTGAACCGCGAAATAGAATTCTGGTATGTATTCGCATAGCGTGTCTGTTCGCAGTGTCGGGTACGAGAATAAAGACAGACTAAGCATGTAGCGCCTCTGGTTAGACTGGTTTTGGACGCGGGTTCAAATCCCGCCAGCTCCACCAAACGTTTGGAAATGGCGGTAACTCACTGAGTTACCGCCATTTTTGTATCTAAAGTCGCAATAATTTGGCTGTTTGTACTAAAACTTGGTACTAAACATGCGCTACCTAAAAATCACACCTAATGGAAACTGGCACTTCAGATATCAGATTCCTCCGAAGTTTCGCCACTTGTTTTCTGACCTTTCTGAAGTTAAAAAATCGTTTGGAAACTGTGACCGACAACAAGCCATCATTGAATCTCTAAAATTAGAGCTTCAAATACGCCTCGCAATCAATACAAACCAACCGTTCTCTACATCTAGAGACTCATGTTTAGCACCTGCTAAGCCTGCATTACCTGCAAAAGCAAATAAAACTAGGCTCTCCTCTTCTAAAGATCCACTCGCTTGCTTGAAAAAGTACCGAGACTCAAAAAAAGGCTTAGTAAGCGAAAAGAGTCTCGCGATGGCTTATGCCAAGTGCTCAATTGTCCTATCACTACTGGATATTGAAGACATTAGGGACATCCGTCGACTGCAAGCAGAAGACGCTCGCAAGCTATTAAATCTGTATCCAGTTAATGCGAAAAAACAAAAGCAACTGGCTGGACTAAACGGATTACAAGTCATTGAAGCTAATAAAAAACATAACCTCCCTACACTCAGCGCTGAAAGCGTCAAAGATTACATCCAAAAATGCTCATCATTCTTTGAGTGGTGTCTACAAATGGAATTGACTGACATCAATCCGTTTAAAGGGATGAGGTTTAGGAAGAATCGCAAGGATAACGAAGCCAAGAATGCATACAGCCATACTGATCTTAAAAAACTGTTCTCTACAGAGATACACACACAGAATAGATACAAACACCCACACTACTACTGGCTACCATTGCTAGGCTTGTTCACTGGTTCTCGACTAAATGAACTTTGCCAGCTTTATCGACAAGATATTTTTAAACGAGACGAAATTTGGGTAATCAGAATTGACGATAAACTTCAGGGGCAACACCTCAAAAACAACAGCAGCCGAAGGTTAATTCCAATTCACAGTAAATTACTAGATTTAGGGTTTATCGAGTACATCAACAGTGTTCAACATGAACGTCTCTTCCCTTCCCTGAAGCTAGAGCGTGATGGGTATGGCACCGCTGCATCTAAGTGGTTTGGACGCCTGAAAAGTAAACTAGGTTTTGGTCGTGGACATGATTTTCATTCATTTCGCCATACAGTGGCTACGCAACTGAAGAATGCGGAGGTCTCAGCAATCGTAGCTGGGGAATTGCTTGGACATATGCAAAACAACATCACTTATGACCGCTATGGCAAAAGCATGAATCTATCTACGATGTCACAAGCCGTCGAGTTGATTAATGCAAGTGTCGCATCAAATATTGCACCTTACGAATAATGGGATTAATACGGAGCTAGATTAAAGATTTGATATCGATTTCATATTAGAATGCAACTAACGTCACTTAAGTTAGAGAAAATATGAACAGCGTCCAAATCGAAGAAAATGTGAAGGATTTAGTCCAAAACATTTCAAACCAATCCTTGTCACGAGATGATTTTGTTTTTGAACTGCTTCTTGCTTATGGGCACAGAAAATCTGTCGTCAGTCGTGTCAAATCCGGTGAACGTAACCTATCGAAAAACTCTGGTGAGGTGATACTCAAACGTCACCTTTACTTCAAGCCTTGTACTACAAATTTATTCGCTGAAATTGATGAACTTAAAAAAAGCAAAACAACCTCATCAAATAAAATTCGTTTTGTTGTAGTAACCGATTTCAATCAACTCATTGCCGTTGATACTAAGACTCAAGACACTCTCGATATTGAGTTAAACCAGCTTTCCAAGCACTTCGATTTTTTCCTACCTTGGGCTGGTATGGAAAAGATGGTGTATCGAGGTGAGAACCCTGCCGATGTAAAGGCAGCAGAGAAAATGGCCGACTTCTTTGATCACATCAAAGAATTAAACTACCCGCCAAACGCTTCGAAAGAGCAGCTTCATGATCTCGTAGTTTTCCTAAACCGACTTCTATTCTGCTTTTTTGCTGAAGATACAAAGATCTTCGGTGACAACCAATTCACGAATTTGCTTAATCAACATACCAGTGAAGATGGTTCAGACGTCGCCACTACATTCCAACGTCTCTTTGAAGTGCTGAACACGGCAGCTCATCAACGTGGAGACTTGCCTCAATATCTTGCTAGTTTCCCGTATGTAAATGGAGGCTTGTTTAAAAAAGACCTCGTAATACCATCATTCGATGCAAAAGCCCGTCGCATGCTGTTAGATTCTGGTCAACTAGATTGGGCAGATATAAACCCTGATATTTTTGGTTCGATGATCCAAGGTGTTGCCGACCCTGAGACTCGAAGTAAAATGGGAATGCACTACACCTCTGTCACCAACATTATGAAAGTCATTGAGCCTTTATTCCTTAATGACTTCTATGATGAATTTGAAAAGTGTAAAGACACCATAAACAAATTACGTAAACTTCAGGTACGCCTAAGTCGCATCAAAATTTTCGATCCTGCTTGTGGGTCTGGTAACTTCCTGATCATTGCATATAAAGAGATCAGACTATTAGAAATAGAAATCTTGAAGCGCATAAGAGAACTAGAAGGTGAGTCTGACTCAGGTGCAATGGGTCTATTTGATGAATCCCATTCTTCAATTCGACTAGACCAATTCTATGGAATTGAGCTGGATGACTTTGCCCATGAGATGGCAATTCTATCTCTATGGTTGGTTGAGCACCAAATGAATATGGTATTTGAGACCGAGTTTGGATATACGGCACCGACTTTACCATTGAAACAAAGTGGACGAATAGTTTCTGGCAATGCGACTAGGATTGATTGGAATCTAGTGTGCCCATGCACTAATTTAGATGAAGTGTATATCCTAGGTAATCCACCGTACTTAGGAGCAAAAGAACTGGATAAGATACAAAAAGAAGACATGAACCTCGTGTTCTCTAAAGACAAGAAGGTCAAAAGGCTTGATTACATCTCTTGTTGGTTCAAAAAAGCATCAGATTATATTGTCGACTGTACTGGTAGTTATGCTTTTGTTTCCACAAATTCCATTTGTCAGGGGGAGCAAGTTTCTCTACTTTGGCCTTACATATACAAGCTAGAACAACGTATTTTCTTCGCTTTTCAGTCCTTTGATTGGAGCAATAATGCAAAGAAAAATGCTGGTGTCACATGCGTGATAGTAGGCATATGTATGAATGCTTCTAAGCAAAGAAACACTTTATTTTTAGAGAAAACAAACAAGAACGTATCTGAGATAAGTCCTTACCTAATTGAAAGTAAACCGACAATCATTCCACAGCGTACTGAATCGCTTTGTAATCTACCTAAGATGATCTTAGGTAGTAGCGGATTTGATGGTGGGCATTTAATCCTTACGACTGAAGAAAAGGTTTCATTTTTATCTGACCACCCGACTGCTGATAAGTTTATCAAAAGATTTTATAGCGGAAGTGACTATATAAATAACTCAGAACGCTATTGCTTGTGGATACAAGATGAAGAGTTAGAGGAAGCTCTATCGTATAACTTCATACAAAACAAAGTTAATGACTGCTATGAATTCCGCATTAATGGCGGTAGAGACGCGAAAAAAGCAGCGGCTGTTCCTCATCGTTTTTTCTACAGAACTCACCAAGACGGGCTAGCTATTATTTTCCCAAAGACTACATCGGGAAGAAGGTTATACGTACCCGCAGGCTTCTCTCATGATAATTCAATAGTAAGTAATGCAACATTTGTTATTTATAACCCCGAAGTTTACGTACTAGGCATCTTACTCTCAAGAATGCACAGTATTTGGATGGCAACTACTAGCGCCAGAATGAGAAATGATTATCGTTATTCTGTTAATCTAACTTACAATAATTTTCCACTTCCAGAACTGAACCAAATACAAAAAGATAAAATCTCAGATCTAACGTATGAAATACTGTCTGTGCGTGAAATGTACCCCGAACGATCGCTAGGGCAACTCTATGATCCAGTCAAAATGCCAAATGATCTTTTATCAGCGCATCAGAACTTAGATCGGTACATAGAGGGAATCCTTAGCCCTACTCCTATAGCTTCAGATGACGAACGATTGTCTTGTTTATTCTCTCAATATGAAAAGCTAGAGGCGAGAACATATGCCTGATCTGATTAATGTAACCTACGCCCAAACAGGCAAAAGCACTAGTACAAATGATATGGGAATGCGTGCTATGCAGGCTCGTGCTTTCGAACAACGCGCAAGCCAATATCTGTTGATCAAAGCTCCTCCCGCTTCTGGTAAGTCTCGCGCCTTGATGTTTATCGGCTTAGATAAGCTCATTAATCAAGGTGTGGGAAAAGTCATCGTCGCTGTTCCTGAGCGCTCGATTGGTGGCTCCTTTAGCCATACAGAACTTTCAGAGTATGGTTTTTTTGCTGATTGGGATATCAACCCTCACTACAATCTATGTACTTCATCAAGCAATCAAAGCAAGGTGAAAATCTTCAAAGAATTTTTGGGCAGTGATGAGCGAATCCTGATCTGTACTCATGCAACACTTCGATTTGCATACCAAGAGCTTGAAGACACTGCGTTCAATAACACTCTGCTCGCTATTGATGAATTTCATCATGTATCAGCGGACGGTGACAATGTTCTTGGTGATGTTCTACGTGCACTCATTGAGAACAGCACCGCTCATGTTGTCGCGATGACAGGATCATACTTCCGTGGTGATAGTGTGCCTGTCTTAAATCCTGAAGATGAAGCGAAATTTGATAAGGTTTCTTTTAACTATTACGAGCAATTAAACGGCTATCAATACTTAAAATCACTAGGTATGGGCTATCACTTCTATAAAGGGCATTACTTAACCGCCATCGAAGAAGTGTTAGATACCGACAAGAAAACCATCATACACATCCCTAACGTTAACTCAGCGGAATCAGGCAAAGATGATAAGTATGAACAGGTAGCAGCCATACTCGATATTATTGGTGAGCACTTATTCACAGACCCAGATACAGGCTTAATCCATCTCAAGCGCAAAGAAGATGGTAAAACAATTAAGGTTGCAGATCTTGTCTGGGATGAAAAAGACCGTGAGCTTACGCAGGCATTCCTACGTGACATTAAGCATGAAGATGACATTGATATCATTATTGCTTTAGGTATGGCAAAAGAAGGCTTTGACTGGGCATTCTGTGAACACGCATTAACGGTAGGCTATCGCAACTCGCTAACAGAGATAGTACAGATCATCGGTCGATGTACTCGCGATAGCCACAACAAAACTCACGCTCAATTTACCAACCTAATAGCTGAACCTGATGCTAGCAATGATCAAGTCAACTACGCCGTCAACAATATGCTAAAAGCGATAACCTGCTCCCTTTTGATGGAACAGGTACTTGCACCAAACTTCAAATTTAAAGCTAAAAACCCAGAAGACAAAGATCCGAATCCTCCGGGCGTGATTAGTATTGGAGGCTTGAAAGAGCCAAGCAGCAAGCGTACAAAGCAGATCGTTGAAACTGACTTAGATGACCTCAAGGCCGCAATTTTGCAAGATGATAATATTGTAAAAGCATCTGCTGCTGGACATGACCCTCAAGTAATTAACACCGTACTCATTCCGAAATTAATTGAGAAAAAGTACCCAGACTTATCAAAAGAAGAAGTTGAAGAAATCCGACAACGTGTTGTTGTTGACTCGACGATTTCAACCTCTGAGATCAAAGAAGAAGGTGGAAAGAAATTTGTGCGTATGGCTGATAAGTTCATCAATATTGATGAACTCCATATTGACCTGATCGACCAAGTAAATCCATTTCAACGTGCTTTTGAAATTCTATCCAAGTCTGTAAATACTGATTCATTGAAGCTTATTCAAGAGTCTATCGAAGCAACTCGAATGCAGATGACAAAAGAAGAGGCGATGGCCTTATGGCCTAAAGTTCAAGAGTTTGTGAAGGCGAATTCTGGGCGTCACCCTGATCTCAACTCTAGAAATGGTCGAGAGCGTGAACTGGCTCAGTGTATCATTTATCTACGTCGCCTTGCCCAAGAACAAGCTGCAGCTCAGGGAGCTTCATAGATGGAAGACTGGCTAAAAGATATTATTTCCTCTGATGAGATGGGAATTTTAAAAACAAAACCTAAGTCATCAGCACCAACGGCTGACGACCACCTGTTGACCAAGTTTAAACAGATCAATGACTTTTTTGATAAGCATAATAGAGAGCCTAAAGCGAATCGAGGTAATCCAATAGAACTGATGCGTAGCAAGAGTTTAGAGTCGATACGTGCCAACGAGCAGCATTGTAGGGCTTTAGAAGACCATGATGTTCACAATCTACTTCCTCGCTATGAAGAACCGAAAGTCGAATCAATTGATGATGTTCTTGCAGATGATGTGTTAGGTATCCTAAGTCAACCTGAGAATAGTATTTTCACTTTGAAACACGTCAAGAAAACGCTCAACATGCCTAGTCGTGTTGCTAAGCGGAAAAAGTGTGAAGACTTTGAAGAGTACGAACCACTGTTTAAACAATGCCATGACGATTTAAAAACAGGCGAAAAAGAAGCCGTTCAGTTTACTGGTGAACAACAAATACAGAAAGGTATGTTCTTCATCCTTCATGGTGTGACTTGCTATGTTTCCGATATGGAAGAACGTACAAAAACCAAAGGTAAGGTGAATGCTCGACTACACCTGATATTTGAAAACGGTACTGAGTCTGACATGTTATTGCGCTCTCTTGCGACAGAGTTATACAAAGACGAAACTGGTCGCCGTATTTTGGATAAATCTGATAAAGCACTAGATGAACTGCTCAACATTACCCGAGATGACCAAAAATCTGGATACATCTACATCCTAAAATCATTAAGCTCTGAACCAGAAATAAGAGAGGTCAATAACCTCTTCAAAATTGGCTATTCAACTACGCCAGTTAATCAGCGTATCGCGAATGCTGAAAACGAACCAACTTACTTGATGGCTGCTGTTCAATTAGTCTCAGAGTTCGAGTGTTACAACATGAAGGCAAACAAGTTCGAAGGGTTACTGCATACGTTCTTTGGCAATTCGTGTTTGGATGTAAAAATCGCAGACCACAAAGGAATAGCTCATACCCCTAGAGAATGGTTCATTGCTCCCTTGCCTTGTATCAAACAAGCGATCCAAATGCTGATTACTGGAGATATCGTCAATTACCGTTTTGATGCTGTTACTCAGGATATTGTCGAACGATAAGTGATAAACGGGTATCTTACTAGATACCCGTTTTCTCTATCCTAGTTAGAGCGATACAACTCTTCTACTGGTATCGACTCTATCAATTTTTTTGCTAATACCTTGAAAATGGTAGATAACCTTTCTTCTAGTTCCTTTTCGCTATCAATAACTTTCGACTGAGATTCACTAATTTGATAAAAATTGATTGAGCAATTATTTATCGTAAAGAACTGCTTTAAATATGTGTATCTACCTGATTTTTTATCTATTTCTGATGCTGTGATAACTTCGGCTTTCACACACCCTTCAAAAAAATCTCTTTCAAAACGTTCTTTAAGGTCATGTTGTTTCTGCACTTTAAATGCTTGTTCAATAGCAGTCATAGTTTATTTTAAGATTAGTAAAATAATCATCATATTAAAAGGGGGTTGGGGAATCCCCAACAAGATGGACAAAAAAGAAGCGAAGCGATTTGTCCTATCTTGAACCCTACCTACTCATTACATATTTGAATGATGGCGTTAGTCTTATTATCATTTAATAAAAAATGAATAATTGGACAGTAATAACACAGCCAGTGAAGTGGCAAAGTAAAGGGTTGTTTTTAAGAGAGAGATACTTAACTTCTTCCACGCATAGTAACCACAAGAACACGGAGAAAATATTTAATATTCTAGGTGATCAACGAGTAATGAAACGAATCGCTTTGATGGGAGAACAATTTAACCTTCGTCGAACTGTTAATAATTCAAGAGGTCGCAGGTTAGAATCCTATGCAATGGAGTTTTGTTTGACACTTCCTAAAGGATATCGGCCGGAGCCTCAAGCATGGCGTAGAGTAATAAGCGACATATGCTCTAATACTCAAAAATATTGCAAGCTTTCGCCTGAAGAATTTAAAAGATTTAAAACTTGTGTTAGAGCTGTACTGCACCAACAAGATCAAAGCATCAAAGGCGGAACTGGTGATCATATTCATTTAATACTACCAAAGGTGGTTATTGATGATAATAATTTTAGAATCCTAAAAGAACTACAACGTAAACAGTACACTAAAATACTTAAAAACATTTACACATCGTCAGTTATTAAGCAGTTTGGTTACAAAATTGAAGGTTACTCTCCCAAAAACAAAAATTCAGGAAAAAAGCTGGAAGTATGGAAGGCTAACAAAAATACATTAGATCATAATATCGATAAGAGCAGAACGCTAATAAGAATAGTTAAACAAATGGATAATTGGCTTTTAGCATTTAGGGAAAGAGATGAAAGACAGATGAATAGGCAAGTAAATAGAATACAAAAATCATATCTAGACTATATCTCGTCACAAAATAATGATATCCCTGATAACATCATATCTTCAATAAGAAAAATTGAAAGACTATCTAAAAAAGTAATAATAAAATAAAACCAGAACCCTCAGAACAGTTATGACAGTTCTGAGGATTCATTATTACTTTATTAATCTAAAGTAGGCTAATTTTCATTTCATTCCTAGGTAACCTTTCAACTTTGATTTTTTTATTTGGAGATGTTTCAAGATGATAAATTATTTTGTTAATTTCCTTCCCGTCAAACTTGCCACTAAATGCTTTTGTAATAGGTGTTTTACCAATATGAGTTTTACCTGATTTCTTAATTTCTTTTTTAATAACCTCGAGGATTTTTTCCCCATTTATCTTTAATTCTTTAATTTCGCAACGTTCACTTTCTGTTCTGTATATATATTTTACTGACTGATGCCAATAATCTATCCAAGCAAGAGCTGCTTTTAAATGCCCTTCGTTAATTACAGTGCTTTTATCCATAACAGCGAAAATCATAGAGTACATTGTTGCATAATGTGCAGCTCGACTAAGCAAAGCTCTTTCATCACTACCCTCAGGACCTAAAGCCCTAAGGTACTCATATTTTTTTTCCCAAAGCTTTTTAAAACAATCGGAACGTTGCATTTCACGCTTCTCAGCCTTAACCCAGCTCAGAATATCTATAAATTCATAAACCAACCCATCAGTTAACTCTTTAGGGATCGCTTCTGGAAATGGGATGCTTTTATCTCGACGAGCATAAAATAAAGGGAATCGATTTAATAATCCATTATGTAGATCCACTGATTTTACAACTGAAATAAGCTCTTTAGGGGTTATATGACCATAAAAAGCAACATGAGGTTCTTTACATGATATTTTATTAAATTTAGTTAAAGGAGAAACAGGTGTTCCATCAAAAAAACCACGAAAGTATGAACTAAAATTGTTTTTTGAGTTATTTGACAAATTAAATATTGATGCCATTTCTTCTTCAATTACTAATAATTGACTTCCAAGTGAATCTGTTGCTTCATTAGTATTAGTATCTTTATCACGAATTATATTTATCAAACCTTCAGGTGTTGATAACCCCCCCTGAAAAATTGGGCAATATAAACTATCACTAATGGCTTTAATTTCCGATCTAACATGATTAAACTGCCTTGTTGCAATCCCCTTTCCTTCACCTGTATCTGCCACGATAATTGCATTGAGTCGAGCTTCAGTAGTGCAAATACCATAGGGCAAATATACGTTTCCTCTTGGTATACTTACTGACATCCAAGACATAATCTCAGCAGCTAAAGAGGTTGGTAAAGCTTCAGTAGTTCCACATAATATATTTACTGCCTTTTGGAGCAAACCGTACATACCAATATCGTTAAGTTTTGGTATAGATTTAACACTTCCCCTATCGACATTCGTATTTTTTTTATACTCTTTTTTATTATTTTCATTAATGACGTTTTCAACAATTTCTTTTTCATTGTTGAGGCTATTTTTATTTACTTTCCTTGTGAAAATATCCCTTAAATTAATCATGTATTCCTCATTTAATGAATGAATTAAATATTTTTAGAAAGTTAAGCTTACTAATTAGTGATTTTTTAGGATAAATCCTTGACAATCTACTTATAACCCTTGAATTATTTTTTTCGATTATTTTTCTTTTCTTCTTTAAGCTGTAGTTTTTCCCATATCTTCGATAAGTAATTCCTCCTCCTGCATGACCTCCAATTTCGGCAGCCACAATCTCTTCTATATCATGCTGCTTCATTCGATTAAAAAAACCATGTCTAAATGAATAGAACGTTAGTTTTTTTCCAAACCCCCAATCTTTCTTTTTTTCACTAAACCATCGGCTAACGTCTCTACCGTAGCCATCCCTCCTATCCGGTTGAATATCCTTAAAAATAGCACCATCACCAATCTCTTCAACAAAGTCTAAAAAACCTAAACGGATAAGATTTTTGGTAATAGGTAACAGCCTTATAGAAGATAAATTTTTTGTTCTTTGGTTATAATTGTCATTTGAAGAAACGGATAAACACCAAATTGAATCTTCAACTTTAACGTCATGACAGAACAATTGAGCTGCTTCAGATTGTCTCAGTCCTAACTCAGCACAGAGTAGAGGTATCCAGTATTTAAAACTATATGCAAACTCCTTTTTATGGAAAACCTCATCAGAAAATATTATTTTTAAGTGTTCATCAGTAAATGCATCTCTTTTATCGCTTCCCTTTTTATTTGTTTTTTTTGGATTAATTCCATCAAATATATCAACATTTACATAGCCATAACCTAATAACCACTTATAAAAAACCTTAACAACATTGAGGTATTTTTTAGCTGTTTCATCTGAAATGGTCTTATATTCACCATCTTTTAAATGTTCTATTATTTCATGTGATTCCCAACCTGAAAATTCTTTCTTATGCATAATATACAAAGGAAATCCATATATATGTTTATAAATTATAAACGCATCTTTTTTAGTCCATTTTTGAATTCTTTTTTTACTTAACGTGACAACTCTTATAAGAATTTTTGTATCTGCATCGATTGTTTTTTCTAATACCCCTCTGATTTTACGGTACTCATTGTATTCACTGATGATTTTTAATAGCTCTCTATTACTCAATTAAGTTCCTTTTAATTAATTTCTCTACATGACATTTAATTTAAAATAACATTCAAAAACCAGCAAGTGCTATTTAACACCTGTGATACATATATACAAGCGTTATGAGTGCTAAGTCGCAATTTTCGGTCGCAAATATTTATATAAAAATCATCTGAGTATATTCCCCATAAGCTATATTTTTGGCAAAGTAAAAATATAAATTGAGTATTACTTCGTAAACCCATAGTCATAATAGATTTACAAATTAATATCCATGCTACTCATGCAAGTCCTATTTATGAAGTATCGTAGGAAGGTCAATATTGAGAAAATAGAAAAGCAATTGCTGCCCTAAGTAGCGTAGCTACTAAAAGGGCGGAAAGAATGCTTAAGGGGACAGTTGAATCAGAGGCCGCCCGAAACCCAGCGAATCTTATCTGGCAGTGGTAATGCGCAGCATGCGCCCCCTGCTAAGCTGCTCTATGCATTAATAAGAAGCTTTAGTGATTATCACAGATGGTGTTGATAGCTCACAACGTTTGAAGAGCAATTTTCTGAGGGACTTGAACCCGCGTCTCTAATCTACCATTGAACACGGCTTATGACTCCTTGGGATCCTTCAGAAGCCTAATCGCCATGCATGCTAAAGTGTAGTCTTGAATCATATATAATACTCATCTAATCTATAGTACTAGAAATCATATTTATCAACAATTCAAGCTAGCTAAGCTTTTGTTATTGAAGTCAATTTGGACAGGTGACTCAGCCTCCCGCCAGCTCCACCAAACGTTTGGAAAGGGCGGTAATCGAAAGATTACCGCCCTTTTTGTATCTAAAATCGCAATAATTTGGCTGTTTGTACTAAAACTTGGTACTAAACATGCGCTATCTAAAAATTTCCCACAACGGACATTGGCAATTCAGATATCAGATTCCTCCGAAGTATCGCCACTTGTTTTCTGACATTTCTGAGGTTAAAAAATCTTTTGGAGCTTGTGATCGTCAGCAAGCGGTCATTGAATCTCTAAAATTAGAGTTAGAAATTCGTGTCGCAATTAAAAACAACCAGCCTTTCTCTAGGTCTGAAAGCTCGAATTTAGTACCTGCAAAGCCTGCAACACCTTCGAGAACCAAAAAAACTAGACTCCCCCCTTCTAAAAACCCGTTTACTTGCTTAAAAAAGTATCGAGATTCAAAAAAAGATTTGGTAAATGAAAAGAGTCTAGAGATGACGTATGCCAAGTGCAGTATTGCTCTATCACTGCTCGACATAGAGGACATAAGGGATATTCGTCGCCTCCAAGCTGAAGAAGCTCGCAAGCTGTTAACTCAGTACCCTGTTAATGCAAAAAAGCAAAAACAGCTGGCAGGGTTAAACGGGGTACAAGTCATAGATGCGAACCAAAAACACAACCTACCTACATTAAGCTCTGAGAGTGTTAAAGATTACATCCAAAAGTGCTCATCATTCTTTGAGTGGTGCTTACAAATGGAGCTTACAGATATCAACCCATTTAAAGGGTAACGAATACTCCCGTGATGGCGGCGAGCCTTGTGGCTCCCGTCATCACTCCCCCCGGATACTTTACAGGTGCACGATTGAATGAGCTGTGTCAGTTATACAAAGCGGATCTATTCCAAATAGAAAATACGTGGGTAATCCAGATAAATGACAAATTTGAGGGACAAAGGTTAAAAAATGCCTTTAGTCGTCGTCTTATTCCAATACATCCAAAACTGATTGAATTGGGCTTCTTATGTTTTGTACAAAGCATAAAACACGAACGAATCTTTCCAGAATTGAAAAACCAACGAGATGGCTTTGGTAGATTTAAGAGCAAGTTTGGTTTTAGTAAAGGGCATGATTTTCATTCATTAAGGAACACTGTGGCAACTCAATTTAAGCAAAGCGACGTATCAGCGGTTATTGAGAAGCAATACTACTCGGATATAAATCGCCTAAGCTCCATATTAGAATATGGGGATAGCCCTAGAAAGCCTAGAAGTAAAGAGCTGTCCTGTTTGCTATAACGAGTTTCAACGAAATGATGACCATACAACGAAAGTACACAAGAGTGCTCAAGGAGAACAAAAAAATTGATGGTATGATTTATGAACTGACTCAAGTAAAAAATCAATTTGAGAAAGAAATAGAAGAAATAACTCTTCTAATCAAAGATAATCAACAATTGTTCGATCAAACATCTCTTCAGCTTGAAGGGATGCTAAGCAGTTCTTTGAAAGATCACATGTCGAATGTAGACAGCCTTCAAGGCAAGCTTCGAGAAGTAAAAATGGAGCTATCTTCTAAGTATTATTTAAATGATCTAATGCAACAGAAAGAAGAAATGGAATCATTAATCCAATCATCTAAAGGGACTCGTGATTTCCCCTCTATCAACACCTCTACGATGGAAGAGCTATACCTAATTGATTGGGGATATATGAAGATTGATAGCGGTAGAGTTATATATAGCGAAGCTGACGATGATTTGTTATAGCAGGAGAGTCTAGAAAGCTAGCAGGTAAAGGCTACCGCTCTATAACGCATGCGGCATTTACACTATCCATATCCTATACCTCGAACTATTCAAACCGATTAGGTTTGGCTTGCTATATAAGCAAACCCTCGTCTGGAACCTCCACAAAACCCAACGCTCTATAACCTTTATCTCTTTTCTTAAACATCCTAGACAGCATAGGGATTTTCGAGTCGACGTAGTCGATAACTTTAACTTCATCTTTCCCTTCAAACTCACGCTGTATTCGACCAACATACTGAATAAGTGAACCTTTCCAGGATACTGGTAGTGCTAATATCAGAGTATCTAGCCTGGGTAAATCGAAACCCTCCCCGATAAATCTCCCAGTAGCAACAAGTACTTCGGTGGTTGCTAGTTTCTCCATGACGTCTGCTTGCTGCTTTTTTTTCATTGCACCGACAAACACTTGATGTTTAAGTCCCGTATCATCAAGTAGCTTAGATATTATATTGGCATGCTCTCTTCGCTCTGTTAATACGATAGGGACTCTTCCTTTACCAACTTCATATTTAATGTCCTCAATAATGACCTTGTTACGTTCAGAGTGCAGCATCAACCAACGGTACACATCAGAAATATGAGGTTTGGGTTCATCCGAAATCAAACTTAGCGGCACTTCAAATAACAAAGCTTTCTTTTCTAATCGCTGAACAAGTCGAGATCTTTGGGCAGACTTGATGCTATGCCTGACCCTACCCGCTTGCATGAAGATAATAGGGTGATGTCCATCTCGCCTTTCTAAAGTAGCACTTATCCCAACAACAAATTTGGCATGCGACTCAGATAGAACTCGTTCAAATTGAGGTGCTGACAGATGATGGCATTCATCGACTATGACTTGTCCATAGTCCTGAATCAGTTCATTGACACAATTATCACTCCTGTTGAACAAACTTTGATACGTCGCAATATCGATCTGCCCTGTTGGCTTTTTCTTGCTTCCAGTCCACACTCCAACATCAACCCCCAGTGCAAAAACCTTGAGTCTCTCTTGCCATTGTTCTACGAGCTGTTTGTTGTGAACTAACACTAACGTATTAACTTTTCTTTGGCATATGAGGCCAATGGCGGTAATCGTTTTGCCAAATGCTGTAGGCGCATGAAGTACGCCATTGTCATATTGAAGAAGTTTATTAACAGCTTTACGTTGCGCTGAACGCAGGGAACCAACAAATTTAATAGTGCCTAATAGCCGCCCTTCAATCCTCTTGTCTTCTACCTGTAACGAAATTCCATTAGAGGAACAGATATCCTCCAAATCATCCAAGCACCCTCTTGGCAAACTCAAATAGCCGCTGTCTATCTCCGCTAGACAAATGAACCGAGCAATTCCATTTGTAGATAAGCGCAATCCCAGGGCCTTGAAGAACTTTGGATTTGAGAAAGATGCGACTTTCTTTAACTGGGCGATTAAAGGGTTAGGGAGACTAGACAACGGGATATAGAGTCGATTAGCAATAACCGCTTGCAACACTTCAGGGCAACCTTCTATAGCGTTCCTAGTGGGTAGAGAGCGCTCCCAAGGGGTTTGCTGACAGATATCTGCCGATGTCTGCTCTTGATGTGTTCGATTATTTAAAAGTGCTTCGACTTTTACAGGCGCTACACGTTTTGTTGAAACCAGAGCAGCCCATTGATCGGCACAAGCAACGAATGATTGGTCAACAAATGTCGAATTACCACACGACCGTGATTGCTTTTGCAATGGCAGAGCTATCAAATTGCCAATACCTCCTACTGGAAGTACATCTTGGTTGGGAAAAAGCCTATCGTAAGACTCAAAAGATAAAACGCCATGAATTTTCATCGCTTCATCTAAGAGGAAAAAACCTAACTGACGAGCTAGTTTGGCTTCTATGGCTTGATCGAAGAAAATCCACACGTGTGCGCCATTCCCAGACCTTGAGCGCTCTAGTAGGCAATCAATTCCATTCTGTCGGCATGCATTGACATAAGCTATTGATGCTAATTGCCAGTCACTTTTGTCGAAATCAACGGCTAGCAACCAACATGTGTTGTTCGATAGCATTGGGTATAAGCCAATGACTTCTTTCCCTGTTAAGTGATTATAGATCGCATCTTCATCTAAAGACTTGAACGCTTGGTTGGGACATTCTAAACATTTAGTCTTAGGTTTATTGCAGAGTCCTTGCTGCCATTCATTATGGCACGCCACTGCATAACCACTTCTCCCTTTATTGTTCTGCCAACGATGCGCATAACAATAGTCATTCCCCCTAAAGTAGGCCTTGAATAAAGCAACTTTTTGCCATGGAGAATACTCATGTTGATCACCTGCCGTCGAGCTGGCGTTTTGAGCTAATAAAGACTGGCGGCGCTGCTCTAAATGGCTTAGCTCGACCCTTAGCTCTAAGATCTGTTGTTCAATCCTTTGAAGCTCATCCATATTTAGTCCCAGCGGTCGGTCCGACTACACAAGTCAGTGCGTATTAAAACATAAGAAACCACAAGCATTATTTTTAACTGTCTAACATATTTGCCAAGCTTTCTAGCTTATTATGATGATATCAACACCCCAACAATTAACAGCATAACGTAACATGACAATTCAACACGTTCCTTTTGGCTTAAGAATCGAAGACCATTCCTTTGTGGATGTCTGCGATGTCGCTCGCGGAAAAAAATGTGATTGTATTTGTCCGTCTTGTCACACTCCACTCATAGCCCGACAAGGAGAAGAGAAGCAGTGGCACTTTGCCCATGCAACTCGCAAAGTAGATAAAACCGATAAGGAGTGTGACTTCTCCTTCTTTGTTTCCGTCAGAATGATGGCAAGGCAAGTTATCGAAACGGGTATTAGGATCGCTCTCCCAGAGTACAAGTGCACTGTAGCTCGTCAGGCTAAAGGAACCCACTTCAAAGAAGAATTTTTGGTAGCAAAACAAACAACTATCGAACTAAAAGACGTACATAAGGAAGCACCGTTTTCAAATTGCGTTGTCGACATTGTTGGTAAGGTTCAAGCCTTCTCTTTTGTCATATACTTTACCCACCCAAATCGCCCACTCCCTGCGAGTCTTCATGTCTCTGATAACCAACAAAGTGGTGTACTAGAAATTAAACTCGATGATACACACCACTTGTTCAAAGAAAATAAAGCTGGAACTAGGCAACTAGATAGGCTAAAGCTCTTTCTACAAAATGACCTGTCATCCAAGAGCTGGGTATTTCATCCACGAAAAGCATCAATACAGAAAGCAGCATATCAACGTTTGAACTCGACTATCGCTAGCTATCAAGTCAATCGTCACTCAACAACTAGTCATTCTAGCCATGGAAGTCGTGTTTCCTATCAGCACAACGACCCTTGGCTTGCGCCAAGAAACAAACCGACAGCTCCACCGTCACCGCTCCCCAAAAGAACAGCTACATTCGAATGCATCATGTGTAACTGCCAATGGCAAGCTTCATTACCAGGGCAACCTACCTGCCCTAAATGTCATAACCACCTGTATGCTACCGAGGTCTCTTCGTGATAAAGACACATCAAGTGTACATTTTATTCCCCTGTTCATTTTTTATGAACAAACTAAAAAACTGAACAGAACCCGATGCTCCCTATGTCCTCACCATGCCATCCAATATCCCCACAAAGGGATACAAACTGCAAAATACCCTTGTGGGGATATGATGGACAGTATCCCCACTAAGGGATATACTTTACGATATCCCCACCAGAGGATAATGAGAGATATGAAGTCGCACCTTAACTCTATAGAGGGCTGAAACAAATGATATATAGTCCAAAGCAACTCGCTGACATGATGCTACTAATAAGGCAAAAGAACGGCTGGACTCAATCAGAGTTGGCCAAAAGGGTAGGCATAAAGCAAGCAACTATCTCAAACTTCGAAAATAGTCCTGATAAGACAACACTTTCGACTTTCTTTAAACTTATTCAGGCGATGGAACTGACACTGAGCATCCAGGAAAAAGCACAAGTAAGTTCACAAGATAGCCAAGATGATGAGAACTGGTAATGCAAAAACTAAACGCATACATGAACGGAGAACTAGTAGGGACTCTCAACAAACAGAAGAATGGTGCTCATACTTTTCAGTATGATAAGACCTGGGTAACCAGTGACAAGTCCCGACCACTATCATTGTCTCTAAAATTACAACTGCCACCTATAACTTCAGACTCAGTCATCAACTATTTCGACAACCTTTTACCTGATAGCTCAAAGGTGAGAGATAGGATCGTAGCTCGTTATAAAACTTCATCTAAGCAGCCATTCGATCTTCTCAAAGAAGTTGGTAAAGATAGCGTCGGAGCTATTGCATTAATTTCTCCTGAACAACCTTACAAAAATGAACCACTCAATTACCAAGTCCTAGATGATAAAAAGTTGGATGCCGTGCTCTCAGCTTACAAATCCGATATCCCCCTCGGAATGGTTGAAGAAGAAGAAGATTTCAGAATATCAGTGGCTGGTGCTCAAGAAAAAACAGCACTCCTATTCGTTAATGAACAATGGAGTATCCCCAAAGGTAATACTCCAACAACTCATATCATCAAACTACCAATTGGCGAAATACAACAAGCAAACGCAACATTAGATCTTAAAGACAGTGTTGAAAATGAATACCTTTGCATCGAGTTAGCTAAAGCACTAGGGTTTGCAGTTCCCAATGTCCACATGATCAAAACTGATAACCTGAAAGCTTTAGCTGTAGAGCGATTCGATAGACGCTGGACTAAAGATAAAGCTAACTTACTCCGTCTACCTCAAGAAGACATGTGCCAAGTATTTGGTATGCCATCATCAATCAAGTACGAATCTCAAGGTGGCCCTGGTATTTCGGAAATCATGAAGCTACTAATGGGTTCAAGTAATGCTCTAGAAGATCAGTATAACTTCATGAAGTTCCAAGTTTTTCAGTGGATTATAGGGGCAACCGATGGGCATGCTAAGAACTATTCTATTTATATTGAGAAGGGAGGGAGTTATCGTTTAACTCCATTCTACGATATTTTATCAGCATACCCGCTTCTGGGTGGTCGAGGTCTGAATATAAGAAAACTCAAGCTAGCAATGGGACTCAAAGCGACTAGAGGGAAAAAGTATGAAATTAACAAAATCTTACCTCGACACTTTCTGGATACAGCTAAAGCTGTAAACTTCAGCCAAGATAAGATGCAAGAGATATTGAATGAGCTAAAAGATGAGTTCCCCGAAGCAATGTTACAAGTAAAAGCAAAGCTACCTGAAGATTTCCCTGAGAAGATCTCAGATTCAATTTTTGAAAATGCTACAAAGATACTTTCGAAGATTTAGTATTCAGAAAGTATATCTGATGCAATAAGCTATAGGGATACTTCACTGACAAATAGAACATTTAGCTATACTTGAACACATATTTATATCCATATTACATATAAAGACGGGGGTTCAGTTCCTTTTTAAGCAGGATTTTAATGTAACATCTGAAGTAACATTAAATTAGAACATTGACTCTAAAGCCTTGCTTGTTGGCATTTGACACAACCATTCAGCTCCCGCCAGCCCAAACGTTTGGAAAGGGCGGGAATCGAAAGATTACCGCCCTTTTTGTATTTAGCGGTTCAGAACAGTGACTGAACATCAATCACAGCGAAAAGAGGTGTAGGCCTAGCGATCTATCTTTGGAGAGTAAAGCGAATAAGCGGTGATCTGCCCTGCCACAATCGCTGAAAACATGAAGATGGCTGATAAGCCGATATTAGGAATAGGCAAGATGGATTGCTCGAATACTGATTGGCTCGCGCTGATCAAAACTCGACTACCGGGAACCAGAATGATGATCCCCTGCACAATATAAATAGATCCTGTTAGATTAAGCAGCTTGGCAATTTTAGTACCATACAAGGTGATCAACACCGTTGTAACCCAAGTGCCCACTACCCAGTCGCCACCAAAGCCCAAGTACATCGGCCCCCACATCCCCAATACTGCAACCGGTAGACCAAGCAAAATATCTTGTGGGCGTGCATTGAAGATCACCCCAATCGATGTAGAAATCAACATCAAACCAAAGACATGCAGCCATAGGGGTATTTCATTGGTATACGGGATAGTATCTACAGCCCCCCACCAAGCTTCGCCGATGCTCAGACCAATCATCACTCCGATAAACAGTTTGAGTAGGGTTAGCATACTTTGTCCGAGTAAAGCGGTACCAGAGACCAAATCGTTGAATGCCAAACACTCCAATGAGTTAGCAATCGATAATCCGGGGACAAACAAGACTATCGAAGCAATACACAGCGCCCAAACAGGCACATGAATACCAAGGCTAACGATAAAGGCAACAAACAAACCGGTTAACAATGCCGCGATAAACTCAGCAGCAATTGCACGGCGGCCATGGCAAACCAACTGTACTAACCAAACCATCAACCCTAGCAAAGTGGCATACCCTACCGCTTCCAGTGTACTACCAACCAACATTAGATAGGCAGGGGGTATCCCCATATTGGCCAATGCCACGACCCAAGTCGGGTAGTGAAAGTCTTCTGCTGGCTTTTCTTTGCGAGGTTGATTAATGCGATCAATGGTATTAGCTAGTAAGGCCAGATCAATAGAGGCGGGTTTGTGGCGCTTAAGAACTACGGTATCTCTCTTACCAAGAAACTGATAGTTAATCGAGGTTGGCATGGCCTGCACCATGACTTCCGCATCATATTTTTTAGCGTAGTGCTGAGTATACTTTTCCACCTTGTAGGGTGGGCATCCACAGCGATGCAATGTATCCCCAATTTCTACAACTTTATTGATTATGTATTGTGAAGTCATAGTCAGATCAGAGTGAGTAAAAAACGCCCGTAAGGTAACAAATAAGTGCCACAGATACGAGTGAGCGTAGTCTCAGAAATAGCATTATATCTATGCTATTTCACCTGCAATAGGTTTTAGCAATTTAATGCTGTTAAGTTGTTGAAACTTATATGCAATTTATTTCTCAATAATATTATAAGCTCTTTCTTTTACTGCCTATAGTCACCGTTTAATAATCAAAAACTTAGCGCAAATATCAGTTATCGCTAAAAACATTGATGGATTGCCATTTTCTCATGCAGATTATCATTACAATGGTGATCACTTTGAACACTGGCGCTTTAATGGGACTCGCAGGCAATAAAGAAATCAGACGATAAACGCTATCTTGAAAATGCCTACCGAGTGCTATTAACTAGGGCTAGACAAGGAATAGTTATCTTTATTCCATAGGGGAATGATGATGATATTACAAGGCCTAAAGGCTTCTACACACATATCAGTATCTTCGTGAGTGTAGGTTTAAGCTTGTGGAATAACAGTCTCTTTGAGAAACATCAAAACCATCAATCAACTAGTGATATATTATTCAGTACAGTCATAGAATGAAATTAAGATGGAATTTAAAATGAAAGCGTCTCTCCTCGGCAAAATGCGTAAACTGTTAGCATGTAGCGTCATCGCTCCTTTAACACTTTCATTCATGAGCTTGAGTTTGCAAGCCAGTGAGTTCGAGGATATGGTTGAGCAGCATAATATTGAAGTTCAGAAAAAAATTGATCTTACCAATAAAAAAATGGATGCGCTTTATGCCATAGAAGAGCTCAATGCTAACGAAGAAGAGCAGCTTTTCCAGTTAGAGAACTCACTTGATGAGTTGTATGAAACGCTAATGTAGCGCCTAGCCCTTAGCAACAGACAGCGAATTATTTATGGCCTTCGTTCTTGTATAGATAAAGTAACGAGGGCCTAAAATCCCACTCAGCATTTAACGACTTCAATACACACGCCCAACCCACCCAGAACATTCTACCAACAAGCTAGAGTTATTGACTTAACATTTCAATTATTACAGTGATAAACACCACGGAATTGGTCGAAGATCAAAGACGCGCCCATTATTTGGCATATAAGATAGCCTTAATAATTGGAGGTGTTTTAATGGCAAATATCAATCAGGATCGTCTGATCCAACACTTTATTGATCTTGTAAAGATCGACAGCGAATCACGTAACGAGAAAGCAATTGCAGAAGCATTAGCAGAGCAGCTAGGCGCTATTGGTTTTGAAGTACAAAACTTACCGGTTCCCGCTGAGATCTCAAATGGCTTCAATATCTACGCCAAACTAGAAGGCAAGCTTGAAGGTACGATTCTACTAAGCTGCCACATGGATACAGTTACTCCAGGTAACGGTATCGAACCAATTATTGAAGATGGCATCATCCGCTCAAAAGGCGATACCATTCTTGGTGGTGATGATAAGTCTGGCATTGCTGCAATCATGGAAGCGGTTCGCTCTATTAAAGCAGATGGCCGTGATCACCAAACCATTGAGCTGGCTTTCACTGTGTATGAAGAAGGCGGCCTACACGGCTCTCAAAACTTCGACATGAGCAAAGTAGAGTCATTAACGGGTATTGTCTTTGATTCTGGTGGCGATATTGGCACCATCATCACAACAGCACCGGGTCAGCAGAACCTGAAAGTAAACATTACAGGTAAACCTGCACATGCTGGCCTTGCGCCTGAAGAAGGCATTAACGCCCTAACAGTCGCTGCTGATGCAATCACAAATATGAACCTATCTCGCATTGATGAAGAAACAACAGCAAACATTGGTGTTGTTAAAGGCGGTCAGGCAACGAACATCGTTATGCCAGAGCTATTCATTGAAGCTGAAGCGCGTTCATTAGATGATGACAAGCTACAAGCACAAGTTGATCATATGATCAGCACATTTGAAGCAGCGGCAGAGAAACATGGCGCTGAAATCAACATTGCTTCGACTCGTGCTTACAATGCCTACCGCATTGATAGCAACGACGCGCATGTGGAAAAAATCAAAGCCGCATTCAAAGCTAACGGTATTGACGCTGTGACTAAGCCTACGGGTGGTGGTAGCGATGCTAACATCTTTAACAGTAAAGGCTTGAAGACCGTTAACCTGTCGACGGGTATGGCGAAAGTACATACGACTGAAGAGTTCATCAAGATTGATGACATGGTAGAAATTACAGAGTTCCTGTATACCTACCTAACTCGCTAAGCATATTACGGCGGGTATGTTTATACCTTACTCGCCGTATTTCCTACAATCCCATCAGGGTATACCCCACTTTATCCGTAACACTTCATAGCTTCTAATTTTATTCTAGCGAGACGAATCTCACTCGGCTTCCCCCCCAAAATATGCCAATCTGTCGTCAATAGCACCAAAAATGCGCTTTACCTCTACCACAATAATATTCGCATAAATAACCTATTTACTTTCAACCATTTACATAAAATCGCACGCTTTTTATAGTGTCGCACGTTTTTTATGCAGAAATTCATAGCACATGTAAAACGTGATCTTTATTCAAGTGAAGCATAAGCACATGACTTATTTCACTAAGTGAATTTTGTCCCTTTTTTTACCCATATTCCATTTTCAATATATTCCTTTGACGAAACCAATCGCATTTTCCATACCTGATTGCTCCCTTTAACACTGTTATCAGTAAAATCATTTATGACTTTTAAGAATGCATTTTGTGTTCAACAACTTTAAGCAGGAAGCTAGTGACTATGGAATATTTAGAACGAATTAAGCGATTAGCTAAAATACAAGGGATCAGCCAAAAGCAACTCGGTGAGTCTCTTGAATTGCAACAAGGCACAATGAGCCGTAAATTATCCGGTAAATACGGTATCGAAGTTCGTGAACTTGAAAAAATTGCTGAGGCACTAAGTACATCTATTAGCTATCTACTTACTGGGCAAGTAGATACTAGCACTCAAGCAACGACAACAATCAATAATGAATCGGTATCAGGCACTACGAGTACCTATATCCCGATTATCCACCGTAAAGATTTCTTGTCTTACAACAGCGGCGCAACTGTTGATGTGGTGAGCAAGCGAGCGATCCCTCACCATTTAGATCGTGATGAATGCCTAGGCCTATTAATCGACAATGAGAATATCGCCCAATGTGCACCGGTTGGTAGCTATGCGTTAGCGACTCGCGAAGCGACGTACCGACCTAAACAACCTGTGTTTGCTTCTGTTAGAGGCAGTGAACCCGACTTCTATCACATGACTCAGTTGGCTGACGGTGTGGTTTTCTCAACCTCACAACCTGATTTTCCTAACCTGTTTGTAAATAACGGTGAATTCCAAATCCACGGCTATATCATTCAATCGGATTGGTCATTCGACCGCTAATCCATCAGAATAAGTCATTCTGAGTAACACAAAAAACTAGCCTCCATGGCGGTGTGACAACACGCCGCCATACAGTACAATAATCGGCAATCAAACAATGGAAGTCTGCTATGCCTACGATTATTGTCGCCTCAACTAACCCCGCTAAGATCTCTGCGGTTGAAGACGCATTTAACATGGTCTTTCCCGACCAATCCTTCTCTGTTGAAGGTATCAGTGTTGCGAGCGGTGTTAGAGAGCAACCCATGTGTGCCGATGAAACATTACAAGGCGCACGAAACCGTGTTTATAACGCTCGCCAAGCAGTCAAGGATTCCGATTTTTACGTGGGACTTGAAGCTGGTATCGACGGCCATTTCACGTTTGCTTGGATGGTGATCGAAAGCGGTGAACAGCGTGGTGAGGCCCGTTCAGCCTCTTTACCTCTCCCTCCTCTCGCGCTAGAAAAATTGCATCAAGGCACTGAATTGGGTGATGTGATGGACGAGATGTTCAACCAAACAAATATCAAGCAGAAAGGTGGCGCCATTGCGATGCTAACGAACCACCTACTAAGCCGCAGCTCGGTGTATCAACAAGCGCTTATCTTGGCCTTGATCCCTTTTATCAATCCTGCTTTGTTTCATTCTGAAAATGCCTAGCCGCAATTACTATCGCTCATAATAAAAGCGCCCCAGGCAGTGTTATCACTATCTGGGGCGTATTTATCTCTAAACTAAAATCTATGGCGGCAGAACGTTAGCTTTATTACCGCTATGCTTTCACTCGCTGTTGTTCTAGCAAGCTAGCCAACCATATTTTGGTGTCTTCATCATGATGCTTCAGCTCATTAGAGCCTCGCGTAATCGTGGCCACCCCCACACCGAGTAGCTCACTGATTTTCCGCTGACTGCGTTCGCCATTTAGCAATTCATGTAGAATATTAACGCGGGAAAGTAGCACCGAACGCTCATCTGGCGTTAATAGCAACCTTAGTAAGGTATCATCTTTTTCTTCCGCTGCTGCCTGACGTAAAATATCAACAACTTGCTGCCACTCAGAAAATTCCGGCGTTTCTTGGATATTCGACATGTCATCCTCATCATGATGTACTCGTTCTCGAGTACTGATTCTATCTGTTTCCGAGTGCGTAACCTAGTACCGATTGAATAATTTCTAATACTTGGCTTTTAGCTCATTATGTTTTAATAGCGGGGTATCAACCCCAGTCAAATCACCGTAGTACACTTCAAACATCAAGACGTTTTGAACATAACCCCGGGTTTCGTTAAATGGGATAGCTTCAATAAAAGCGTAAACATCCAACTTCTCATCAGTTTCTTTACGCCAACGAGTCACTCGAGATGGCCCAGCATTATAGGCGGCAAACGCAAAGATACGGTTATTATCATAACGGTCTAACATCATTTTTAAATAACCGCTGCCTAAGCGAATGTTCACACCAGGATCAAATAAACTGCTTTGCCCGGCATAGTTACGCCCTAACTTCTTCGCTGTTTCTTTTGCGGTAGCAGGCATCAATTGCATTAAGCCTCTCGCCCCAACAGGTGAAACGGCTTCGACATTTAACGCACTTTCTTGGCGGGCCAGCGCCATCATCGTGGTCATAGGAAGGTCGCGTTTTTTACTAAAGAAATCAAACCACCATTTGTGCGCAATAGGAAAACGCAGTTCAAGGTGATCCCAAAGTTTGCCTGATATCGTTGCCTGTACTGCTAAATGATGCCATTTATTCGCCACAGCATAAGCAGCAAGCACTGCAATTTGATCTCCGCTTTTTCCTCGAAGTAAGTAATGCCACTCTCGATTGGCATCCAGTAACTTATCTAAAACAATCAGCTCTTCAATGCGGGAAAGTGCTGTGTCATATTCTTTGGTCTTGGCCCCGTCAAGAGTGATTGTTTTCGTCGGGTATTCAATTTCTTCCTCTAAGATAGTTGCAGCGGCGACACTATAGAAATCCCGCTGTCCCAATAAGCTACGGTAGCCTTTTTCAGCTAGCTCATCATCACCGGCGTATTCGGCTAACCTTGCTTGCCAAAATTGCCAGCGAGTCGTTTGTCTTGCACTCTCTGGTAAACGTTGAACCCACTTACTCACTTCACTCCAATCCGCTTCCCGGATCGAGACACGGATCCGGCGTTCTAATAACCTTACGCTCTGACTTGCCGCTAAATGTTTATCCCGCCATTGAATTAAGCTTTTATCATCGGTTGAAAACAAACGCCCTGCGGCATAATCAGCAAATGCCTGACGCTTTGCTTTATCAAAGTGTTGACCATCCATTGTGCGTTGATATTGCTTTACTGCTTCGCGTATATCTTCTCGCGCCAATTTCTTATAGGCGAGTTCCGTCAAACCTTGGTTAAACGGTGTGACCTTGCTGCGCTTGGCATAACTTGCCACCCCCTCGGGTTTGTCATACAGCGACAACACCGCTTTGCCTCTATTCTTTCCACTGCCATTAAGCTGCTTATTCAGGTACTTCAGCCGATTGCGGTCACCTTCTGAATACACCAATAGCATGCGATCTAAAATCAGGGCATTCGTTCTTTTGCCCGCCTTTTCCCATTGAGACAGTAGCGGATCACAGGCATCATTCGTGGACCTTCCTGTCAGCCATAATGACTGCGCTCCCTGCCAAGCAAGTTCTTTATTGCCTAGCTGAGCCTGTGCGTAATAATAGTGACAGCGAAGTACTTCACTACGTGGTGGGGTTTGCTGCACATCAACAAAATTCTGCCAGCGCTTGGTCTCTGCAAGGTGAGTTAAGTAGCGGTTGTTGATCGTTGTGCTAAATGGCAGCTCTTTATATTCGTCAACGAACGCGTTGACTTCTGAAGGGGATTTCGTCGAAAGATCGCGCGAGAAACGCCGATAATCAAGGTAAGGGGCTAATGGGTAATCATCCAGTTTACTGCGCAGTTGCTGATACGCTTTAAGCTCGTCATCTTCCAATGACACTTGTGCTTGCTCATACCATTCCCGCTGCTGTTCAATCGAGCTGGCGTGTACTGGCGTTATTAGCCATCCTCCGATAGCAAACAACAGGCCTGATAGTAAATTACGGTTAAAAGTGACAATCACAACACCATCCTATTATTATCTGCATCCATGTCTAATCAGGCTTTATATGTCTCTAAACCCCTGAAGTATGTCAGTTATTGCATACAAATTTTTCACTAACAAGCATAGAGCAGCAAGATTGGAAACAGGTCAAACCATCACGCTGATCATCACATGTTGCGACTAACGTCCATTGCAGAGTGACCAACGCCTAGATCCTGACGAGTATTTATTCAGCTTATGCACTAATTATGAACATTGCTGTTAAACTTATGTCCAGAACAGGTAAAATACCCCTTTCCATTAAGTTTAGAGATCGCAATCGGATATGGCTGAATACGTCTATACCATGTCGCGCGTGGGTAAAATCGTCCCACCAAAGCGTCAAATCCTAAAAGATATTTCATTGAGCTTCTTCCCTGGTGCCAAAATTGGTGTACTAGGTTTGAACGGTTCTGGTAAATCAACCTTACTGCGCATCATGGCTGGTATCGACACCGATATTGAAGGTGAAGCTCGCCCGCAAACGGGCTTGAAAGTCGGTTACTTGCCTCAGGAACCAGTACTGGATGAAGAAAAAACAGTACGCGAAATTGTAGAAGAATCTGTTGCGGACGTTAAAGAAGCGCTAACTCGCCTAGATGCGGTATACGCAGCCTACGCAGAACCAGACGCTGATTTTGACGTCCTAGCAAAAGAGCAGGGTGAACTTGAAGCGCTGATCGAAACTAAAGACGGCCACAATCTGGAAATGCAGCTAGAACGTGCTGCTGACGCGCTTCGCCTACCAGAGTGGGACGATAAGATTAAGCACCTGTCTGGTGGTGAGCGCCGCCGTGTTGCTATCTGCCGTCTACTGCTAGACAAGCCTGACATGCTGTTACTTGATGAGCCAACGAACCACCTTGATGCAGAATCAGTGGCATGGCTTGAGCATTTCCTTGTTGATTACAGCGGCACTGTTGTGGCAATTACCCACGACCGTTACTTCCTTGATAACGCTGCAGGCTGGATCTTAGAGCTTGACCGTGGTGAAGGTATTCCATGGGAAGGTAACTACACATCTTGGCTAGAGCAGAAAGATGCCCGTCTACAGCAGGAGTCATCTCAAGAACAGGCTCGCCAAAAAACCATCGCGAAAGAGCTAGAATGGGTACGTCAGAACCCTAAAGGCCGTCAGGCGAAATCAAAAGCACGTATGGCGCGCTTTGAAGAGCTAAACACCAGCGATCACCAAAAACGTAATGAAACTAACGAACTGTTCATCCCACCAGGTGAGCGTTTGGGTGACAAAGTCATCGATGTGACGAACCTAACCAAGTCATACGGTGATCGCGTTCTTATTGATGACCTGTCATTTAGCATGCCTAAAGGTGCGATTGTTGGCATCATCGGTGCGAATGGTGCGGGTAAATCAACCCTATTCAAGATGTTGAGCGGTGCTGAGCAACCAGACTCTGGCACAATTGATATGGGTACGACCGTAAGCCTTGCTTCTGTTGATCAGTTCCGTGACAGCATGAACGATGACAACACCGTGTATCAGGAAATCTCTGAAGGCGCGGAAATCATCCGTATCAACAACTACGAAGTAGCGGCACGTGCCTATGTATCACGCTTCAACTTCCGTGGTAGTGATCAACAAAAACGCATTGGCGACTTGTCTGGTGGTGAGCGTAACCGTGTTCACTTGGCGAAGCTTCTGAAAGCTGGCGGTAACGTACTGCTACTCGATGAACCAACCAATGACCTTGACGTTGAAACACTGCGAGCACTTGAAGAAGCACTGCTTGAGTTCCCTGGTTGTGCCATGGTTATCTCGCACGACCGTTGGTTCCTTGACCGTATCGCGACCCACATTCTTGACTACCGTGATGAAGGTCAGGTTAACTTCTTTGAAGGTAACTACACCGAATACACAGATTGGTTGAAGAAAACACTGGGCGCGCAAGCAGCTGAGCCACACCGTATCAAGTACAAGCGTATTACGAAGTAATGTCGCCACTGCAAGACTGATACTCAAAGGGCTGCCAATGGCAGCCCTTTTTCATGGTATCAATTATATCGACTGCCATCCGCTGTTCCTACGATTAACCTTTGGGTTAATCGTCACTATAACGCCACCTGCTCAAACGCGGTTAATGCTTCTTGCAGATCTTCAACAGCGATGATTTCAATGCCATTAATTTTACGGCTCGCATTGGCTTTTGGCACAATCGCTCGGGTAAACCCTTGCTTAGCCGCTTCCTTGATCCGTTCGACGCCATTGGCTGCCGGACGAATATCGGCATTTAGGCCAATTTCACCAAACACCAATACATCTTGCGGAATAGGTGCATTTTTAAAGCTAGAAAAAATAGATAACAGTACGGCTAAGTCTGCAGAGGTTTCTTCAATTTTAATGCCGCCTACACAGTTCACAAAGATATCCATGTCAGACAACATCACCCCGCCATGACGCGCTAATACCGCTATCGACATTGCCAATCGGTTTGAGTCATAACCCACGGTTAGACGGCGCGGGTTTTCGGTCACTGAGTTATTACATAATGCTTGGATCTCGACAAGCAACGGCCTGGTGCCTTCCCAAAGCGTGGTACAGGCCGAGCCTGCATGGTTCTTGTCTGATCGACTAAGGAACAAGGCAGAAGGGTTTTTAACTTGCTTCATGCCGGCTTCGGTCATCGCAAAGAAGCACGACTCCGAATCAGCTCCAAAACGGTTTTTTGACGTCCGTAGTACCCTGAATTTTTCATCTGCGGTGGAAGACAAGGCAAATAAGCCATCCACAATGTGGATCAGCTGCATGGGGCCTGCCACGTTCGAGTCTTTGTTAATGTGACCAACAATCATGAACGTTACCCCTTCTGTTTTTGCAAAACGGGTTAACGCGGCCGCAGATTCTTTAACTTGGCTTGGGCTACCGGCGGCAGAGTCATTATGAGCAACGGTCATGGTCTGGATTGAATCGATGATCACAAACTCGGCTTTTTGAGCCGAAATGTGGCTGATCACTTGCTCAACCGAGGTTTCTGCCACCACATTAATATTATCGAGGTTTTGTATGCCTAGACGCTGGGCTCGTTGGGAGATCTGATTAATCGACTCTTCCCCCGAAACATACAACGACGACTTAGTTGCAGCCACAGCACCGATACTTTGAAGTAATAATGTCGACTTACCCGCCCCAGGATCACCGCACAGTAACAGTACCGAACCTGGCACAATGCCCCCACCGAACACACGGTCGAGTTCAGAAATACCAGAAGCAAAACGTGGGACGTCTTTATTTTCAACTTCAGATAGCTTTTGAACTTTCGTTGCAGCACCAGCATAGCTGTTCGCGGCCGACACCCCGGCGACACCAACAGCGGCGCGGGTCTTAGGTACCGTAAATTCGGTTATTGTATTCCACGCCGCACAGGCACTGCACTGCCCCTGCCAGCGAGGAAAATCTGCACCGCAGTCACTGCATACGTATGCCCGCTTAGTTTTGGCCATGTTTCACCTTGAATATAAGCAAAATAGTTAAATTCCCAGCTGGGATATCATTTAGCGTAAAATTAATGATGCCTTAGGGTTACAGACTCAAGTTTTTACTGCAAAATACAGATAATAAACTACGCACTCACAAATAAAAAATAACTATGTTGCTTGACGACCATAAAGGCTTAATTGAAAAGCTGATCCCAGTTTATGACAGTGCAGATTTTGATGATGTTTTTCAAATGTTTACTGCAGATGAAAGCGGGCCCACGAAGCTTAAAATCAAAATGGAGCTTCATCGGATCATGACGCCTTGTCGACAGGTCGTCGATCTTCGAGGGCGAGTAAAAGGTGAGTGCCGCCCTTACGAACTAGACGGATTGACTCATTGGCTTGATGATGTCGCCATCAACACTTACCACAAGCGCATCAAAATCTTTGGGGGGAAATTCCGCCTTGGGCTCTATGAAGCGTTAATGAATACTCGTAATAATTTTCGAGTACTGCATCAGCAGCAAAAGCAACAACCACTAAAAGAAGCGCAAGCTGAACAGCGAGACACCCAATTCGACGCCCCAATTATCCGCTTTGGCCATTATCTCACTCGTGACGAGAACCGATTACAACTAGCCACTCAGGTAAATCTAGAGCTGCCCTTCAATCAGGTCGTCAATGGTATGACGTCGGATTTATCATATTCTGGGGCTAAATTTAAAGTGCCTGCCGCCTTTAAATATAACCTGGGGATGACCGTTACGGCTCGCTTCCCTAAAATGGCCGATGTACTCAGCGAACCACGCCTTAACCAAGGGGTACGCTACCGCATTCTCGGTATTGATGAAAATAAAGACAATGACAGCTTTAAGTGGCTTAGGTTAAAAATCATCAGTGAGAACGCCTTAATCAAATCTGCCATTGACCAAAGCTTGAAGGCCTCTAACTATAAAGCCAAAAAGAACCACGAAGATAAGGTCATTCAAACCCGAACCAAAGGCTACGAGCATTGCTTTTTAAAGCACAGCGCTTCAATGCCACTGTTCTTTTCTGGCTCAACACTGAAATACAGCTTATTAACTAAACACAATCGCCATCTTTGGGATAATTGGCATGATGAGCGTAATCAACCCGTCATTAACCATCTACTGTCAAAAGACAGAATGGCAAGCTTGGGTAAAGCGGGAATAAAACAAGGCAGCACGTTGATTTATAGCTTTAGCCACGATCATGACAGCAAGTCTTACTTCTACTCTGCCGCCCTGCCTGAAATGACCATTGAGCAGCGTAACCTCTTTTGGCATATCGGTGCGCCGCGCAGCAGTTGGCGGGTCAGCAGGCTAACGATTCAGCCCATCGAACAAGATGACATTGAACGACTAAAAGATATTGCGCCGGAAATGATCGAACAAATGAGCTCACTGACGCATATAGGGTTATTGCAAGATCTGACCAACCCTCAGGCAAATCAAGATTACCGCTTAACCATTAAACCACAGCTCTCAGGCAAAGCCCTGCAGGCCTTCCGCCACCAGCGTAATCCAATCGCTTCAGCGAAAGCCATTTACTTCGATCCCAAACCTCAACGCAGTGAAGCGCGCTTTTTATTAGATACCGAGGTTGAGTGCCACCACCCACAGCATGATCCCATAAAGGGAAAGACCCTCGATTTCTCTGCACGAGGACTTAATATCCACCTTGAAACCCCTTTACCGGTTTGCCGCGACGATGCTGTGTCGATTTCATTCCCACAGCTAGAAAAACTCGATAAAAAAACGGTATTAGGCCAAGTTCCTTACAAAGTTATTCGCGTTAGCCCAAGCAACGGAACGATCCAACTGACAATGGGGGACGGCCCTCAAGCCCTGCAAGGTGAGCAATTTTTACGTAAACTCATTCAGCACAATGAAAATAAATTGGTCATAACGGAAGAAAAACTGCCTACGGGTGAGTTGCTCATGGCCATGCACCAAATGCTACTGAATCGCTTGAATAGTATTCCGTACTTCGGTGAAAAGGTTGATCATAAAATCAAAATAAAAGCGGTGGGCTGTAACTTCCCACTCACCCCCATGGCACGGCTATTTAATCAAATCGGGGGAGAGGGACAACTGTCACTGGAGCCCCTATTTAAAAACCGCTTAAAACGCTTACTGGCTGAAACCATGCGACCTGTCGATATTCACCAACCGCATGCGCATGAGCTTTACCTCTGGGTACAACGAAAAGGCACTAACGTTCGCCGTATCGACAGTAAACTTATTGATGAATTCAACTGTATTGATGACAGAATTAACTTCATCAAAAACGCGAAAAAGCACGGTGAGTTCATGGCTATTCGTATCACGGCAGTGCCTGTACTAAGCCCTATCACCGCTTTAATCAGCAAAGATCTAGGTGAACTTGCCCGTATGACATTGCATCGGGCAAGGGCGCTAGAAGAAGAACTCAGCGCGCTTATCGGTTGTGGTGAACTTCACGATATTACCGATGAAGTGCAGGTTCGGTTGGAAATAAAATAATCGCTAGGGTTCTGAGCTTACCAGTTCAACTTTTGCGGCAACAATGAAGCCGAAAGCAGGCAAATCACCGCCCCCAAGTCAGCATACCTGACAGCAACAGGTGCCTCCGCTTCCACTTTTGGTTTCGCATGGTATGCAACCCCTAGCCCTGCCGCTTTGATCATCGCTAAGTCGTTGGCACCATCCCCTACGGCAATAGTATTGTGATAGGCAATATCATACTGCTCAGCAAGCGCTTGTAATATCTCAGCCTTCGCATTGGCATCAACCACATCACCCAATACTTTCCCCGTTAGCTTGCCATTTATAATTTCAAGAGTATTAGAGCGAGCATCAACCAAGTTGAGTTCTTGTTTCAAATAGTCCGAAAAATAGGTGAATCCACCTGAGGCGATCGCCGCTTTCCAGCCATAGTGATGTAACGTTGCCACTAACTCACGCAATTCAGGCATCATCGGCAAGCTAGCCCGTACCGACTCAAGAATCGACTCATCAGCGCCTTCAAGTGTCGCGACGCGCTGCCTTAAGCTCTCTTCAAAATCGAGCTCTCCTTGCATAGCACGTTCAGTAACCTCTGCGACCTGTTCACCCACACCCGCCAGTTTCGCTATTTCATCAATACATTCGATCTGAATCGCCGTTGAGTCCATGTCCATGACGACTAAACCTGGCTCCGACAAATTGGGGATCTCACGAATATCAGCAATATCAAGCTGGTAATGCGTCACACATTGTTCAAGCTGGGATGAAAAAGGGTTCTTTACTAGCAAACAATCGTACTCACCAACCTTCCACGCAGCAGTCAGAAGTAATCGTTCGCCTAAGGCATGTTCAATGTGAGCGACCACATCAACACTTATCGCGGCACCGTAAATCAGTGTCGTTGACTGGCTTCTCTCATAATTGGTGGCGTTGACAACCTCAGGGTAAGACTGAAGTAGTGAAGTATGTTTTCTGATTTTAAGCACTATATAGACATCCGTGTTAGAGTTATGCATTAAAACTACCCTATTGCAAAATCATAGGGCAAGCCTCAATATGCATTTTGAACCTAAAACTTAGCCTGAAATCATGAAATCATGAAATTAAAAAAAACACGCTTTCAACGACTGTGGCAATTTACGGTACTCGTAAGTTGTTTTGCCGCGATCATTGCCATGCTTGAGTACGGCTCAGATATCACCCAGCGTAACTACCGAAGTCTTAGCGAACAAACTCAGCAGCTGTCGCGCCTCTTGGTTCGTCAGGCCGCTAATACAGCAGCCAGCGATTTAGTCGATAAAAAACAAGATAGCCTGCAAGAGCTTGTTCAGCAGCTATCTTCAGAGCCTTTGATCTTAGATGCGACCATCTACGATGTTGAAGGAGTAACATTTGCCAAAACGGTAGATGCGATGCCACTCGAGCAAGTCACGGGCATGTCGACCCCCTTGTCTGTAGCTAGCTATGGCCGGCAGCAACTGATCGAGCCAATCAAATCTGCAGGGCAAGTAGTTGGCTTTCTTCGGATCACCCTTGAGCACAATAAAGTCGTCAACAAAACGCACAGCGATATTGACTACATGACCAACGTGATACGCGGCTTGATCGTCAGTGCGCTTGGGATTGGTTTTTTACTGGCCTTAACGTTTGGTCGTCGTAAAGATATTTGGCATTTCCCGTTTTTACTGACCGCCAACTCGAAAGACTGATTTTGGGCGGATAGCCCATAAAAAAAGGGCTTGCCTAACGGCAAGCCCTTTCTAATTCTAAACGTTCGCTTATGCTTCTTCAGCATCACCAAGCAGAACAGATTCTAATGCGATTTCCATCATTTCGTTGAACGTTAGCTGACGCTCTTCAGATGTCGTCGCTTCACCGCGCAAGATATGGTCTGAAACAGTACAGATAGTCAGGGCTTTAGCACCGAACTCTGCTGCCAGGCCGTAGATACCAGCCGCTTCCATTTCAACACCAACAATGCCGTATTTCTTCATGGTTTTGAAGAATTCGAAGTCAGGGCTGTAGAACAGATCAGCAGAGAAGATGTTACCCACTTTTACGTCAACGCCTTTTGCTTTCGCTGCATCAACGGCGTTTTGTACCATGCCGTAATCTGCCAGTGCTGCAAAATCGTGATCGTTAAAACGAATACGGTTTACTTTAGAGTCAGTCGATGCGCCCATACCGATCACAACATCACGTAGGTTTACATCATCACGTACCGCACCACAGCTACCAACACGGATGATTTTCTTCACGCCGAAATCTTTAATTAGCTCAGTTGCATAGATTGAACATGAAGGAATACCCATACCGTGGCCCATTACAGAGATCTTACGACCTTTATAAGTACCGGTATAACCAAACATACTACGTACATTACACACTTCTTTTGCATCATCTAAGAACGTTTCTGCAATGTATTTAGCACGTAATGGATCACCAGGCATCAGTACTACGTCTGCAAAGTCACCCATTTCAGCATTAATGTGAGGAGTCGCCATCGTTATTTCCCTTCTATCATTTGTTGGTTGTTGTGCAATACCAACTCAATGTAATCAAGTCTTGTAAATACTGCTTCGATCTAAAACAAATATAGACCGAAACACTATCAATAAAGTCGTTAAAGCAGTTAGCCATCGCCTACTTGCTTCTTGTTTTTATAGGAATGACTTTCCGTATTCCATATCAGAAGTACCGAAGTACTCAGCCAAGCTCTGGCCAATATCCGCAAACGTGTCGCGACGGCCTAATGAACCCGCTTTTATTTTAGGGCCCGTTACTAACACAGGGATATGTTCACGAGTGTGATCAGTACCTTCCCATGTTGGATCACAACCGTGATCTGCAGCCATGATCAATACATCGTCTTCCTGTAGCAGTTCAATGATCTCAGGTAAACGCTTATCAAAGTACTCAAGTGCCGCAGCATAGCCCGCCACATCACGACGGTGGCCATAGGCCGAATCGAAATCAACAAAGTTAGTGAAAACAATGCTGTTATCACCTGCGGTTTTGATCTGCTCTAATGTCGCTTCAAACAGTGCCGGGATCCCAGTTGCTTTAACTTTCTGAGTAATACCACAGCCCGCGTAGATGTCAGAGATCTTACCGATAGAAATTACTTCACCATTTTTTTCATCAACAAGCTTCTGCAGCACTGTTGTTGCTGGTGGCTCAACCGACAAATCGCGACGGTTACCCGTTCGCTCAAACTGACCTTTACCCGGCCCAATAAACGGGCGCGCAATAACACGGCCAATGTTGTAATCTTCCAACTCTTCGCGTGCAATTTGGCAAAGCTCAAGTAGGTTGTCGAGACCGAATGTTTCTTCATGGCAAGCGATCTGGAACACCGAATCGGCAGAGGTATAGAAGATAGGCATGCCCGTCTTCATGTGCTCTTCACCAAGATCATCCAGTACTTGAGTACCCGACGCATGGCAGTTGCCTAGGAAACCTGAAAGGTTCGCACGCTTTAGAATGCGATCAGTCAACTCCTGCGGAAAGCTGTTGCTGTGATCGGTAAAGTAACCCCAATCAAATAACACCGGTACCCCAGCCATTTCCCAGTGGCCTGACGGTGTATCTTTGCCTGAAGACAATTCAGCAGCGTGTCCGTATGCACCCGTAATTTCGGCGTTAGGATCAAGGCCTTCAGGGAAATAGCCGGAAGACTCTTCACACGCTTTACCCAAACCTAACTTATTCAGGTTAGGTAAATGCAACAAGCCACTACGCTGACCGTTATCTGCTTCACCACGTGCACAAGCCTGTGCTATATGGCCTAGGGTATTTGAGCCTACATCACCGAATTTAACGGCATCTTCCGTAGCACCAATACCAAATGAATCAAGTACTAAGATAATAGAACGTTTCATTTTGACTCCATTAAACATCTTCAGGGCGAACACGACGGTAAACTTCAGGTGTCGGCTCTGGCTTTTCGTTAGACACAGTAATTGCAGCACGTACAGCTTTCGCAGCGTCTTCCCACTGTGATTCATTACGCGCGTGGATCACTGCCAGTGGCTTGTCAGCATTGGCCTCTTCGCCAAGGCGAATCATGTCGCTCAAACCTACGGCATAGTCGATAGTATCTGCTGCAACACGACGGCCACCACCCATACCAACAACCGCCATACCTAACGCTCGGGTATCCATCGCAAAGGCATAACCTGTGGTTTCAGCATAAACAGGCTTAACCAGTTCAGCTTTCTCTAGGTAGTTATCGTAGTTTTCCATGAAATCTGCAGGGCCGCCAAGGCCAGCAACCATCTTACCGAAACTCTCTGCGGCTTTACCGTTGTCTAGTACTGCCTGAAGCTTCTCGCGTGCTTGCTCGATATCCGCCGCTAACCCACTGTTTACCAACATTTCGGCACACAATGCCATGGTCACTTCAAATAAGCGAGGGTTGCGGTATTCACCGGTTAGGAATTGCACGGCTTCACGTACTTCGAGTGCATTACCCGCAGTTGATGCCAATACCTGATTCATATCGGTAAGCAATGCGGTTGTTTTTGTGCCCGCACCATTCGCGACTGCAACAATAGACTTAGCGAGTTCTTCAGACGCTTCGTAAGTTGGCATGAAAGCACCAGAACCGACTTTTACATCCATAACTAACGAGCCAAGGCCAGCTGCAAGTTTCTTCGATAAAATCGATGCAGTGATCAAAGAGATATTATCAACCGTTGCTGTCACATCACGGGTGGCATAAACACGCTTGTCAGCCGGCGCTAAGTCGCCCGTTTGACCAATAATGGCAACACCTGCGTCTTTGGTAACTTGGCCGAACACTTCGTTGGTTGGCGTAATGTTGTAACCCGGAATTGATTCTAGCTTATCGAGCGTGCCGCCCGTGTGACCTAGACCACGGCCTGAAATCATCGGCACATAACCGCCACATGCAGCCACCATTGGGCCAAGCATTAATGAGGTTACATCACCAACACCACCTGTAGAGTGCTTATCAACAATTGGGCCATCAAAGTTCATGTGGCTCCAGTCAATAACCATGCCTGAATCACGCATGGCGCATGTCAATGCAACACGCTCGTCCATGGTCATATCATTGAAGTAGATAGCCATAGCAAACGCTGCTATCTGACCTTCAGACACAGTGTCTTTGGCAATGCCTTGAATGAAAAAATTAATTTCTTCGGCGCTTAGTTCAATGTTGTCACGTTTTTTGCGGATGATTTCTTGTGGTAAATACATGGTATTCCCCAGTAAATTCTAGTGTAGAGTAATGACCGTTTACTTGATGAAGTTGCCCGATTTAAAACGATTATTCGGCAATAGATCTGATTCTCGGGTACAGGGCAGCCGCCCCATATGCTGCATAAAGCAACCTAGGCAAGAACCAAACAGTAAAGAGTCACAGGTAATTAAAAATAAGGCGACCAATTGGCCACCTTATAGGAAAGAATTAGTAGCCGCCTTCAGCTGCTTTTTCGCCTTCACCCAATGTGTGAAGTAGGTTAGCAAGTAAGCTTGAAGCACCGAAGCGGTAGTGCATGTTGTCAGCCCATTCGGCGCCTAGAATACGGTCAGCCATATCTAGGTATTGCTGTGCATCTTCAGCGGTACGTACGCCACCAGCAGGTTTAAAACCAACTGTTTTAGCAACGTCCATCTCTTTGATCACGTTAAGCATGATTTCAGCGAACTCAGGTGTCGCGTTTACAGGCACTTTACCCGTTGAAGTCTTGATGAAGTCTGCACCAGCTTTGATTGATAGCTCAGATGCTTTCTTGATTAGAGCTTCAGTTTTCAGCTCGCCTGTCTCGATGATCACTTTCAACAGGATATCGCCACACGCTGCTTTACACTGCTTAACTAGCTCGAAACCAACTTCTTCGTTGCCAGCCATTAGTGCGCGGTACGGGAAAACCACGTCAACTTCGTCAGCACCGTAAGCAACTGCTGCTTTAGTTTCTGCAACTGCGATTTCAATGTCGTCGTTACCGTGCGGGAAGTTAGTAACGGTTGCAATGCGAACTTCTGGTGTACCTTGCTCACGCAGTTGCTTCTTAGCAACAGGAACAAAACGTGGGTAGATACATACTGCTGCTGTGTTACCTACAGCTGTTTTTGCGTTCTTACATAACTCGATCACTTTTGCGTCAGTGTCGTCATCGTTAAGAGTTGTAAGATCCATTAGTTGAAGTGCACGAAGTGCAGCAGCTTTTAAATCGCTCATGACTATCTCCAGTCCAGTTATTTTCTACCAAGCTTTATAGAACTGTTCCATACGCTTGACGGCAGTCTTGTGCGCCACCGCCAAACGGCCCGCTACGCGAACAGTTATACCCATGCCTGACACATGCCCGACAGGGTATTACGGACTTGATTCCTTGAAGACTCAGGTAAACAATGCGAGATCGTTAACCTGATTGATTTCCATTTCACCGCTTGGAAAGAGCGGATTGCTCTTCCCAGCCGTTATGCTATTTCAGCCTGCCTAGCGATAGGTAACACCATGACGGTATTGACTGAAACAGCGTTAATCAGTTTGTGATGGTGCGGGTCTATAATACCAAGCGAACATACCCACCACCATGAAAGTTACGTTTCTCAGTGTGGACAATGTGTTGACGTAACGAAAAACATCATCGGCCAATTCATGAGCTATAAATCGTTTGAGTCAGCTAAAAAAACGCTCTACGATCCATTGGTAAGCAATACCCCCACCATAAACCCCAACAATCCCCATGACGCCAGACAATACTGGTGGCGCAGGGATAGGTAGCTTCAGCGCTGAAAATAACACGCCAACAATAAACCCAGCGAACAGTGCCAATATGACTTCATTCATAATCATTCTCTCAAACGTTTTTCGCACAAGAGAAAGTGTAGTCTGCCTTACGTCGCCTGTTGCTCTTAATGGTATAAACCACATGCTAACAAACCAGAATGGCAGAAATTGGAGCGCAATCGATTTTATGGCATAAATTAAAACAACAAGCGTTAACGTTTACCCTATCTGTTGATGCCAATAAGGGAGCTAACCGGGGGGAAGGAAGAGTGATTTGCGTTATAAAGAATAAAGTGCAGGAAGTTTAGTTTGAAAGTTACATACAAAAACGCCACAGCAAAGCTGTGGCGTTTTTCATCGACTTACGTCGGCTGATTACATTGCGTTAAGCGTAACGAATAGACCAGCAATTGTTGCAGACATTAGGTTAGAAAGCGTACCTGCGGCAACAGCCTTCATACCAAATTGAGCAATCTCATGACGACGACTCGGTGCTAGGCCACCTAGACCACCCAGTAGGATAGCTACTGATGACAGGTTAGCGAAACCACATAGAGCGAACGAGATGATAGCTTCAGTCTTCGGTGAAAGTACAACTTCAGCACCTTCAGCTAGGTATGGTGCAAAGTTTAGGTAAGCAACGAATTCGTTAACTACCAGTTTCTGACCAATGAATGAACCAGCAATAGTTGCTTCAGACCAAGGCACACCGATTAGGAATGCAAGTGGTGAGAATACGTAACCAAGGATAAATTCTAGTGTTAGTTCAGGCATACCGAACCAACCACCAATGCCACCAAGGATACCGTTCACTAGGGCAATCAAACCGATGAATGCTAGTAGCATTGCACCAACGTTTAGCGCAAGCTGCATACCAGATGAAGCACCTGCAGCCGCAGCATCGATAACGTTCGCTGGTTTGTCGTCAGCATCGTCAGCATCGCCAGCAAACTGTTCAACAGCTTCTTCAGTTTCAGGCTTGATGATCTTAGCAAATAGAAGACCACCCGGTGCTGCCATGAATGATGCGGCAATTAGGTACTCTAGAGGAACACCCATTGATGCGTAACCTGCAAGTACACCACCAGCAACAGACGCTAGACCACCACACATTACTGCAAACAGCTCAGACTGAGTCATTTTTGGTACGAACGGACGAATCACCAATGGTGCTTCCGTTTGACCAACGAAGATGTTAGCTGTTGCAGACATAGATTCCGCGCGAGACGTACCTAGTGCTTTCTGCAGACCACCACCAAGTACATTGATTACAACCTGCATAATGCCTAGGTAGTAAAGTACGCTGATTAATGCAGAGAAGAAAACAATTACAGGTAGTACACGTAAGGCGAAGACGAAACCGCCACCACCAAACACTTCAAACATAGTGTCTGAAGTCAGACCACCAAATAGGAAGTTAATACCATCGTTACCGTAAGCGATAACGTTGGAAACAGCCGTTGACATACCGTACAGCACGTCACGACCAACTGGTACATAAAGAACAAATGCACCTAAACAGAATTGGATAGCAAATGCGCCACCAACAGTACGTAGATTAATAGCTTTACGGTTATCAGATAGTAGTACTGCTAGACCTAGCAACACAACCATCCCAACCAGGCTCATAAACAGGCTCATGGTTTATGGCTTCCCTTTAGTTAAGTTTTTTGGCGTCTCGACAATTCGGCTCATTAAGAGTCCGGCGCATTATACCCATGCTGAGACGGATAAAGTAATGCAGAAATCACAGTTTTTAGAGAGACAGAGTAAAAGTTCAATCTCATTTGTGACATGAATCACAAAAAGGAAAACGCTTAACGCAACCGTTTCGCGCAATCGTTTTTATTGTGACTTAGGTTCACAACGAAATACCAAAAAGTTCAGCTGTGGTTAAGGTGATAACCCGCTCAATTTCCTGCTCACTTTCCACTCTAATAACTGCAAGTTCCTGCATAACATTAGCAAGTCGGTCTGGTCGATTAGGCTCCCCTTGAAGCCCTGATATCGGCATATCCGGCGCATCCGTTTCCAGCAAAAGTGTTGCCAAAGGCAATGCCGCTATTGTATTACGTGTTTTATTGGCTCTGCGATATGTAATCGTTCCACCGACACCAATTTTGATACCTAGATCAATAAGCTGCCTTGCTTGCGGGTAGCTGCCACTAAAAGCGTGGTATACCCCACCGGCAATCGGTGGGTTTTGCCTCAAAACACGCATTAACTCAGGGAAGGCTTTTCGACAATGAAGAATAATGGGTAAGTTATGTTCATTAGCCAGCACCAACTGTTGAGTTAGTAACGAAATCTGTTGATTTCGATTAGCATCCGTAATGGCAAAGTCTAGACCACATTCGCCAACAGCTACGCACCGAGAGGCCTTTTTTTCTCTCAGTTCTGATTCAACAGCAAGCTCTGAGGTCAACCGAGCAATGGCGTTCTCTGTATGCTCTGCGCTAAAAAAAGGGTGCAACCCCAGCGCATAATAAATATTGTCGAACACAGCACTCAACTGGCGGATCGCCTGCCAATTACGCTCACCGACAGCAGGAACCACAACAATGCCGACGCCAGCCTCTTRCGCCAAGGTTAAATACGCCTTTGGGTCATCGCAGAAAGGTGGAAAATCAAAATGGCAATGACTGTCAATCAGCATCTATTTTGTTACATGTTGAATGTGCTAACGACTTCGCACGGTTCTTCGGGTGGCGGGCATCATCATTATCATAGCGAACAGGCGCACAGCAACGACGGTTCTCTGGCACAAACCCCATTCGTTCACACCAGCGGTCATATGCCGCAACCCACTTTTTTACCGTTACCAACATACCTTACTCCTGCATCGATTTAGCGACCATGACGATCATACTACGTCCTGTCACTAGAATGGTATCATGTGGATAAACAGGCGCATCATTAGAATGATAAATATCATAAGGTGATCGTTTCGCTGTATTCACCAACAAGTGCCATTCACTGCACTGCCTGCTGGGTAAGGTGAACTCAAGTGGATCCCAATAAGCATTACATACCACATACAATTCATCCTGAGTAATAGGATGATTAACGGTCAGTGCTAACGAATGTGATTCATCAGACCAATCAGGTTGTTCGGGTGTCAGCCCATGCCAGCGAATACTGACCTCTTCGACCACCGAGCTCAGTGAAATATGCATATTCCAATCAAGGGTAGGTTCCGAACGGCGTAGTTGGCTTAATTGCGTCACAAAACGCAACATGTCTGGGTGCTTATCAAGTAAGCTCCAATCAAACCAGCTGATCTCATTGTCTTGGCAATAAGCATTATTGTTGCCTTGCTGGGTACGTCGAACTTCATCCCCCATGTTCAACATGGGTGTGCCGAGTGACAAAAACAGTGTTGTCAGCATATTTTTGCACTGCCGGTTTCGAAGCTCTTCGATTTCCTTGGTGACTGTCGGCCCCTCTACCCCATAATTGCTGGATATATTATGGTTATCGCCGTCATTATTGCCTTCACCATTTGCAAGATTATGTTTTTCGCTATAACTCACCAGATCATTTAATGTAAAGCCATCATGGGCGGTAACAAAATTAACCGAGCGATGCGGGGAGTGATGACGACCACAATAAATATCAGGCGAACCAAGGATCCGCGAGGCAAAACGGCTGACTGTACCACTATCCCCTCGCCAAAAAGCACGGATATCATCGCGATACTTTCCATTCCATTCATTCCAGCGATCGCCAATGAATGAGCCGACCTGATACAACCCTGCCGCATCCCACGCCTCAGCAATGATCTTTGTACTACATAAGATAGGATCGGTGTCGATGGTCCATAGCAACGGAGGCTCTTTCATTGGCTGCCCAGCGCTATCTCGGGCTAATACCGAAGCCAAATCAAACCGAAAACCATCAACATGCATTTCTGTCACCCAAAAATGCAATGCATCCATAATCATACGCCGCAACACGCTATGATTCGCATTACAGGTATTGCCACAACCGCTGTAATTCGCATAGTGTCCGTTTTCTTTATCGGTAATGTAATAAGCGCCATTCTGTAACCCTTTAAAACAGAATGTTGGTCCTTGCTCATCACCTTCCGCCGTATGGTTGAACACCACATCTAAAATGACTTCAATGTCCGCACGATGGAGCTCTCTCACCAAAGTTTTAAATTCATTGATTGCTGCTAGCGGATCATTTTCAACGCTGTAGCCTGCATGAACGGCAAAAAAGTTGATTGGGCTGTACCCCCAATAGTTTTGCCGCCCTTCAGGTGCATCACTGACATCAAATTGCTGCACTGGCATCAATTCAACCGCAGTGATCCCCATTGACTTAAGGTAAGGAATTTTTTCGATGATCCCTGCAAAGGTGCCTTTTTTACTACTCTCGACCCCCGATGTGGGATGCTTGGTAAATCCCCCAACGTGCATTTCATAAATCACCGTATCATTGAGCGAATGGCGAGGGGCTAGCACATCTTGCCAATCAAAATCTGAGTGATCGACCACCATGCTTTTCATGCTGGCATCCATGTTACGCCCTTTGCCTATCGCTCTGTCTCGGCTGTAATTGCGTCCAAAACAAATTGCTTGGCTATAAGGGTCTATCAACACTTTATCTTTATCGAATCGAAGACCTTTTTCCGGTATCCATGGTCCATCGACTTGAAAGCCATAAACTTGCCCGTGACCAATATTCGCCACAAAAATAAACCAATAATGGCCACGCTTATGTATCGATGGGTTCAATTCGAAAGAATGCTGTGGGCTGGCTGCATCAGCACTGGTAAAGAGGTGAAGGGTGACGCGTGTGGCATCTTTTGAGTACAAGCTGAAGTTTACCCCCGCCCCCTTAACGGATGCACCTAACGGAAAGGATTCTCCCGGCCATGTATAAACCTCGTTACCATATGCTAACTCCATCATCCTATCCACTCCTGCTCTTCCTTGTCGAAACTATATGCAATGGCAAAAATCACAATCACCATGCGCAGCACTGATATGCATCAACCAGAATAATAGACTTAAACTGAAAGGAGTTGCTGGCACCTCACAAAAGAATAAAAAAAGCCGCCACAAATGTGACGGCTCTATCAATGCTCAGGATTTCACTGAAAGCGATTAGTGCTCACGAGTGGCACGGAAGTCGACTTCAGGGAAACGCTCTTTCGCGAGGTTCAGGTTAACCATGGTAGGCGCGATGTAACTTAGGTTATCACCACCATCTAGTGCGAGGTTAGACTGACTCTTGCGCTTAAATTCTTCCAGCTTCTTCGCATCACCGCACTCAACCCAACGAGCAGTTGCAACGTTAACGCCTTCGTAAATAGCTTCAACGTTATATTCCGCTTTCAAGCGAGCAACAACCACGTCAAACTGAAGCACACCTACCGCACCAACGATAAGATCATTGTTTTGTAATGGGCGGAAGACCTGAACAGCACCTTCTTCAGATAGCTGTACTAGACCTTTAAGCAGCTGTTTTTGCTTCAGTGGATCTTTCAGGCGAATACGACGGAATAGCTCCGGCGCAAAGTTAGGGATCCCTGCAAACTTCAGGCTCTCACCTTGGGTAAATGTGTCACCAATCTGGATTTTACCGTGGTTATGTAAACCAATAATGTCACCCGCAAAAGCCTGCTCTGCACGTGTACGGTCGCCTGCCATAAAGGTTACCGCGTCCGAAATACTGACATTTTTGCCAGTACGAACGTGGTTCATCTTCATACCTTGGGTATAAGTACCTGACACAATACGCATGAAGGCGATACGGTCACGGTGCTTAGGATCCATGTTTGCTTGGATTTTGAAAACAAAGCCAGAGAATTTCTCTTCTGCCGCTTCAACATCACGCTCGTTTGCTTTACGTGTTTGTGGTGCTGGCGCCCATTTTGTAAGGCCATCGAGCATGTGATCAACACCAAAGTTACCCAGTGCAGTACCAAAGTAAACAGGGGTTAATTCACCCGCTAAGAAAAGATCCAGATCGAACTCAGGGCAAGCGCCAATCACAAGCTCTAGCTCATCACGTACGCTTGCCGCGAGATCTTCACCAACAGCAACATCAAGCTCAGGGTTATCAAGGCCTTTGATAATACGTACTTCTTGGATCTCGTGACCATGGCCAGATTCATACAAGATCGTTTCATCGCGATGAATGTGGTAAACACCTTTAAACTCTTTACCACAACCAATTGGCCATGAAATTGGCGCACAAGCCATGCCTAGCTCGCTTTCAACTTCATCTAATACTTCCATTGGATCACGTACGTCGCGGTCTAATTTGTTCATGAAAGTGACAATTGGCGTATCACGTAGACGGGTAACTTCCATCAACTTACGGGTACGATCTTCGACACCTTTTGCTGCATCGATAACCATCAAGCATGAATCAACCGCCGTTAGTGTACGGTAGGTATCTTCCGAAAAGTCTTCGTGCCCTGGAGTATCAAGCAGGTTTACCAAACAATCATTGTATGGGAACTGCATTACCGAGGTTGTTACCGAAATACCACGCTCTTTTTCCATTTCCATCCAGTCAGACTTAGCATGCTGGTTTGAGCCACGGCCTTTAACCGTGCCGGCTTTCTGGATTGCGTTTCCGAATAACAAAACTTTTTCAGTAATGGTTGTTTTACCCGCATCCGGGTGAGAAATGATAGCAAACGTACGACGTTTGTTCACTTCAGATAGAAAAGACATAGCGTTGATAATCCTGTGAGAGATTTCATTGATTGAACCCGTGACAGCCATGTGCATAGCACAGCGGCAGGTTCCAATTTATTTTTCAGGGTACTGAGCCCAAAGATGGCGGAATTATACGCAAACGCCAGCCAAAGAGACAGTGCTAACACCCTAGGCAGCAGCGTAAAATAGCTTAAACCGCCCGCCTACATCATCATGTAAGTCATGATCAGGGCATCTTCACGGCCATTTGGCCCAGGGTAATAGCCTTCACGGCGGTTTATTTCATTGAAACCTAAAGCTTCATACAATTGATAAGCACGCTGATTGCTGGCTCTCACTTCTAACCACACGTCTTGGGCATTTTTTGACTCAAGCTGTGAAAGAAATCCTTCCAGTAATAACCTTCCGTATCCTTTGCCTTGAAAAGCCGGATCAATGGCGATATTTAGCAATGTTGCTTCACCAGCCACCAGCTGCCCAAAGCAATAGCCGACTAATTGACCATCAACCTCAAACCCATAATTGGCCGCAATTTTATTGGGCGCTTTGCGGATCATCGATTCTGCCCAAGGGTACATGTGAGCAGCCTGCTCAATACGCCAAACATCATCCAAATGATGTGGCTCGAGTGAAACAATATTATGTGTCATAAGAACAAATCTGCTGCCATAAGGCTTTTTTACTTGCGGGATTGGTATGCATCTGTTTTAACGATACGGACGTCAATAGCTGACAACCCGCAAGGTGTGGCGATTCACAGCCTGCCACCCAACACCAGGTTAAATGGTGTTCTCGAACTTGCTCAATCGCTGAAGGCGGTAAACATAATGCTTGTTCTGCTGTCAGCTTCATGCTGCTAAGAATTTTACCAAATAACCATTTATCATGGTCATCTAGCTCATCGTCACACACAAAAAGCAGTTTACACGCCTCAGGTAAGTCAATGCTTGGTATTTCCATGTCCGGATAAAAAGCAGGCTTACGGATCTGCCAGTAAGTCAGCCCCATCTCCTGCATAAGCTGTAAGTTACGCTGTTTCATCCAGTCATATCCTATTGGGTATCGCTTCTTGAGAGGCGATACTACCAGATCTATTATTAAACGGAATTGCCCACCAATAAAAAACACCACCGAATGGTGGTATTTTTTGCCAGTGCCTATCTACGACGTTTACACATCAGCGAACTCTTCACAATAGGCAATTGTTCCGGTTCGATCACCTAATGTATTCGGGATCAACTCAAGCACCATAAATGCTTCATCGGGTACCGGATAAGTCGACGCTAAGCCATGATCGGAGGCCTTAACAAAACCCACCTTCGGGTAATAGTCACTATGGCCTAACACCACAACAACCGGGTAGCCAAAGTCGGCTAACATCAGCTTGGCTTCTTCCATTAACGCTTGGCCAATGCCTTGACGCTGGTACTCAGCTTTTATTGCGAGCGGGGCCAGCCCTTGCCAATTATCATCAACCCCATCACAGGTTACTGGGCTAAAAAACAAATGACCAAGGATTTCCCCCTCATCACTGCAAGCCACCAACGATAATGTCCGTTTGCCGTTTTCTCGCAGTTTCATCACAAGTTGAGCTTCTGCGTCGGTCTCGAAAACAGATTTCAGTAGTGCATCAATCGGCAATATATCCGCTGGCGCTTCGGTTCTAATGAGCATTCATAACCTCTTTTTGCTCAGCTGACGCTTGCATCCCTTTGTGAATGAAGTCTGCCGACTGCTGCAATACAAATTTGACAGGGGATGGCAGTGAATCCAAATCGATACTGTCCATCAGGTTTTTCACTTCCAAGCCAAGCTCGGTATCACCTTCAATCCGAAGACGACGTTGGAAGAACAGTGTATCAGGATCTTCTTTGCGTGCTGCAATTAATACCAGATCATTGCATTCACCACTGAAACTCACATCTTCTTGTTCAATATGTTCAGAGACAACCAGCTTCTCATCTTGATAGCTAATAAACCACTTCAGATTCAAGTCTCTCACTTCAACCTTTAACCAGCGATCTTCTAGAAACTCAAAGTCACCATCTTCAAGGGCTTCTTTGAATACCATTGCCAAACCTTCCAGCATGACTTTCTTTTGTACTGGAAATGGGGTCAGCTTTGCTGGTACGCGTAAAATTGACGGAGCATGCTGTACCAAGTGTTTTCTAAGTTGAGCTATCACTGTGTTTTTTCCTGTATGGGTCGCACCTATCTACTGATTGTATGGCAAGAGTAGGCAGCTGTTTTATGCCGTGAGTCAAAAAAAATGCGTCTGTCTATACAAAGTTTGGAAATGCGATTAAAACACGGGTTATAGTAACCAACAACATACACTTGCCGCCTAATTTTCAATTAAGCAGCAAAATACGGATATACGTTACCGCCCATGCCAACAGAGCAACTCAATTATTGGTTCCCTTTACTGACTGACAACAGCCCGTTTCTTTTTGCGGTGCTGGATCCTAACCATGATTATTTGGTTGTGAATAACCGCTATTGCGAAGTCAGTGGATTAGAGCGTAATGAGCTGGTTGGCCGTAATGATGTTGATGTACTAGGCCAAGCTTTCTACCAATCCATGCGCCCTTATTATAAACGCGCCTTCAATGGGGAGAGCGTTGAAAGTGAAGTAGTACTCAATGACAACCGCCATGACAGTAGCATGCATTTCAGCCTTGCGCCCATTCGCAATTCTGCTGGTGATATCAGCCATATTGTACTTCACTGTGCCGACACCTCTGAGCGGCAAGTACTGGTTAATTCATTGCATGAAATGGAGAACCAATTACAGCAATTAAATTTAATGATCACCGATGGCAGTTGCATCGTTGAAGGAAATACCATCATTAATGCCAACCCCAAAGCGGCGGAGTTACTGGGGTTTAGCTCAGCAAGCGATCTAAAAGGCGAAGAGTTGGGCCGGTTACTCATTGATAGTCAGAACAAGCGCCAACTTGGCAGCCAAATTAATAAGCTGAGCCAAGGTGAAACGCGAAGCTGCCACACCAATACGGAAAATAATCCGGGTCGAGCACTCTTACTTACCGCATCAGACATTACCCAACTAAACTCTCCAGCGAAGTTATTCTTGCTGCAAGCACAGAAAGATTCACCGCAAATAAAAATGGAGCAAGAAAAGGTAGATCAACTGGTTCAAACCGATGCACTCACTGGTCTTTATAATCGACACGGCTTCAGCCGCCATTTAGAGCAACTCATTACTGAGAAGACCTCACTCGTGATGCTTTACTTGGACATTGATAACTTCAAGAACATTAACGATTCACTCGGCCATCATATTGGGGACCGAGTGCTGCAAGAGATCTCTCAACGACTCAAGCAACAATTACCTGAGAACGCCGTTCTCGGCCACCTCAGTGGGGATGAATTTGGCGTACTACTACCCAACCCAGAGCATGCCCGTACTGGCGATCTCACTGCCCAGCAAATTATTTCCCTGATCAACCAACCTTTCGACCTGCACCATTTTAGTAAACACCTTGCCTGCTCCATTGGCATGGTTAGCTACCCAGGCGATGGCAACGATGCACGCATTTTGCTGCAAAATGCCGACACCGCCATGTATGAGGCGAAAAATCGGGGGCGAAACCGGTTAGTTAAGTTCAGTGAGGAAATGAACAAAGAAGCAAGAATGCAGCTCTGGCTTGAAATTGAACTACAAAAAGCACTGCAAAATAATGGTCTGGAAGTCTGGTACCAACCCAAAGTCAACGCACGAGATTTTGCTATCGATGGTGCAGAAGCACTGGTGCGCTGGAAACACCCTGTCGAAGGTTACATCAGCCCTGCACAGTTTATCCCGGTCGCAGAGCGCTCAGGGCTTATCGAACAGCTAGGCCAAGTGGTAATGCGCGAGGTTTTCACCACGGTCAAATCTTGGAAAGATCATGGAATCTTAAACGGTAAAGTGGCTATTAATTTATCGCCGCAACAATTTGGCAATCCCAACCTTATCGCCTTTGTCGATAAATTACGTAAAGCCACAGGCGTTAACCCGAACGATATTACCTTTGAGCTGACTGAAAGCGCCGTAATGAGCGATGGTGAACATACCATTCAAATGCTTAACGCGATTAAAAAACAGGGGTTCTCCCTTTCCATCGATGACTTTGGCACTGGCTATTCCTCATTATCTTATCTCGCCCGCTTTCCATTAGATGAGCTAAAAATTGACCGCGCCTTTATCAAAGACATTGAGAGTGTGCCCAAACAGGTCACCTTAATTGAAAATATTATTAATTTAGGTAAATCGCTCAACATGAGTGTGGTTGCTGAAGGCGTCGAAACTCGCCAGCAAGCCACCTTACTTTCCAATCTGAACTGCAATTCAATTCAGGGATTTCACTTCTATAAACCCGCGCCAAAAAATGAAATTGAGGCCATTTTGCACAAGCACGCACGCCACTAAGTTGGCATATAATCCTTTGTGGTAAAAATGCAAAATAAGTTGTTCTAAATCAACAAAACCTGCCTGATATCAAAACACGGGGGCACCTCGCCCCCTACTATTTGTTCCATTACTTTACTTCCACACTGGTAGATAAAAACAATATGGAGCTACTTTGCCCCGCTGGTAACCTGCCCGCGCTGAAAACTGCCATTGATAACGGTGCTGATGCGGTATATATCGGTTTTAAAGATGATACTAACGCGCGCCATTTTGCAGGACTCAATTTTACAGGTCGCAAACTCGAAAAAGCTGTGCAATACGTACGTGATCACGACAGAAAACTGCACGTTGCATTAAATACCTTTGCCCACCCTGACGGCTTTGAACGCTGGCGTAATGCCGTTGATAATGCGGCCGCTATGGGGGTTGATGCGCTAATTGTGGCTGATATTGCCGTGCTTGAGTATGCGGCAACGAAGTACCCTGATCTCGAGCTGCATTTATCAGTACAAGCTTCTGCCACCAATACGGCAGCCATTGATTTCTACAAACAGAATTTCAATGTAAAACGGGTGGTGCTACCTCGCGTCCTGTCTATTCACCAAGTGAAGCAGCTGGCACGTAATACCGATGTCGACCTTGAAGTGTTTGCCTTTGGTAGTTTATGCATTATGGCGGAAGGTCGCTGCTACCTTTCGTCATACATGACAGGGGAATCCCCGAATACGGTCGGCGCTTGCTCGCCAGCTAAATATGTTCGCTGGCAAGAAACTGCAACAGGGTTAGAGTCTCGCCTGAATGAAGTGTTGATCGACCGCTATGTCAACGGCGAAAATGCGGGGTATCCGACCTTATGCAAAGGCCGTTTTGACATCAATATTGATGGCGAAAATCGTCGCTTCCATGCACTCGAAGAGCCAACAAGCTTGAATACCCTTGAAATTTTACCTGAGCTTTTTAAAGCCAATATCTCATCGGTAAAAATCGAGGGACGTCAGCGTAGCCCTGCCTATGTTGAACAGGTAACACGCACATGGCGCGCAGCGATTGATCGCTATAAAGCAGATCCTGAAAACTACAGCGTTGAACCCGCTTGGAACAGTTGCTTAGGCAATGTCTCAGAAGGTAAGCAAACGACACTCGGTGCTTACCACCGTAAATGGCAATAAAGGAGCCAGCATGAAATATTCCCTTGGCCCTCTCTTGTATTTCTGGCCGAAAACCGACGTTGAAGATTTCTATCAGCAAGCAAAAAACAGTAATAGCGATATCATCTACTTAGGCGAAACTGTGTGCTCTAAGCGCCGTGAGATGAAGCCCGCTCATTGGTTAGAGATTGCCAAAGACATCTCTGCCACAGGCAAGCAAGTTGTGTTATCGACCATGGCACTGCTAGAAGCACCAAGCGAAGTCAATGTGATGAAAAAATACATTGATAACGGCGATTTCATTGTTGAAGCCAACGATGTTTCCGCCATCCAGCTGGCGCACGAATCAAAGGTTCCTTTTGTGGTAGGGCCGGCGGTAAATTGCTACAACGCACAAACCCTGAACCTATTTTTAAAAAAGGGGATGACTCGCTGGTGTATGCCTGTCGAACTGTCACGCGAATGGCTACACAACGTTGTCAAAGAGTGTGAAGCAATAGGTATTCGCGATAAGTTTGAAACCGAGGTCTTCAGCTATGGCTATTTACCACTCGCCTACTCGGCGCGCTGTTTTACTGCTCGCGCAGAAGACAAAGCGAAAGACGACTGTGAAACCTGCTGTATTAAGTACCCGACAGGGATCACGGTTAACAGCCAGGAAGAGCAAAAAATCTTCACGTTAAATGGTATTCAGACTCAATCGGGTTACTGCTATAACCTGATTAACGACCAAAAAGGTATGGCCGAGCTGGTCGATGTGGTGCGTTTAAGTCCGCTTGGTATTGATACGCTGTCTTTGGTTGATGACTTCCGCTCAAACAAAAACAGTGCGATTCAGCACCCGCTTGAAGGGGGCCATCACTGTAATGGCTACTGGCATAATGTGGCGGGGTTAAACATAGAGTAAAGTGACTAGCTAAAACCTCTTAGCAAAGCCTGACTATGTCAGTTGAGACCTAAAAAAGCCGCGATATTTCGCGGCTTTTTAGCATTTCGCAATCAATAATTACTCGCCTTCAACCTCATTGACTGGTGTGGTCACGAGTTGTTCTTTATTGGCTTCAATCATCAAGCGGCTTAGTTCTAATGTCGCAAAACGATGCTCAACAAACTCATAGACATTACCTGCTAACGTAAGTTTATATAGCATCAATGCCGCAGGGTAATCTTGGTTGTAATGGTAGATTTTACCCATATAGAAATACGCTTCGGTTAAACGCTCAGCCAACATATCATTGCCTTCGCTCTCTACGGCTATCTGGCGCAAAAAGTCACTCTCAGTGATATCTGCTAGATAGTAGCGCACAATTTGCCAGCCCCAATCTTGCTTATCACTGGCTTCATAACGGATGCGTAACTTTTCTAATGCGGTCGCTTCATCTTGCTCTAACTCAGTAAGATACAACCAAATAACCCGATAGGGATCATTAACATCCTGCTGATAATGCGCATTAAGATCATCAAAGGCTAATTCGTAGCGTCCCCCATAATATAATGCAATACCTCGATTTCGCTGGGCAAAAGGGTGACGAACATTCAGCTCAAGGGTTGAATCAAATGCTTCATAGGCGGCATCAAAATGGGCACTTTGCGTAAAATAGACACCAAGAATATTAAACACATCAGGCTGATCAGGTTTGAGTGATAATGACTGATTAAAGTCCAGTCGTGCCAAATCACGCAGCCCTAGGCTGTCATGTAATAAGCCACGCTCATAATAAACTTGAGCCAACGTTTGGTTATCTAAATCGTCACGCTTTAATAACTGATCAATTCGCGCGAGCTGAATTTGCTGCTGAATCGTAGGCTGGAATGGGACAGCCATCGGAGGCTGGGTCCATTGAGTATTAGGTGACGAACAGCCTGCCAGCATAAAGACTAATGCCAGACATGCGATTTTTATCCTGTTTGCAATCAATGCAGTTCTCCCTAGGGTGAATACAACTGACTCTTCTAAGTCTATCTCTAGCATATACCATACAGGGCAATACAAGGGCATACAAAAGCAATAGCAATAAAAAAGGGGCTCAATAGCCCCTTTATATCATGCTTTTAGAAAAAAGACTTATGCTTCTGGCTTCGCTTCGCCTGCTGGAGCAGGGTTCTGATCAGCTTGTGCTTCTTTCATGCTTAGACGGATACGGCCCTGACGGTCGATTTCAAGAACCTTAACCTGTACTTCCTGACCCATTTCTAGGTGATCAGCAACTTTCTCGATACGCTCTTGAGAGATTTGAGAAATGTGTACTAGGCCTTCTTTCGCACCGATAACAGATACGAACGCACCGAAATCAACGATACGCATTACTTTACCTGTGTAGATACGACCAACTTCAACGTCAGCAGTGATCTCTTCGATACGGCGGATAGCTTCTTTCGCTGCAGTACCTTCGGTTGCTGCAATCTTGATAGTACCGTCATCTTCGATTTCAATCGTCGTGCCAGTTTCTTCCGTAAGTGCACGGATAACTGCGCCACCTTTACCGATAACATCTTTGATCTTATCAGAGTTGATTTTCATCGTGTGGATGCGAGGTGCAAACTCAGAGATATCATCACGGTGAGTACCGATCGCATCGTCCATCACGCTAAGAATGTGCTTACGTGCACCTTTAGCTTGGTTTAGAGCGATCTGCATGATCTCTTGAGTGATACCTTCAATTTTGATATCCATCTGAAGAGCTGTGATACCGTCGTCAGTACCCGCTACTTTAAAGTCCATGTCACCAAGGTGATCTTCGTCACCTAGGATGTCAGAAAGAACAACGAAATCGTCGCCTTCTTTCACAAGACCCATTGCGATACCCGCAACAGACGCTTTGATTGGCACACCAGCATCCATAAGTGCTAGAGAAGTACCACATACAGAAGCCATTGAAGATGAACCGTTAGATTCTGTGATTTCCGATACAACACGTACTGTGTATGGGAATTCTTCAACTGTTGGCATAACCGCAGCAATACCGCGCTTAGCTAGCTTACCGTGACCAATTTCACGACGCTTAGGAGAACCAACGAAACCAGTTTCACCTACACAGTATGGAGGGAAGTTGTAGTGTAGAAGGAAGTGATCTTTCTTCTCACCCATTAGGCTATCGATGATTTGAGCATCACGTTGTGTACCAAGCGTAGCCGTAACAAGCGCCTGAGTTTCACCACGAGTGAACAAAGAAGAACCGTGTGTACGAGGAAGTACACCAGTACGTACGTCTAGCGCACGAACCATGTCTTTTTCACGGCCGTCGATACGTGGGTTGCCAGCAATGATGCGGCTACGTACAACGTTTTTCTCTAGCGAGCTTAACATGCCGCGAATTTCGCGCTCGTCAAGTTCTTCGTTTTCGCCAAGAAGCGCTTCAACAACGTCATTCTTGATTGCGCCAACTTGGTCGTAACGTGCCATCTTCTCAGTGATCTGGTACGCGTCAGATAGACGTGTTTCTGCTTTTTCAGCAACAAGGGCTTTAAGCTCAGTGTTAACTACTGGAGCAGTCCAATCCCATGCAGGTGTCGCTACTTCAGCCGCAAACTCGTTGATTGCGTTGATAACAACTTGTTGCTGGTCGTGACCGTAAACAACAGCTTGTAGCATTGTTTCTTCAGACAGACGATCAGCTTCTGATTCAACCATCAGAACGGCGTCTTTAGTACCAGAAACAACTAGGTCTAGACGGCTTTCTTCTAGTTCTGTGTTGCTTGGGTTAAGAACGAATTGATCGTTAACATAACCAACACGAGCTGCACCAATAGGACCATTGAACGGTAGGCCTGAAATTGCAAGCGCGGCAGACGTTGCGATCATCGTGATCATGTCTGGGTTTACGTCAGGGTTTACAGAAACCACTGTCGCAATAACCTGCACTTCGTTTTTGAATGCATCTGGGAATAGCGGACGGATTGGACGGTCAATCAGACGTGCAGTCAGTGTTTCGCCTTCAGAAGGACGACCTTCACGCTTGAAGAAACCACCAGGGATTTTACCAGCAGCGTATGTACGCTCTTGGTAGTTTACTGTAAGTGGGAAGAAGTCTTGGCCTTCAACTGCCGCTTTCTTACCAACAACAGAAACGAATACAGAAGTATCGTCCATGCTAGCCATAACAGCTGCAGTAGCCTGACGAGCCATTACACCAGTTTCAAGGGTAACTGTGTGGTTACCGTACTGGAAAGTCTTTACGATAGGATTCACGTGAATTTCCTTAAATTAATTCCGCTTTCTATTTGCGCCGTTAAGTATATCTGACACAAGGAAAAGCGTCATGTGATGAAAGGCACTTTACGGTAATTTCACGCATCGCGACTAATGAAAACTCTCCAACTTTGGAAGAACTGTCATTAGCCGCGACCTTAAGGTCGACGAAAACGACTCGTGCAATTACTAAATAAAGTACTTAGATAAAAAGAAAGGAGCCATTCGGCTCCTTTCTGAAAGCAATCTTAGCGACGTAGGCCTAGACGCTTGATTAGGTCTTGGTAGCGATCTAGGTTTTTACCTTTAAGGTAATCTAGAAGCTTACGACGACGAGAAACCATACGTAGTAGACCGCGACGGCTGTGGTGGTCGTGTTTGTGGTTAGCAAAGTGACCTTGAAGGTGGTTGATCTGTGCTGTTAGCAAAGCAACCTGAACTTCTGGTGAACCAGTGTCGTTTTCGCACTGCGCGTAATCAGCAACGATTGCTGCTTTAGTTTCTGCATTCAGAGACATAACTCTTCCTAATACTAAATGTTTTAATTTGTGCCGCCAATCTCTGATTCAGCCGGCACCCAAGCCGCGGATTATACTTGGAGGTCAGCATGACTACAAGCGAATATTCGAGTGAAAAGGATGAGAAACAAAAGAGCAGAATATCTTTAACGGATATTCTGCTCTCATTAATCAACGAAATAATTAGCTGTCATGCAGTTACAAAGAAAGCTGCCAGTATCACGACTCGCTTTGCTTGTTGGCCATCACACGTTTTGGTGCGAGTAAACCATCAGCATCAATTGTACCAATACCAATAAACTCACGTTTATCTGCAACCGTAATACGTACAAGTGTACCTTCAGCGGGTACACGACCAGCTTGTACTGGATTACCATTTAAAATAAATACTGCCAATGCTGGGGTAATATTCACTTCTGGTAAGTCTTGTACCGCGGTATCCGTTGGTAACATTAACGGGTCAAGCAGCTCGCCAGGCTCAATACCTTGGGCTTTCGCTTGCTCAAATAGTGCCTCTAGTTGCTCAATGGTCATGATGCGATCCATTGGGAAATTAGACACTCCCGTGCGACGTAAATAAGTAACGTGTGCGCCGCAACCTAACATTTCTCCAAGGTCGTCGACGATGGTACGGATATAGGTGCCTTTTGACACATGCAGTTCCATCTCAACCTCATTGTCACTAAAACGCAACAACTCCAGCGAGTAAACCGTAATTTTGCGTGATTCACGTGGTACTTCAATCCCCTCACGGGCATATTCATACAATTTACGGCCTTGGTACTTCAGTGCCGAGTACATGGATGGGATCTGATCGGTTGTACCACGAAACTTAGCAATACAGCGCTCAAGTTGGCCGCGGTCAACTTTCACATCACGCGTTTGTACCACTTCACCATCAGAGTCAGAGGTATCTGTTCGCTCACCCAGTTTAGCGACTACACGGTAGCGCTTATCTGAATCCAACAAAAACTGCGAAAACTTGGTTGCTTCACCAAAACAAATCGGCAGCATGCCCGTCGCTAAAGGATCTAACGCACCTGTATGGCCGGCTTTTTGAGCAAAAAAGATGCGCTTCACTTTTTGAAGCGTATCATTTGAACTAATGCCCGTTGGCTTATCCACCAGAATTACACCGTCAATTGGACGGCCCTTACGACGACGTGCCATGCTTTATTCCTCGCCTTCTGCTTCTGGTTCGTCGCCGCGGCGATCTTCATCGTCACGCACAGCTTTTGATACCAGATTAGAAATACGCATACCTTCAGTTAGCGATTGGTCGTAGATAAACGTCAGTTCTGGCGTTACACGTAGACGAATTTGCTTACCGAGCAATGAGCGAATGTATGGTGCCATTTCACGTAGTACTTCTAGGCTACCTTCTGGTGTTTGCTCACCAATAGTCAGGAAGGTAACGTACACTTTCGCATAACCCATATCACGAGATACGTCGACACTTGAGATAGTCGTCATACCGATACGTGGGTCTTTTAGCTCGCGCTGTAGGATCACCGCTAGCTCTTTTTGCAGTTGCTGAGCAACGCGCTGAGTACGGCTAAATTCTTTAGACATTCAATTCCTCTCTTAGAGAAAACTCTCTTGAAAGAATGGGGAGCCGAAGCTCCCCATAAATCATTTGTTATAAAACAGCTTGTTATCTCTGAGTATTAGTCAAGAGTACGCTGGATTTCAACAATTTCGTATACTTCGATTTGGTCACCAACGCGAACATCATTGTAGTTCTTAACGCCGATACCACATTCGTAGCCATTCTTAACTTCTTGAACATCATCTTTGAAGCGACGTAGTGATTCTAGCTCACCTTCGTAGATAACAATGTTATCACGCAGTACGCGGATAGGATTGTTACGCTTAATGACGCCTTCAGTAACCATACAGCCCGCGATAGCACCAATCTTAGGTGACTTAAATACATCACGAACTTCAGCAAGGCCGATGATTTCCTGTTTGAATTCAGGAGCAAGCATACCGCCCATTGCCGATTTCACTTCATCAATCAATTGGTAAATGATTGAGTAGTAACGTAGGTCAAGGTTCTCGTTTTCAATCGTACGACGCGCTGATGCATCAGCACGAACGTTGAAGCCAAGAAGAATAGCGTTTGATGCTGCAGCAAGTACTGCATCAGTCTCGGTTAGACCACCAACACCAGAACCAACGATGTTAACTTTAACTTCGTCAGTTGACAGTTTAAGTAGTGAATCAGCAATCGCTTCAACAGAACCTTGTACATCAGCTTTCAGTACAACGTTAAGCTCAGCAACTTCACCAGCAGTCATGTTAGAGAACATGTTCTCTAGTTTCGCTTTCTGTTGACGTGCTAGTTTCACGTCACGGAATTTACCTTGGCGGTAAAGCGCAACTTCACGAGCTTTACGCTCATCACGAACAACTGTTGCTTCGTCACCAGATGAAGGAACACCAGATAGGCCTAAGATTTCTACTGGGATCGAAGGACCCGCAGTCTCGATGTCTTGACCAAGCTCATCACGCATAGCACGAACACGACCGTGTTCAAGGCCACAAAGCACGATATCGCCTTTACGCAACGTACCAGATTGAACCAGTACAGTTGCAACTGGACCACGACCTTTATCAAGGCGAGATTCAACAACAACGCCGCTAGCCATGCCTTCTTCAACTGCTGTCAGCTCAAGAATTTCAGACTGAAGCAAGATAGCTTCTAGCAAGCCATCAATGTTAGTACCTTGTTTCGCAGAGATGTGAACAAACATGTTCTCACCGCCCCACTCTTCAGGAATAACATCGTACTGAGCTAGCTCATTCTTAACGTTGTCTGGGTTCGCGTCTTCTTTATCGATTTTGTTAACTGCAACAATCAGAGGAACGCCTGCCGCTTTCGCGTGCTGGATAGCCTCAACTGTTTGTGGCATAACGCCATCATCAGCAGCAACAACAAGAACAACGATATCTGTCGCTTGAGCACCACGTGCACGCATAGCGGTAAACGCGGCGTGTCCAGGAGTATCAAGGAAAGTGATCATACCGTTGTCAGTTTCAACATGGTATGCACCAATGTGCTGGGTAATACCACCGGCTTCGCCAGAAGCAACGTGTGCTTTACGAATGTAATCCAGTGTAGATGTTTTACCATGGTCAACGTGACCCATGATAGTAACAACAGGTGCACGAGGAACAACAGCTAGATCTGCATCACGGTCAGATAGTACTGCTTCTTCTAGTTCGTTCTCTTTACGAAGAACAACTTTGTGACCCATTTCTTCTGCAACAAGTGCTGCAGTTTCTTGGTCAATAACCTGGTTGATGGTTGCCATTGCACCCATCTTCATCATCACTTTGATAACTTCAACGCCTTTTACAGACATCTTGTTAGCAAGTTCAGAAACGACGATAGTCTCGCCAATCACAACATCTTGCTTAGCTACGGTAGCTGATTTATCAAAACCGTGCTGCATCGAAGTTGGTTTGGTCATCTGTGGCTTGCGGCCACGTTGGTTACGACCACCGCGGTTGTCTTGTTTAGGACCCGCTTTTTTCTTCTTACGACGGCGGGTAGTACCACCACCTTCTTCTTTACGATCTTGTTCGTCTTCTGCTGCGCGTGCGTAGCTAGACGTCGTAGTATGGTAGTCTGTTTTATCCATATTACCTTTTTCCTGATCAGGCTTTGACCAGTTCTTTTCGTTTGCTTCTGCCATCTTGCGTGCCTCTTCTAGCTGACGCTGACTTTCTTCTTCGGCTTTACGCTTGGCTTCCTCTTCCCGGCGACGTTGGAGCGCCTCGGCATCAATCTTAGCCTGTTCATCAGCGGCGGCGCGTTTTGCTTTTTCTTCAGCTAAACGCTTATTTTGAGCTTCACGTAGCTGCTGTTCCTCAGCGCTAAGTTCAGCTTTCTGTTCTGCTTGATGCTTAGCTTTTTCGTCAGCTAAGCGCGTTTCTTCAGCGGCGCGCTGTGCGGCTAGTTCAGCCTCACGCTTCGCTTGCTCTTCTGCTTCACGCTTGGCAGCTTCTTCGGCTGCACGTTGAGCTGCTTCTTCCGCTTCACGAACTGCCACATCATCGGCCTCACGCTTAGCTTCTTCTGCGGCACGCTGTTCTTCTTCAAGCGCAGAACGTTTAACGTAGGTACGCTTTTTGCGCACTTCTACCTGAACACTTTTATTCTTGCCACCTGTACCCGAAACACTCAGCGTGCTTCGAGTTTTACGTTGCAGAGTAAGGCGTGTAGGAGCCTCACCAGCGCTGCTATCACCACCATGCTCTTTCTTCAGGTGGGCTAACAACGTCTGTTTTTCCTGTTGGCTTACGCTTTCTTCAGCTTTCTTGCTGATACCAGCATCGGCAAACTGTTGAAGCACACGGTCAATCGGCGTACCAATTTCCTCGGCTAATGCTTTAACTGTAACCTCTGACATGCTGCTTCTCCCTTGCGTAATGAATTTTATGCTTCGTCACTGAACCAACAAATATTACGAGCAGCCATAATTAGCTCACCCGCTTTAGCTTCATCAAGCCCTTCGATATCAGAGATATCGTCAGTACCTTGGTCAGCCAAGTCTTCCAGTGTTGAAACACCTTTTGCGGCCAATCTAAACGCAATTTCGCGTTCTAGGCCGGCAAGACCAAGAAGATCTTCTGCTGGTTCAACGCCTTCAAAAGATTCTTCCTGAGCAAGAGCTAGCGTTGTCAGTGCTTCTTTAGCACGGCTACGCAGTTCATTTACAGTGTCTTCATCTAAGCCCTCAACGGTCATTAGTTCAGCCACTGGCACATAAGCAATTTCTTCTAGCGTGGTGAAGCCTTCTTCAACAAGAACTGTTGCAAAGTCTGCATCAACATCAAGATGCTTAGCGAATAGCTCGATAGACTCTTGCGCTTCTTCTTGGTGTTTTTTCTGTAAATCTTCAACTGTCATCACATTCAGTTCCCAGCCAGTAAGCTGAGAAGCTAGACGAATGTTCTGACCACTACGACCGATTGCTTGAGCAAGATTATCTTTCTCAACAGCGATGTCCATAGTGTGGTTGTCTTCATCAACGATGATAGAGCTAACTTCAGCAGGCGCCATTGCATTGATAACATACTGAGCTGGGTTTTCGTCCCAAAGTACGATATCAATACGCTCGCCGCCAAGCTCGCCAGAAACAGCTTGAACACGTGCGCCACGCATACCAACACACGCACCCACAGGGTCAATACGCTTATCGTTAGTTTTAACAGCAATTTTCGCACGAGAACCAGGATCGCGAGCTGCGCCCATTAGTTCAATCATTTCTTCGCCAATTTCTGGCACTTCAATACGGAATAGCTCAATCAGCATTTCAGCTTTTGAACGCGTCATGAATAGCTGAAAGCCACGTGCATCAGGGCGAACTGCATACAGTAGGCCACGCACACGGTCACCCGGACGGAAGTTTTCACGAGGTAGCTGATCATCACGCTGGATAACAGCTTCTGCATTGTTACCAAGGTCAATGATAACAGCATCGCGGTTAACTTTCTTGACTATGCCAGTGATTAGCTCACCTTCATTGTCAATAAACTGCTCAACGATTTGTGCACGCTCAGCTTCACGTACTTTTTGCACGATAACCTGCTTAGCCGTTTGAGTCGTAATACGGTCAAACGTTACAGATTCAATTTCGTCTTCAACGAAATCGTCAAGTTCAATGGTTTCATCATCATACTGCGCAGCTTCTAAAGTGATCTCTAGCGTAGGCTGAGTTACTTCTTCAACTGCTTTCCAGCGACGGTAAGTAATGAATTCGCCCGTTTTACGGTCGATTTCAACACGTACTTCAATTTCTGCTTCGCTTTTTTTCTTTGTTGCTGTTGCTAGTGCAATCTCGAGTGCTTCGAAGATACGCTCACGAGGAACAGCTTTTTCGTTGGATACCGCTTCAACGACAGCCAAGATTTCTTTGTTCATTTCTAATGCCCCAATTTAGCGGTTAGAATTTTGGAACCAGGTTGGCCTTGGAAATATTGCTTAGTGCAAATGTTTCTTCATTGCCATCAACTTTTAGCGTAACGAGCTCGCCATCAACGGTAACGATGTCACCTTTCCACTTGCGACGGTTATCCATCGCCATTTTCAACACTAGACTGACTTCGTGGCCAATAAACTGTTGGTAATGTGCGGCTTTAAATAGCGGCCTTTCAAGACCAGGGGAAGATACCTCCAGGTTATAAGCAACAGTGATTGGATCTTCAACATCCATTACTGCGCTAACCTGACGGCTAACTTCGGCACAAGCATCAACATTAATACCGTCTTCATGATCAATAAAAACGCGTAGTGTTGAGTGCTCACCGGCACGAATAAATTCCAAACCGACCAACTCAAAGCCAGTTGCCGTTACCGGCGCCTCAAGCAGTTCGGTCAATTGCATCTCTAAAGCTGTCAAAACAACCCCCCGGAAACAAAAAAAGGGCTAAAAGCCCAGTAGATACCTGAATGGTCATGTTTCAGATAATAAAAAACCCCGAATTACGGGGTTTTTTATCACTGGACCCTGATTATCACAACACTGAGCTGTGATAGAAAAAACATACGTCCTTAATAGGATAGTCGTTTTTTCGGAAAGTGGTTGCGGGGGCCGGATTTGAACCGACGACCTTCGGGTTATGAGCCCGACGAGCTACCAAGCTGCTCCACCCCGCGTCCGTAATCTGAAAGCGATTATAACGCTCAGATGTTACTCTTTCAAGTAACCAGAATAATGGTGCCGAGAAGGGGACTTGAACCCCTACACCTTGCGGCACTAGCACCTCATGCTAGCGTGTCTACCAATTTCACCATCTCGGCTAAATCTTTAATTACTGAGGAATGTCGCTATTTATAGGTGCATTCTCAGTTTTTTCTACAGCTTGCTCAGTTGCTGGGGCACTTAGGTCTTCCCAACCGCTGGTCTGTGTGGCATTTTTCGTGCTCATGTTACCAAGAACAAGGCTAATAATGAAAAACACAGTTGCAAAAACTGCAGTCATTCGGGTCAGGAAGTTTCCAGAGCCGCTTGCGCCAAACAGTGTTCCTGATGCGCCAGCCCCAAATGAAGCTCCCATATCTGCGCCTTTACCTTGTTGAACCAAGACTAGGCCAATAACACCAAGCGCAGCAACCAGGTAAATCACAAGTAGAATTTCGTACATGGGTTCCACCTATGGTTAAATTATTGTGCCGACTTTACTTTAGCACCGCCAGCGCACCCCTTAATTAAGGAGCGGGACAAATACTAGCGAAAGCCACCGCTACTGACAAGTAAAATTTAGACAAAAAGTCATAACAGTGAATCACTTGTCCAATAAATAAGCAAAGCCGGCATTAAAGATAAGATTTTATGCTATTTAGCAGTTATCTTTCACGGCTTGAGCAATGGCTAAAGCTGATGATTGTACTAACTCAGCATCTTCACCTTCTACCATCACTCGGATCAAAGGCTCTGTACCAGACTTACGCAGTAACACGCGCCCTTTATCACCAAGTTTAGCTTCTGCTGCCGCCTGAGCAGAAAGTACCGCGTCAGATTCCAGCGGGTTCGCTTCACCAGCAAAGCGAACATTTTCTAACACCTGCGGGTACATGGTCATGCCATCAGCCAGCTCTTTCAGTGTCATCTTGCTCCCAACGATCGAGGCCATAATCTGCAAACCTGCAACAATGCCATCACCGGTTGTAATTTTATCCAGCAAGATAACATGGCCTGAATTCTCAGCACCAATTAGCCAACCATGCTTTTTCAGCTCTTCCATCACATAGCGGTCACCAACGTTAGCGCGTACAAATGGAATACCGAGGTTTTTCAAGGCATTTTCCATGCCCAAGTTGGTCATAAGGGTACCAACTACGCCACCTTTCAACTCTCCACGGCGTAACGCATCACGAGCAACGATATAGGCAATTTGATCGCCATCGATTTTGTTACCTTCCTCGTCAACCATGATCACGCGATCGCCATCGCCATCCAACGCGATACCAAAGTCGGCTTTTTCTTCCAACACTTTGGCTTGCAGTGCCGCAACATCAGTCGCACCCACTTTATCGTTGATATTGGTACCATTTGGCTCACAACCAATAGTGACCACTTCTGCACCCAGCTCTTTAAATACGTTCGGCGCAATGTGGTACGTTGCACCATGGGCACAGTCAACCACAATTTTATAGCCAGCCAGATCATACTTGCTAGGGAAGGTGCCTTTACAAAACTCAATGTAACGCCCTGCCGCATCATTGATACGGTAAGCTTTACCTAGCATGGCCGATTCAACACAGGTTAACGGCTTTTCCATTTCAGCTTCAATTGCTAGTTCAACTTCATCTGGTAACTTGGTACCTTCAGATGAGAAGAATTTGATGCCATTGTCATAATATGGGTTATGAGAGGCGGAAATAACAATTCCTGCTTCCGCGCGGAATGTACGCGTTAAATAGGCAACCGCTGGCGTTGGCATTGGACCAGTGAAAGCAGCTTGTAGACCTGCAGCCGCTAAACCTGCTTCTAGCGCAGATTCCAACATGTAGCCCGAGATCCGCGTATCTTTACCGATGATAACTTTTTTGGTGCCTTGCTTCGCCAATACACGGCCAGCAGCCCATCCAAGTTTCAAAACAAAATCAGGTGTAATTGGGGCCTGCCCAACTAAACCGCGTATTCCATCAGTACCAAAGAACTTACGTTCAGACATTATTCGCTCCTAGCCAATTTATCATTTATTTGCTCACCCTACTGGTAAGTGAATAAGCACTTACCCTTGCGACAGCGTCATCTCGCACACTTTCAACACATCAACGGTTTCCTGAGCATCATGTACTCGGATGATTTGTGCGCCTTTCATTGCGGCAATTGCCGCACAAGCGAGGCTGCCCGCCAGGCAGTCAGCAGGTTGTTTATTGAGTAATTTAAAAATCATCGATTTACGCGACATCCCAACCAGTAAGGGTAATCCAAAACGATGAAATTTATCCAACTGCGCAAGCAATTGGTAATTATGTTCTAATGTTTTGCCAAAGCCGTAGCCGGGATCAAGTAAAAGCTGGCTACGCGAAATGCCTACCTGCTCACAAGCATTGACTCGCTCAGTAAGAAAATCACCCACATCGGCGATAATATCCTGATAGCTTGGCTGGCTTTGCATTGTACGTGGTTGCCCTTGCATATGCATCAAACATATAGGTACACCAGTACTAGCCGCTGCTTGCAATGCGCCTTGCTCTTGCAGTGCCCGCACATCATTGATCAAATCTGCGCCCGCACTCACCGCCTCAACCATTACTTGGGGCTTGCTCGTATCAATTGACACCCAACAGTCAAAGCGTCGGCGTATCGCTTCAATCACAGGGACAACACGGTCTAACTCTTGATCTAGCTCTACATCAGCAGCGCCTGGCCGGGTTGATTCACCACCAATATCAATGATGCTAGTGCCTGCATCTAACATACGCTCTACATGGAATAATGCATTATCAAGATGGTTAAATTGGCCGCCATCAGAGAAAGAGTCTGGCGTAACATTCAGAATCCCCATTGTATGAGGGCGCGACAAATTGAGGGTTTTATCCTTGCTGGTCAGTATCACAACCTTGCTCCTAAGCATGCCTTAACGATCACTGGCAAATTATCGCACTGGCGTATCAAATTATGGTTAATTTGTTTTATTTATTCAGCATAAATAAAAAACCCCGACCTAAGCCGGGGTTTGGTATCACAAAGCGATGATTAAGCCTGAGGCTTAGTATCGTCTTCTTTATTTTGTACTGGTTGAGTCTCAGAGGTATCTTCAGAAGCCGCTGGTGCTTCCTCCGCTTTTTCCTCTTTTACTGACTCGTCAGTAGATTTCATGGTGTCGTCTTCATTACCCCAGCCTTTTGGTGCTCGAATAACTGTCTTACGCTCCATGAGGTCATCAATTTGACCAGCATCAATCGTTTCGTACTTCATTAACGCATCTTTCATTGCGTGCATGATATCCATATTTTGCTCAAGGATTTCACGCGCTCGCTCATAGTTGCGATCAATAAGCGTACGAACTTCATTATCGATAAGCTTCGCCGTGTCGTCTGACATGTGCTTGCTTTGCGTCACTGAACGGCCAAGGAATACTTCACCTTCATCTTCAGCATAAAGCAATGGACCTAATTTATCAGAGAAGCCCCACTGAGTTACCATCTTACGGGCGATATCAGTCGCGCGCTCGATATCATTCGATGCACCCGTCGATACTTTATCAACACCGTAGATAAGCTCTTCAGCCAAACGACCACCGTACAAGCTTGAAATCATCGACTCAAGGAATTCACGCGAATGGCTAACACGATCTTGCTCAGGCAAGTACATAGTTACACCAAGCGCACGACCACGAGGAATGATAGACACTTTGTAAACAGGGTCATGATCAGGTACCAAACGACCAATAATGGCATGGCCTGCTTCATGGTAGGCAGTTGATTCTTTCTGGTCTTCAGACATAACCATTGATTTACGCTCTGCGCCCATCATGATTTTGTCTTTCGCCAATTCGAACTCAACCATTGACACTACACGCTTGTTGCCACGAGCAGCAAATAACGCAGCTTCGTTCACAAGGTTTGCAAGGTCGGCACCTGAGAAGCCTGGTGTACCACGTGCAATCAGTTCAGGTCTTACATCACCATCAAGCGGTACTTTACGCATATGCACTTTTAGGATCTGTTCACGACCACGAACATCCGGTAGACCAACTACAACCTGACGGTCGAAACGACCTGGGCGAAGTAGCGCAGGGTCAAGAACATCTGGACGGTTAGTTGCAGCGATAACGATAATACCTTCATTACCTTCAAAGCCATCCATCTCTACCAACATTTGGTTCAGCGTTTGCTCACGTTCATCATGACCACCGCCAACACCAGCACCACGCTGACGACCGACTGCATCAATTTCATCGATGAAGATAATACAAGGTGCCGCTTTCTTCGCTTGTTCAAACATGTCACGGACACGGGATGCACCCACACCAACAAACATTTCAACAAAGTCAGAACCCGAAATAGTAAAGAATGGTACTTTTGCTTCACCCGCAATGGCTTTTGCTAGCAGCGTTTTACCTGTACCTGGAGGACCAACCAGCAGCACACCCGTTGGGATCTTACCACCCAACTTCTGGAAGCGGCTAGGATCACGCAGATAGTCAACCAATTCTTTTACGTCTTCTTTCGCTTCATCACAACCGGCTACATCTGTAAACAGTGTTTTGATTTGGTCTTCACCCATCATTCGAGCTTTAGACTTACCGAACGACATGGCACCTTTGCCACCGCCGCCCTGCATTTGGCGCATAAAGAAAATCCAAACACCGATGAGAAGTAACATCGGGAACCACGATATGAAGATTGAAGCCAGTAGGCTTGGCTCTTCAGGCGGTGTACCCATTACTTTTACGTTAGCGTTAATAAGGTCGTCTAACAGCTTTTGATCGTTATAGACAGGTAGATAAGTGACGTATCGCGAGTTATCACGTTTGTATACGGTAATTTCACGATCATTGAATCGTACTTCCCTTATCTGATCCTGACCGATTTCACGGACAAAGGTTGTATAGTCGACTTGACGGCCAGCACTATCACCTGGACCGAAGCTCTGAAAAACAGACATCAGAACCACAGCGATGACCAACCACAAAATCAAGTTTTTTGCCATGTCACTCAAGGTGTTAACCCCGCGATAACTAATAGATGAATTTAGGGTACTACAGTTTATAACCTGTAGCCACAATATATACCTCACGAGAACGATCTCGTGAAGAATCAGGTTTACGAATTTTGACTACTTAAACATACTGCGCACATCAGCCAGATATTGGTCAAAGCCTTCACCTTGGAAAACTTTTACCGCAAAGCTGCCGTTTGGTGCCAGTACTTGCCTATACATATCTAATGCTAGTTCAACAAGATACATTGCTCTAGGCTGATCTGAAGCCAAGTTGCCACTCATGTTCGGTGCCATATCCGAAAGCACGAGAGCGATAGCCTTTTTTGCGCCTCTAGAACATATTTATCATCAAAATGCTCTTTCAGCCAACAGCCTGAACTAGCCGACTGCTTTTTCTACTCATGATTTAGCTAATGAGTTTGAGTACTAATTAAGCATACTCAACCACTGAATGGATGGCGTATACTAAACAAATTAGTCTTCTAGACTATATGGCGTTAGAATACCGTGTTTTCAACCCTAATATATAAATAGAGTCGACATGAATCTAAGCACCAAACAGAAGCAACACCTAAAAGGTATTGCTCACAACCTAAAACCTGTTGTCCTTATGGGTGCAAATGGCCTGACTGAAGCAGTTTTGGCTGAAATTGAACTAGCACTTAACCACCATGAACTCATCAAGGTTAAAATCGCAGCTGAAGAGCGTGAGACCAAAGTTTTGATCGTTGACGCAATTGTCCGCGAAACCAAAGCTGAGAAAGTTCAGGTTATCGGTAAGACACTGGTTCTTTACCGCCAGAGCGAAGAGCGTAAAATCGAGCTTCCTCGCAAATAAAAAAGGCCGCCGCTGCGGCCTTTTTTATACCTAATCATGGCATGGAATGCCGTGATTTATTACTTCTAGTCATATTTACTAACAAAACTGTTAGCAATAAGCCACTTCAGAGATTTCAAATTCGCGCTGGCCACCCGGGGTGGTGATAACGACTTCATCGTCTTGCATTTTACCAATTAGGCCACGTGCGATCGGTGAGTTAACCGAAATACGCCCCGCCTTGATATCAGCTTCGTCGTCACCAACAATTTGGTATGTCACTTCTTCTTCAGTATCAACATCAATCAGCGTAACGGTGACACCGAAAATAACCTTACCGGTATTGTTAATTTTTGTGACATCAATCACCTGAGATACCGATAACTTATATTCGATATCACGGATCTGCGCTTCACAAATACCCTGCTCTTCACGTGCAGCATGGTATTCTGCATTTTCTTTAAGGTCACCGAGCTCACGCGCTTCGCCAATAGCTTGAGAAATGATTGGGCGGCGCTTCATTAATGCATCCAGTTCTTCACGTAGCAGCTTCTCGCCACGAACTGTCATTGGGATCTTATCCATAAATTTACTTACCTCAACGCCTCAATAGCAGCTGCTATTAAAGACAAAAAAAAGCCAGCCCGGCACCATCACCGAACTTACAGATTGTTAATAGGGAACCTAACCATTCTAAACAAAGATACGCCGAAGATCACCTGTGATTCAATGCGGTTTTAATTTTTCCAAGCCGCTCACAAAAGAAAACACATTAACCATTGGAAAATACCGTCCAACGACGGTACAGCGTAAACGGTGCGTCATTGCCTGATGAAAAAGCAGCGGCTTGTCGGCCATTCTATTTATTCGAGTATCAATCATGATTTCCAGCCACTACATCAACCTCAAATCAACACTTGAAGCATACCCCACAAAGATAACATCACGCCTTTCATGCCATCTAACCCTCGGCTTATACGCTAACAGCTACCTTCCCGCTTATATCCAGCCAATACGAGAACGTACAAATAACCCACAAAATCAACTTTTTTAACGTGCAGAACATCACAAAAACACATCAAGTAACAAATATTTAAACCACAAAAAACCTAAAAATAAACCTAAATACCACTAAAAAGCCACATGTAAATGGAACTTTTACAACTAAAGCTAAGCCACTGTTTTTAATAGACCAAAACACAAAGTAAACCCCTCACCCACTCAGACAATTGTAATTTTTAAGAATTTTTTACTAACTCTTGCCGCCTAGACAACGTAAAAAGAACACCATGCATTTAGCACAGTTATGTATGCATACATCAAAATAATTCCAAAAGGATTCGACAATGAACAAGAAACTGATTGCTCTAGCAGTAGCAGCAGCATCTATCTCTTCAGTAGCTACAGCTGCAGAAGTTTACTCTGACGAAACATCTAGCCTAGCTGTTGGCGGTCGTTTTGAAGCGCGTGCAGTACTAGCTGATAACGATCTTGGTGACAGCAAAGTATCTGACGCATCTCGTGTACGTCTAAACATCGCTGGTAAAACAGACATCACTGACACTGTATACGCGCTAGGTTTCTACGAAGCTGAGTACACAGACGGTAACGATGTAAACCACCGTCACATCAACGCTGGTATCGGTGGTGATTTCGGTCAAGTTCGTTACGGTAAAACTGACGGTTCTCTAGGCATGATCACTGACATGACTGATATCATGTCTTACCACGGTAACGAAGCTGGCAACAAAATCGCTGCTGCTGACCGTGTTGGCAACAACCTAGCATACGTGGGTTCTTTCGACCTAGGTGGCGATAACCTAACTGTTAAAGCTAACTACGTATTTGATGATTCTGAGACTAAGTCTTTTGACAACAACGGCTACTCTATCGGTGGTATCTACGCTCTAGACATGGGTCTAGCGTTCGGTGCTGGTTACGGTGAGCAAGAAGGTCAAGACGGTCAAGATAAGACTGGCAAGCAAGCATTTGGTGGCCTTTCTTACACGTTTGGTGACATCTACGTTGCAGGTCTATACCAAGATTCACGCAACACAGTTGTTGGCGGCGAGCTAATTGCTGAATCAACTGGTTACGAATTTGCTGCAGCGTACACATACGGTAAAACTGTATTTGTTGCAACTTACAACTACCTAGAAGACTCAAAGGCTTCTGGTAGCGACTCTGACCTTAAAGACTCTGTTGCTATTGACGCAACTCACTACTTTAACAAGAACTTCCGTACTTACGCTTCGTACAAGTTCAACATGTTAGACAAGAAAGATGTTGGCAACGCTGCTGCATCTGACGAGTTCGTACTAGGTGCACGTTACGACTTCTAATCCCATTTGGATTAAAAGCGTTACAAGCAAATAGAATGCAGGCCTTCGGGTCTGCATTTTTTTGTTTTATGATGATGGCTATCCCTGTTGCCTAATACCTTAATAGGTTCATCATGCTTCGTTTTTTTATTACCGTGCTGCTTTCGCTAACCGCTCACCAGAGCTTAGCTGAAGGTAACTCCCTCTCTTTAGATAACACGCTCTCTATGCTACCAGCAGGCCATGATACCGCCTTAGTGGTTATTGATGCCGATAGTGGTCGTACGCTTTACCAGCAGCGGGAAGAACGCTACCAGCCCCCCGCCAGTACCCAGAAAGCCATTACGGCGCTTGCCGCTAAGCATTATCTGCCAGCAGATTTTCGGTTTACCACCCAAATAGAGCAATCTAACGATGATGTGATCATTCGTTTTAGTGGTGATCCGACCCTAATGCGCAGTGACTTATCGGGATTGATCAAACAAATCAAACGGAAAGGCATTACCTCCATTCAAGGGGATGTACTGCTTAATGGCAGTCAGTTCGCAGGTTATGAGCGCGCAGCGGGCTGGCCTTGGGATATTCTAGGGGTTTGTTACAGTGCCCCAGCAAGTAGCCTTAGCCTTGAGCACAATTGCGTACAGGGCGCGCTATATAGCAATAAGTCGATTGGCGAAAATACCCGAGTCAATGTGCCTCGCCACCAGCCTATTACGGTATCAACCAACGCGACAGTCGTCACTAAAGAGCAACAAAAACAAAAGCATTGCGATTTAGAGCTTATTGCAGGCCAAAACAATAACTACCAGCTTAATGGCTGCCTGATTCAACGCGACAAGCCCCTGCCACTAAATTTCGCGGTGCAGAACACAACGCGCTATATCAGTGAGGTGGTTAAACGTGAACTAAGTAGTCAAGGGATTGGACTTGAAGGCACAGTGAAGCGTGATGATAACGTACAGGGCAAGCTCATCGCTGCTCACAACTCAAAGCCACTTCCTGAGCTACTTGATACTATGATGAAGGCATCAGATAACCTGATCGCTGATAACCTAACCAAAACACTCGGCGCTCGTTATTATCAACAACCAGGTAGTTTTGCGAATGGTACGGCAGCCATCAAGGCAATTATCAAAGAACACGCAGGCATTGATCTTACCAATAGCATTTTGGTTGATGGTTCAGGGTTGTCACGCAACAACCGAATAACTGCAAGCACAATGGCCGAAGTGATCACTTACCTTTATCAACACGATCAACAATTACAACTGCTTGATACCCTGCCAATTAGTGGGCTAAGTGGCACATTACACTATAGACAGAGCCTGCGTCAGCCACCGTTAAAGGGCATAATTAATGCAAAAAGTGGATCGCTGTATGGTACGTACAATCTAGCTGGTACGTTAAAAGCAAAATCAGGTAAAACGCTGATCTTTGTCCAGATGGTTACCAACTATCATCCGCCTCAAGGTGATGAGAATGCGCCAAAGGTAGCTCCCCCGATTGAAGCATTTGAAAGGCAATTGTACCGGGAATTATATGAACGCTATTAAGTTCAGTCTTACTGGTTAAAGCCCAAACAAAAAAGCGAGTGGTTTATTAAGCCACTCGCTTTAATCAATGATGCTTTGCTTGGGTTTTGCCTTTAACTTACGTTTAAGCTAACCCCAAAAACAGATTTACCGTCTTGAAGTAGATGATCATACCGGTGATATCAACCACAGAGGCTAAAACCGGGCTTACCAATACTGCAGGATCGAGCTTACAAGCACGGGCAATCATCGGCAGCACGCCACCAACGGTTGTAGATAGTACCACCTGCATTGAAATAGCAACGCCAATCGCCAGTGCGATATCAATTAATTGCATCCCAGCCGGAAGCGAAGAACTATCACTGAACATCATCACTCGACCAACGATAACCGCAGCCAGAACGCCAGCAATAACCATCGCAACGCGAAACTCTTTCCACATCACTTTAGCCCAGTCACGACAGCGTATTTCTTCCATCGCGAGGGCCCTAACCACCAAGGTCGCGGCTTGAGAGCCCGTATTACCACCCGCTGCAGCAATTACAGGCATATAAATTGCCAATAATACTAGCTGGCTTAGCGTGTCTTCATAATGTGAAATAATCAAGCCAGAAACAATGCCTAGCAATGCTAAGCCGACAATCCAGCCAATACGCTCACGAACATGACTAAATACACTGTTTTGCAAGTAGTGCCCAGCAGGCTCTGCTTCAGAACAAATCAAACCAAGGCCGTTGGCCAAGTGGCGCATGCAGACCTCTTCATCCATTTCATCAAGTAGATCAAGCAGCGTCTGTACATGGCGCAAAGGCACCTCATGAAGCATTGCAATCGCTTCAGACATCGGCATTTTAATGAGCAATCTTGCTTGCTCATTAATGTCATACTTCAAAAATGCATTACGAACAGCTAGAACATCGTTCTGAGCTAAATTTTCATTTACCAGTGCAGCATCAGCTGCATAGTTCATTACCGCCATGGCGAATCTCCCGATTGGCTAACAGTAACGACCACCAGAATATATCTAACATAAAGTACGTGCTACATCTGACCTCAAGACTTGAGTAAAGCCACGAAAATCACGCACAGTTACGCTATGTTAAAAACATTCATTATTGAGAATACGGCAAGAAAATCGAGGAAAAGTTTGTCTTAAAAAGATTATCAGAAGTGATAAAGAGAACAGACTGTTCCGAACCTGAGGGTGGTTCGGAAATTAGAGACCGACGACACCATTAACAGGTTTGATTTTCCACCTTCATACTCGGGGGATGGTCGGTATCGTTCATTAAAGTCTCCAAAGAATAAATGTCGTTTATACGACGCGGCTAATTTTACGCAATTCAGTTATCAGTTCAAGCGATATTTACATTATAAACAACACAAAATATTAATGGGTTAACACATTCACAAGACTATGACATTAGTTTGAATTAAATATTTCTAACGCCTGCCTATTAACCATATTTAGGGCTTAGCATAGATAAAAAAATGGCCTGCATAAGCAGGCCATTTTCAATTTTAATCAATGATGATTATGCATCTTTCAGGCGAGCATGAAGTTCTTGAACTGAAGTAACCTTATTGCGGTCATCTGCACTCCATGCCATGCACGTTGCAAACGCTGCATTTAGCGTCGTGGTGTAGTTCACCTTCTCTGCCAACGCACCGCGACGAAGTACTTTAGAATCTTCAATCGCTTGACGGCCTTCAGCGGTGTTCACGATGTAGGTGTACTCATTGTTCTTGATACGGTCAAGAATATGAGGACGACCTTCGTGTACCTTGTTAACCAAACGAGGGTTAATGCCAGCTTCACCAAGTACCACAGCTGTGCCGTGTGTAGCATCAAGCTCATAACCTTGTTTAACCAGCTTAGAAGCCAGGTCAACTACACGTTGCTTGTCGTTACCGCGAACAGACAGCAGTGCGCGACCTTTTGCTTGCTTCTCTTTGCTACAACCAAGCTCAGCTTTAGCAAAGGCTTCAGCAAACGTATCACCAACACCCATAACCTCACCAGTAGAGCGCATTTCTGGGCCTAATAGTGGGTCAACGCCTGGGAATTTATTGAATGGCAATACCACTTCTTTCACTGAGTAGTAAGGTGGAATAATTTCTTTAGTAAAGCCTTGCGACTCTAAAGATTGACCAGCCATTACACGCGCTGCAATTTTCGCCAGTGGTGCACCTGTCGCCTTAGAAACGAACGGGACAGTACGCGCTGCACGCGGGTTAACTTCAATCAGGTAAACTTCATTGTCTTTAACCGCGAATTGCGTATTCATCAGGCCGCGAACACCCAGTTCAAACGCTAGCTTTTCAACTTGCTGGCGCATTACATCTTGGATTTCTTTGCTTAAGGTATAAGCAGGTAGTGAACATGCTGAATCACCTGAGTGAACACCCGCTTGCTCGATGTGCTCCATGATACCGCCGATAACCACACGCTCGCCATCGCAGATAGCATCCACATCTACTTCAATCGCATCATCAAGGAAGCGGTCAAGCAGTACTGGTGATTCATTTGAAACGCTAACGGCTTCGTTGAAGTAACGGCGTAAGTCTTGCTCGTCGTATACGATTTCCATCGCACGACCACCTAGAACATACGATGGACGAACAACAAGAGGGAAACCAATTTCTTTTGATTTCTCAACGGCTTGTTCCATTGCTGTTACGGTCGCATTTTCTGGCTGTAGCAAACCTAAACGCTCAACAGCCGCTTGGAAGCGTTCACGGTCTTCTGCACGGTCAATCGCATCAGGGCTGGTACCAATAATTGGCACACCTGCCGCTTCTAGCGCACGCGCTAATTTCAGTGGTGTTTGACCACCGTATTGCACGATAACGCCTTTCGGCTTTTCAACACGTGCGATAGCCAGTACGTCTTCCAGTGTAACTGGCTCGAAGTATAGGCGGTCAGACGTATCGTAATCTGTCGATACCGTTTCTGGGTTACAGTTAACCATGATGGTTTCATAACCATCTTCACGCAGTGCTAATGATGCATGTACACAACAGTAGTCAAACTCGATACCTTGGCCGATACGGTTTGGACCGCCACCAAGTACCATAATTTTGTCGTTGTCTGTTGGCTGAGCTTCACACTCTTCATCGTATGATGAGTACATGTAAGCGGTGTCAGATGAGAACTCTGCCGCACAAGTATCAACACGCTTGTACACAGGGTGGATATCAAATTGGTCACGCAGCCTGCGGATCTCTGACTCAGCCACGCCAAGTAGCGTCGCAAGACGTGCATCAGCAAAGCCTTTACGCTTAAGCTTACGTAGTACCGTTGCGTTCAGACCAGCGAAACCACCGTCTTTAACCGCTTGCTCTTCTTTTACAAGATCTTCGATTTGTACTAGGAACCAACGATCAACATTGGTTAGGTTGAATACGCCATCAACTGACATGCCCGCACGGAATGCATCGGCGATGTACCAAATACGCTCAGAGCCCGCATCTTTTAGTTCATGACGAATAGTTGTTAGTGCATCAGGTGCATCTAAATCAACCATTTCATCAAAACCGTTAGCGCCAACTTCTAAGCCACGCAGCGCTTTTTGTAGTGATTCTTGTTGGTTACGACCGATCGCCATCACCTCACCAACTGACTTCATCTGTGTAGTCAGGCGGTCATTAGCACCAACAAATTTTTCGAAGTTAAAACGAGGGATCTTTGTAACAACGTAGTCGATAGTTGGTTCAAATGAAGCTGGTGTTGCGCCACCTGTGATGTCATTCATCAGTTCATCAAGCGTAAAGCCAACCGCAAGTTTCGCTGCGATTTTAGCAATCGGGAAACCTGTCGCTTTTGATGCTAGTGCAGAAGAACGCGATACACGTGGGTTCATCTCGATGATAACCATACGGCCATCTTTCGGGTTAATACCAAACTGTACGTTTGAACCGCCCGTTTCAACACCAATTTCACGCAATACTGCTAGCGATGCATTACGCATTAGCTGGTATTCTTTGTCTGTTAATGTTTGTGCCGGTGCAACTGTGATCGAGTCACCCGTGTGGATGCCCATGGCATCGAAGTTTTCGATCGTACAAACAATGATACAGTTATCATTTTTGTCTCGAACGACTTCTGTCTCGTACTCCTTCCAGCCGATCAATGATTCATCGATAAGCAGTTCGTTCGTTGGTGACAAATCAAGGCCACGACGACAGATTTCTTCGAACTCTTCTTTGTTATATGCGATACCGCCACCGGTACCACCCATAGTGAAAGAAGGACGGATAATACAAGGGAAGCCAACCATCTCTTGAACGCGGTATGCTTCTTCCATCGTTTTTGCTGTATCAGCACGTGGACACTCAAGGCCGATTGATTTCATCGCCTTGTCAAAGCGAGAACGATCTTCTGCTTTATCAATCGCGTCGGCCGTTGCACCAATCATTTCAACGCCGAACTCAGCCAGCACACCGTGCTTTTCAAGATCAAGCGCACAGTTCAATGCTGTTTGACCACCCATAGTCGGCAGAACTGCATCTGGACGTTCTTTTTCGATGATTTTGCGAACCACTTCCCAGTGGATTGGTTCGATATAAGTCGCATCAGCCATGTCTGGGTCAGTCATGATTGTTGCTGGGTTCGAGTTAACAAGAATTACACGGTAGCCTTCTTCACGAAGTGCTTTACACGCTTGCGCACCCGAGTAGTCAAATTCGCAAGCCTGGCCGATAACAATCGGGCCAGCACCTAGAATCAGAATACTTTTAATATCATTACGTTTTGGCATCTTTTACTACTCCGGACTTAGGCGCTGTGCTTTTTTAGCAATTCGATAAAGTGATCAAACAATGGTGCTGCATCGTGTGGACCAGGGCTTGCTTCAGGGTGACCTTGGAAGCTAAATGCTGGTTTATCTGTACGATGAATACCTTGTAGTGAACCATCAAACAGTGATTTATGCGTTGCTCGTAGGTGCTCAGGTAAGCTTGCTTCATCTACGGCAAAACCGTGGTTCTGTGCAGTGATCATTACTACATCACGGTCTAGGTCTTTAACCGGGTGGTTTGCACCGTGGTGACCAAATTTCATTTTTACTGTTTGCGCGCCACTTGCCAGAGCAAGAATTTGGTGGCCAAGACAGATACCAAATACCGGTAGGCCTTTTTCTAGGAACGTCTTGGTTGCTTCAATTGCGTAAGTACATGGTTCTGGATCACCAGGGCCGTTCGATAAGAACACACCATCTGGATTCAGAGCCAATACGTCTTCAGCTGAAGTTTGAGCAGGAACAACCGTTAAACGACAGCCTCGGTCAACCAACATACGTAGGATGTTACGTTTAGCACCGAAATCATACGCGACAACGTGGAACGGTAATTCGCTGTCAGCCTTTGCTTCTGGTAAACCGCCTTCAAGCGTCCAAGAACCTTGTTTCCAAGTGTATGCTTCTGAGGTTGTTACTTCTTTTGCTAAGTCCATGCCCTTCAGGCCTGGGAACTCTTTCGCTTTCGCTAGTGCTAGCGCTTCATCAAGGTTATTACCCGCAATCACACAACCGTTTTGTGCGCCTTTCTCACGAAGAATTCGTGTCAGCTTGCGGGTATCGATATCGGCAATACCAACGATATTTTGTGATTTTAAGTAATCAGAGAGAGTTTGTTCACAGCGGAAGTTTGAAGCAATAAGAGGGAGATCACGAATTACCAAGCCTTGCGCGTGGATTGAAGTTGATTCTTCGTCTTCGGAATTGGTTCCGGTGTTGCCAATATGGGGATAAGTAAGAGTAACAATTTGTTGAGAGTAAGAAGGGTCAGTGAGAATTTCCTGATACCCCGTCATCGAGGTATTAAAAACAACTTCACCAACGGCCGAACCATCTGCCCCAATGGACACGCCGCGGAACACTGTCCCATCTTCTAGGACTAACAGTGCTAATTTGCTCAAGACAACCTCCAAAAAATAATAAAAATGCAGTCAAAACAGATAAACTTGCAATTACCCATTCCATACAACGTCAAAAACCGAGTCAAGCGCAATTTTGACAAATTGCGCGCATTCTATGTTTCAGAGTGGACTCTGTCAACTTTTCCGCCAAAATAAAATCACATTACGGAAGACTCAGGACAAAAACAGCTCTAAACATAAAAAACGCAAAGAATTGCATCTGTTTAATGACTCATTGTGTGAAGCAAGATCCGTTTTATCGTTTGCTTTTTTCTTGCGCAACGGACACCAACTCTTCTCAAGTAAAAAGCCCAAAAATAGCCAACAAAAGTTATCTTTTTAATGCTTTCACTACAAATACACAGCGAAAACCAAAAACATCACACACTAAAATTAGCTAAGATCACGCATATTTCGCATATAAGATAAAATAAAAGGTAGGGCTTTTTTTTACACGTTTATGCATAAAAAGAAATGAGCAAATCGCTAACAATAGTGAATATACCCTCTAGCAATAAGTGACCAAAGGGTATTAATAGTATGTTCTGGTATCAATTAGCTTGATTACAACTCATCAAGCCCCAGCACATCATGCATGGTATAAAAGCCAGATTGCTTATTATTTAACCAAACAGCGGCACGCACTGCGCCGTTAGCAAATGTCATTCGGTCAGTCGCTTTGTGGGTGATCTCTACACGTTCACCAATATCAGCAAACATTGCGGTATGTTCACCAACAATATCACCGGCGCGGATCGTGGCAAAACCAATCTCATCACGGCTACGTTCGCCTGTTATCCCTTCGCGCGCATACACGGCAACATCACTAAGTTCATTGCCCATTGCACCAGCAATCGCCTCGCCCATACCAATTGCTGTACCAGAAGGTGCATCCACCTTATGGCGGTGGTGAGCTTCGATGACTTCGATGTCGCAATAATCACCCATCACCTTGGCCGCTTTTTCGAGCAACTTAAAGACTAAGTTCACCCCAACGCTGTAGTTGGGTGCCATCACTATGGGCGTCGCCTTGGCCGCTTGGTCGATAATTACACGCTCTTCTTCGGTAAAGCCCGTCGTGCCAATCACCACCTTTTTACCGTGTTGCTGACAAATTTTAATATTGGCTAACGTCGCAGCTGGCGCAGTGAAATCAATCAAGACATCAAAATCATTAATCGCTTTTGCGAGATCATCAACAATAACGACTGATACTGCACCAACACCAGCTAATTCACCAGCATCGGCGCCAACCAATGTCGACTCTGCTCGCTCAGTGGCAGTACCAATCTCTGCCGCTTCCGATAAATATGTCGCCTTCAATAGCTGCCGGCCCATACGTCCTGCCGCACCAGCAATCGCGATTCTAACCATTGCGTTACATCTCCCTAGTTTTCTGTTTCGTGAACACCAATGTAGCTTGTTGAGACTGATAAAAAAAGACAAAAAAAAGCCTCGGTGGCTACCAAGGCTTTCAATATGACCAGATCATGCTATGTCCCGGCTGGTTACACGTTTTTAACTTGTAACTCTCGCGGCACTTCAAAGAACATATTTTCTTCACGGCCACTAAGCTCTTCCACATCAGCACCGCTCAATTCTTGAATACGTGCAATGATTTGGTTTACCAGCTCTTCAGGTGCAGATGCCCCAGCTGTTACCCCAACTTTCGCCTTACCCGTAAACCATGCACCATCGACATCTTCAGGACAATCGGTTAAATAACCTGGCGTCCCTAATTTTTCAGCGAGTTCGCGTAGTCGGTTCGAGTTTGATGAGTTTTTAGAACCGACGACTATCATGACATCAACGTTTGCTGCCATTTCTCGTACTGCATCTTGGCGATTTTGCGTTGCATAGCAAATATCATCTTTACGTGGCCCTTGGATCTCAGGGAATACTTCACGCAGTTTGGTGATTACATCTGCTGTTTCATCAACTGATAGCGTAGTTTGGCTTACATAGTGGAAGTTACTTGGATCTTTAACTTGCAATAGCTCGACATCTTCTGGTTTTTCAACCAAATACATACCACCCTCATCACTCGCATACTGCCCCATCGTTCCTTCAACTTCCGGGTGGCCAGCATGGCCAATCAAGACCACTTCCATGTTGCGGCGGCTCGCGCGCGCCACTTCCATATGAACTTTGGTCACCAATGGGCAAGTGGCATCAAAGACGGTGAGTTGTCGGGATTTAGCTTCACTGCGTACTGCTTGTGATACACCATGAGCAGAAAAAATCACAATATTGTCATCAGGCACTTCATGAAGCTCTTCAACAAAGATCGCCCCTCGTTGCTTCAAGCCTTCGACGACAAAACGATTATGAACAACTTCATGGCGAACATAGATCGGTGGTTGGTACATTTCTAATGCACGTTCAACAATACTGATGGCACGGTCAACACCGGCACAAAAACCACGAGGGTTTGCAAGTAAGATTTTCATTGCTAACAGCTCTTAATGTTCAATGGCAACGACTTCCACATCGAAAGTAACGCGCTGCCCTGCAAGAGGGTGATTGAAGTCAACGGTCACAGAGTCACCGGCAACGTCAGTAATAATACTAGGAATATCGCCACCATCAGGGCCAGCAAAGGCAATAATATTGCCGACTTCAGCAGGAGCATCCGCCCCAAATTTAGTGCGATCAACATGGTGGATATTATCTGGATTTGGCATTCCAAATGCATCTTCAGGTTCAAGGACAAAGCTACTCTTTTGACCTTGCTCTAAACCCAGTAAGCATTTTTCGAAGTTATCCGTTAGGCTACCATCACCCATCCGAAATTTTGCCGGTTTGCCCATTGCTTGGGTTGAATCTGCGACTGAACCATCATCCAGCTTAATGGCAAAGTGCATGAGTACTTCACTGTTTTCCACAATTACCGACATGTTACATCCTTTGATTACTGCCTTTATTGTGCCCATTTAACAACAAAGCGCCACCCGTATCAACGGACAGCGCTTAGGGTTATCGAGTATATCCGCTTTTAGTGCTTAACGGGTTGTTTCTTTTTATCTGACAAGAAGCCTTCTAAAATAATCAAACCAGCGCCAATACAAATTGCTGTATCAGCTAGGTTAAAGGCTGGCCAGTGATAAGTTCCAACATAAAAGTCTAGAAAATCAACCACAAAGCCGTGATATATCCGATCAAACAAATTACCTAATGCACCACCGATGATCAGCGCATAAGCCACATTAGCGATTTTATTTGTCGCAGGGGCTTTTCGCATCCAATAGGTCAGCATTGCGCAAACACCCAAAGCTATCGCTGTAAATAACCAACGCTGCCAACCACCAGCATCACTCAAAAAGCTAAATGCCGCACCGTAGTTATGAACATAGAGCAAATTGAAAAATGGCAGCAGCTCAATACGGTTTGGCCAACCGTACTCCATCGTATTCATCACGATAAGCTTAGTCGCAACATCGGCAATGAATACCAGAACCGCTAGCCAAAGCCAGCGAACTCCTGATTGTTTAAGCGGTAGTCCTTTCTCAGGCGATAACTTAGTCATTAGGCAAACTTACGCTCTTCGCCTTCACCACTAACGTTAGTCACACAACGGCCACAAACTTCTTCGTGCCCCTCGATAGTGCCAACATCAGCAACATGGTGCCAACAACGATCACACTTCGCCGCTTCAGATGCATTAACAGTCACAAATAGACCTTCAACATCCGTTTCTTGAGCGCCTTCCGGCTTGCTATCTGCAATTGCAACAGCAGCCTTCGACGTTAATAGGACAAAGCGCAGTTCATCTTCAAGCGTATTCAATTTCGTCGCCAATGCTTCATTTGCATGCAGAACAACTTCTGCCTGTAAAGAACCACCAATGACTTTGTCTTTACGCGCACCTTCAAGCAATTTGTTTACTACACCACGAACGGTCTGGATTTCAGTCCAAAATTCGTTGTTTAGCTCTTCGCCTTCTGCAAGACCAAATAGACCGTCGAACCATTCGCCAGTAAAGACAAACTTGTCACGCTGGCCTGGCATCTCATTCCAGATTTCGTCTGCAGTGAATGACATAATCGGTGCCATCCAGCGAACCAGTGCTTCTACGATGTAGTACAGCGCAGTCTGACAGCTACGTTGTGCGTGACCGCCTTGCTTGGCTGTGTACTGGCGATCTTTGATTACGTCTAAGTAGAAAGAACCCATCTCAACAGAACAGAATTGCATCAAACGCTGCGTTACACCGTGTAGGTTATATTCGTCATACGCTTTAATGATTTCTTCTTGTGCCGCCATTGCGCGACCCACAGCCCAGCGGTCTAGTGCAACCATATCTTCTGGTGCAACTAGATCGGTTTCAGGGTTGAAGCCACTCAAGTTCGCTAAGAAGAAGCGCGATGTGTTACGAATACGACGGTATGCATCAGCCGAACGCTTTAGGATTTCATCAGAAACCGCAACTTCGCCAGTGTAATCCGTTGATGCAACCCATAGGCGCAAGATATCAGCACCCAGCTTGTTAGTTACATCCTTTGGCGCCACAACGTTACCAACAGATTTAGACATCTTACGACCTTGGCCATCAACCACGAAACCGTGCGTTAATACTTGGTTGTAAGGTGCTTTGCCTTTCATTGCGACAGATGAAATCAATGAAGACTGGAACCAACCTCGGTGTTGATCTGAACCTTCTAGATATAGATCAGCAGCATGGCCGTTATATTCTTCGCGGCTATCAACAACAGAGAAGTGCGTTACACCAGAATCGAACCATACGTCTAGTGTATCAAGTACTTTCTCGTAGTTAGCAGCATCCGCTTCGCCCATTAATTCTGCTGGGTCAAGATCCCACCATGCTTGAATGCCTTTTTGCTCAACAAGCTGTGCCACTTTTTCAATAAGCTCACGCGTGTCAGGGTGAAGCTCTTGAGTTTCTTTATGAACGAACAGGGCAATTGGTACACCCCAAGTACGTTGACGAGAGATACACCATTCTGGGCGACCTTCAACCATACCTTCGATACGGCTTTGGCCCCATTCAGGTAACCATTGAACGCCCTTGATCTCACCTAGTGCTTTAGCGCGAAGGCCTGCTTTGTCCATTGAGATGAACCACTGCGGCGTTGCACGGAAGATAATAGGTGTTTTATGGCGCCAGCAATGTGGGTAGCTGTGCTCATAAGCATGGTGGTGTAATAGCGCACCGTGCTCTTTTAGTGTTTCTACAACAACATCGTTAGCTTTAAAGACGTGTTGACCTGCAAACAGCTCAGTATCAGGTAAGTAAACACCGTTACTACCAACTGGGTTCGCCACTTCAAGGTTGTATTTTTGACCAACTACGAAGTCTTCTTGACCATGGCCTGGAGCGGTATGTACACAACCCGTACCAGATTCAGTCGTCACGTGATCACCAAGGATCACTGGCACATCAAAGCTGTAGAATGGGTGATTGAAGCGTACAAGCTCTAAATCAGCACCTTTACAGAAACCAAGGTTATGGAAGTGCTCAATACCAGCACGATCCATCACATCTTTAGCTAGCTCTGCTGCAACAATAAGTCGGTGTGCTGGTTGCTCATCTGTTGCGTCAACTTGAACTAATACATATTCAAGATCATCACGTACAGCAACGGCACGGTTAGCTGGAAGCGTCCAAGGCGTGGTTGTCCAAATAACAACAGACACATCACCTTGACCTTCATGGCCTTCGGCACAGTTAAATTTAGCAACAACACCTGCTTCATCAACCGCTTTAAATTTAACGTCGATAGAAGGTGATACTTTATCTTGGTATTCAACTTCAGCTTCAGCCAATGCAGAACCACAATCAGTACACCAGTGAACAGGCTTAAAGCCTTTCAGTAGGTGGTCGTTATCTGCAATTTTGCCCAGAGAACGAATGATGTTCGCTTCTGTTGCAAAATCCATTGTACGGTAAGGCTTGTCCCACTGACCTAGTACACCTAGGCGAACGAAGCTTTCTTTTTGACCTTCAACTTGACCCGCTGCGTACTCACGACACTTTTGACGGAATTCAGCAGCTGTCAGTTTACGACCAGGCTTACCCCACTTTTTTTCTACCATCAATTCGATAGGTAGACCGTGGCAATCCCAACCTGGAATGTAAGGAGCATCAAAGCCAGAAAGTGTCTTTGACTTAATAATAATGTCTTTAAGAATTTTATTTAGCGCGTGACCAATGTGAATATCACCGTTGGCGTATGGAGGGCCATCGTGCAATATGAAGGATTTCTTCCCCTTCTTAGCTTTACGGATTTCACCGTAAAGATCTTCATCATTCCAACGTTTTAGCATTACTGGCTCACGTTGTGCCAGGTTGCCTCGCATCGGAAACCCTGTTTCAGGTAAGTTCAGGGTATCTTTATAGTCACTCATTGATTCTCGATTCCGTTACTTGGGCGAAGTTGGACATTATTACGCTCAGACAGCCACACCCGTGCTGTTTGAGCATCACGCTCGATTTGTGCTTTTAGCGCATCGAATGATTCGAATTTTATTTCGTCGCGCAGCTTATGCTGCAATACGACATCTAGCTGAACTCCGTAAAGGTCAGCTTTAAAATCAAACAGGTGCACTTCCAATTGGCGGCGTACCCCGTTGACTGTTGGTCGACGACCAACATTTGCAACCCCGGGTAGCGGGGTGCTAGCAATACCGTGTACTTCAACTGCATAAACGCCAGATACCGGAGAAACTCGACGCTTAAGTGGAATATTTGCGGTTGGAAAACCAATAGTCCGCCCAAGCTTCCGCCCATGTGATACGCGCCCAGAGATACTAAATGGACGCCCTAACATAGACTCAGCAAGTACAAGTTGATCACTCGCCAAGGCTTGGCGAATAGCCGTACTACTTACACGTTGCTCTGAGACACAGAAACTCTGCGTACTAACGACGGTAAAGCCATGTTCTTTTCCGGCGGCTTCTAATAAAGCAAAATCACCGCTACGGCCTTGGCCAAAGCGGAAATCATCACCGACAACCAAAAATTTAACACCCAATTGCTCAACCAACAAGCGACGGATAAAATCTTGCGCAGATAAGCTGGCGAAATGGCTGTTAAAATTAACACATAAAAAGCGATCTAACCCGACTTGCTTGAGATGCGAATACTTGTCTCGAAAGCGGGTTAAACGGGCCGGAGCATGGTCGCCAGCAAATAGCTCTTGCGGCTGAGGCTCGAAGCTCATCACCGTCGCGGGGCAGCCAAGTGCCTGCGCCTTGGCTATCACCTTGCGCAACACAGCTTGGTGGCCAAGATGAACACCGTCAAAATTACCAATCGTTAATACGCATCCACGATGCCTAGATTGGATATTATGTATACCTCGGATTAATTCCATGCGCCGTTATTATTTTCGCAGAGTGAAAAACTGACGGATTATATACTACTCTCAACCCATCATACCAATCTGATTCAGATTCTGACCACTTAGCGAATAATTTATCACCTTTTCTAAATGTTCAAACCATAAATATGCTTAACTTTCTAGCTCGCCGCTCTCAAATGTCGAGGACGAACCCCTAGCAATAAGACCGAGACTAAGTATACAAGTGCACCCACACCAATCAAGCCAACTAACCAGCCGACACGCATTAATAGCGTCCAGCCGAGCCATTGAGTCATTGCAGGCAACACCGATAACAGCATCGCTACCATTGCAGTGCCGGCAATCACTAATTTAACAACGAATACCAACGTTTCTTTACTAATTCGATATATGCCACCACGGTGAAGTCCGCGGTATAACAGCGCGGCATTGACCAATGCTGACAGCGCCGTTGCCATTGCCAAACCTACATAACCATAAAAATAAGCAAAAATGGCATTAAATACCATGTTCGTGATCATGGCTATGATGCCGTAACGCACTGGTGTTTTAGTATCTTGACGAGCGTAATAGCCAGGGGCCAATACCTTGATCATCATAAAATTGAGTAAACCAGACGCATAAGCAAGCAGCGATAGTGACGCTTGCTCAACATCAAATGCTGAAAACTCACCACGCATGAACAATACCATTAACATCGGTTTAGCTAATACCATCAAGCCTAGCATCGCTGGCACACCGAGTAACAGTACCATTCGTACGCCCCAATCCATGGTCTGGGAAAACTGCTCTGGGTTTTGGTCAACGTGCTTTCGTGACAGAGCAGGCAATATGACTGTCGCAATAGCAATGCCGAACAAACCTAACGGAAACTCCAACAGTCGGTCAGCGTAATACAACCAGCTGATTGACCCCGTCGTAAGGAAGCTTGCAATGAAGGTATCAAACAATAAGTTAATTTGACTCACCGATACACCAAACAGGGCGGGGATCATCAAAGTGCGAATTTTAACAACCCCAGGATCACGCCAACCCCACTGAGGTTTAACCAGCATGCCTTCTTTATAAAGAAAAGGCAGTTGAAATAGAAACTGAATGAGGCCACCGAGGAAAACACCAATGGCTAACCCAATTTCAGGTTGAGCAAGGTTAGGCGCTAAAAACCAGGCGCAGCCAATAATAGCGACATTCAAAAATACAGGGGTAAATGATGAAACCGCAAATTTACCCAAGGTATTCAATATTGCCCCAGACAGTGCAACAAAGGTGATAAACCATAGGTAGGGGAACGTAATTTTCAGCAGCAAGCTCGCCAACTCAAATTTTGGTGCTGCTGGGCCGCCATTTAGCCAATCAATAAACCAGCCGGCACCAAACAATGCGGTAACAACCCCTGAGCCTAATACCCCCAGGAGCGTTACGATGGTGACGATGATACCCAGCGTGCCCGATGCACGGGCAATTAGTTGGCGGGTTTTATCTATATCACCCGAGGCATGATATTCGGTTAAGACAGGCACAAATGCCTGCGAGAAAGCCCCTTCTGCAAATAACCGCCGTAGAAAGTTCGGAATCTTATTGGCAAAAAAGAAAACATCGGCCGCAGCCCCCGCCCCCATTAGGTTTGCTACCACCACATCACGTACTAAACCAAGCACTCGCGAGACCAGTGTCATCGTACTAACAATCAGTCCTGAGCGTAAAAGACGCTTGCTCACAAAAAAAACCTCATAAAAGATGGCCCCAAAAGGTGACTTCTGAGTCCAAATGCTGGTAAAATCTGCCGCCATATTAACTGTGTTAATCCGCAAGTGCCAATTCAATTGGTTCGGCGGTTATTTGCACAAATCATTTGACATTATTCGGTTTAAGAGGCATAGTCCTCGGCCTTAAATTGTCACCGTACCAAGATTTGGAGTTATACCCTTGGCAAATATCAAATCTGCTAAGAAACGTGCGCTTACTTCAGAAAAACGCCGCCAGCATAACGCTAGCCGTCGTTCTATGATGCGTACTTTCTTCAAGAAAGTTGTTGCTGCTATCGAAGCTGGTAACAAAGAAGCTGCTACTCAAGCTTTCAATGAAATGCAACCTGTTTTGGACCGCATGGCTACTAAAGGCCTGATCCACAAAAACAAAGCTGCACGTCAAAAAGCTCGTCTAGTGACTAAGATCAAAGCTCTTTAATTTGAGTTCTGATTTTTGATAAAAAAACCGGCTTGCGCCGGTTTTTTTATATCTTCATTTTACTGTCGCACTAGGCTCGACAGTACATTTTATGAAGTAATTGGATCATAGCCTTCACTTCATCGCTTTTAAGGCGATAAAACACGGTCTGAGCCTCTTTTCTCGTTTCCACTAGACCATCCCGCCGAAGCCAGGCTAAATGCTGGGACAACGCTGACTGGCTAAGCCCTAGCTTATCACTCATCATTCCCACTGACATTTCTTCTTCAAGCAAATAGCAAAGAATAAACAAACGCCGTTCATTCGCCATGGCTTTAAGCAGCGCTACGGCCTTAGGAGCATTCTGCTCCATTTGCTGCAGTTCCATACTGCTACCACCTTTAAATTCAGTTAATGCTAATGTACTTAATTTATTAGGGGTTTTCTAGCCACCTACAGCAAATAATCCAACTGTTCAGCAAAAAACTGAAACCTTATTTAAACATCTTGCTAAAATCTGCCTCACATATCTTCTTCACCGCAGGGTGCATGATCATTCGCTCGGCAAAAATAACATAGTATTCTTCTTTAATTTCCTTCACTCGCCTTACTTCGCGGATATTACTGTCATCTTCAAGCTCTGCGGCATAAATGGAAGGCGCAACAAACATCGACTTCTGATAGCGACCAAATGCTTTCATCAGTGCCGCATCATCGAATTCACCGAGAATATTAGGTGTAAGACCCATTTGATCGAACCAATGGTGTAGCTTACGCCCCATCGCGGTACGTTGCCCTGGGATCAATAGCTTGAAATCTTCAATACAAGCAGGGAAATTCAGCACAGCATCAGGTTCAGTACAAAAGAAACTCATGGTCGATTCACCCAGCTTCTTACTATACAAGCCAGGGCTTTGACTCGAATCAACAGGGCAATCCGATAGGATCATATCCACTTTATGTAGAGAGAGCTGCTCAAGCAGCATTTCATGAGTCGACTCATAACACCGCAAGTGAATACGTTCATCTTCTGGTAACCCTTCCATCAGCACTTTACTGACGAGCCGCTTAGAGAGAGCATCCGCAACACCCACTTCCAACAAAAGGTTCTCTCGTTGGGTGTAGTTGACGATATCAAGCATCTGATAACTCAAGTCAAACATCTTATCGGCGTACTGAAAAACTAGCTGCCCCAGCTCTGTAGGCTCGATATTACGCCCGACTCGCTTGGTCAACTTGCCTTTTAGCCGTTCTTCTAGTGCTCGAATTTGTCCTGTAACTGTCTGTGGCGCAAGAAAAAGCGCATCAGCCGCTTTAGTTACCGACCCCTGCTTACATACCATCCAGAAGTAATATAAGTGGTTATAGTTTAAGTGAGACATCGTAAGAAACCATTATCCAAAATATAAAGTAATATCTTGTACTTAATATTACCCATATAAAAATCCCAGGGCTCAGCTTACGCTCAGGACCTGGGAGCTTCAACACTAATTACCGACTATAATACCGATAATTGGCCGTAATAGTCTATTCTGCTGATGATGCTGCCTTTTTATCAACCGACACCATTCTTCGCGAGCGTTCACCAACGCGTTGTTCTAACGCGCGCGAACGGAAAGTACTGACTGGCTCAATGGCTGCCACTTGTAAACTTTCTTTCCCGTGATTCAAGCCCGCAAGATAAGCTTGGCAGAGCTTACTGTCGCTTTCATGTAGACAACTGTCATAGTCAGAAGGCACAGCAACAACAGATGCTGATGTTAGCGCCGCGATAATAATCAAAAGTCCTTTCATAATTACCCCTCGGTTTTTGGCAACGAGCGACTCAGCAAGGCATAACCAAGCAACGCCGAAATCGTCGACCCCAGTAAAATACCCAAGCGAGAATATGTACTGAAGTCTTCAGGTGCGCCGACAAAGGCCAGCGACGAAATGAAGATCGACATCGTAAAGCCGATACCACATAGCACTGATACTGCAAAAATCTGTTTGAGCCCTATCCCTTCAGGCATTTTTGCCATCCCCGTTTTAATCGCGAGGTAGCTGAATGTAAAAATACCCAGTGGTTTACCAATCAATAGTCCAAGCGCGATGCCTAAAGGCAACATGGAGGTTAAGCCCGACAGTGAAACACCTTGTAGCGAGATACCTGCATTTGCAAACGCAAACAACGGTAGGATCAAGAATGCAACATAAGGGTGCAATACATGCTCTAGATGTTTCAACGGTGAATACGTATCAGAGCGCCCGTCTTCGCCAGATAATGGGATCGCAAACCCAAGCACGACACCTGCAAGTGTTGCATGCACGCCTGATTGCAGCACGCTGAACCACAACACGGCACCCACGATGACGTACCAAGATAATTTAGTGACGTTCTTTGCGTTCATCACAAACAAAGCTGTTGTTGAAGCAAAAGCGACTGCCAATGCCAGCGTAGACAGATCACTACTATAAAACAGTGCAATAATAACGATAACGCCAAGGTCATCAATAATGGCCAGCGCAAGTAGGAATACTTTCAGGCTAACCGGAACACGTTTACCTAACAACGCCATTACGCCAAGCGCAAAAGCGATATCTGTTGCGGCTGGAATCGCCCACCCTTGTAACGCTAGTGGATCTGCATAGTTGAACGCAACGTAAACAAGTGCAGGAGCAAGCATACCGCCGACAGCTGCAATTGCGGGAAATATCGCTTTCTCTTTAGTATTAAGCGCACCTTCAATTAACTCACGCTTAACTTCCAAACCAATCAAAAGGAAAAACACCGCCATTAGGCCATCGTTAATCCAGTGGGCGACTGATAGTCCTGCAATATAAGTATGTAGAGTCCCGTTATAAATTTCTTGTAACGGGGAGTTTGCTATTACCATCGCAACAATCGCAGCAATGATTAAGATAATCCCGCCAGCAGACTCTAACTTTAGAAATTTACGAATCGCATCGGTCATTGACCGGAACTCCTTTAAATGAAACAAATTTTACAAATAAAATGTAAATTTAGTTTAGCCGTCACAGCACGAAATTGTTAAATCGTTTGTTCAGAAGTTAGACATCGGAAAAACCGAGCATTACATATGTATACAAAGCAATATCCGCACTATCTCTATTTAAAGCCAAACTTATCACTAGTAACTGTCATAAACGCAGTAATAACCAATATAGAATCGAAAAAAAACAAATAAAACAAAAAAAATGCCTTCTTCGTAAAACTAGCACAGCACAACAATAAATGCATATAAATCACCAACTTAAAAAACCAGTTCAATATTCTTTACAGTAATTAATTTCTGTTCAGCTCACAAAAGAAGCACAAATTAACTTTATGACAGACGGTGTCATATTTCTGAAATATTCGATCTCTACCATCGCCCACAGATTTCAAAAAAATGAAACCAAAACGACATATTCCTGTCATGGAGAAATGATTATGACTACCCAAGCCACTACTGCTGAACAGCCATTGAGCAGCTCTATGCGTTGGGTCCGCTGGGCTAACCTTGTATTCATGCTGTATCTACTATTAGTTGCAGTTTCACTGGTAAGCGGCGGCTTTAAATGGTCTGTTGGCGAACAAGCAAAAACATTGTTTGAATTTGCCTCTCACCCAGTTGCAGGATTAATGATCGGCCTTGTCGCCACATCACTAATCCAGTCATCAAGTACAGTAACATCTATCATCGTTGGTTTAGTTGCTGGTGGTTTGCCAGTTGAAACAGCTATCCCTATGGTAATGGGTGCCAACATTGGCACAACATTAACCAATACGTTAGTTAGTTTAGGCCACGCTCGTTGTAAAGAAGAGTTCCGCCGTGCATTTGCAAGTGCCACTATCCATGACTTTTTCAATCTACTTGCCGTCGTCATTTTCTTACCTGTAGAGATGATGTTTGGCCTGCTGGATAAAATCTCAACATGGTTAGTCTCGCCAATGATGAGCGCGGGCGACATGAGCATGGACGGGTTAAATTTCATGAAAGTGCTGACTCAGCCAGCGGTTTCTGCAATTAAAGGTCCATTGCAATCATTCGGCCAAACAGGTGGCCTAATCATGATTGCCATTGGTATTGCGATTATCTTCATGGCAATTACCGTTATGGGTAAACTCATGCGTAGCTTAATGGTAGGCCGTGCTCGAGATATCCTAAAAAGCGCTATCGGTCGTGGTCCAATCCACGGTATCGCGTCAGGCACGGTTGTTACTATCTTGGTGCAGTCTTCATCAACAACGACTAGCTTGATGGTACCGCTAGTAGGTACTGGCGTACTAAAAGTACGCGATGTATACCCATTCACACTTGGTGCTAACATCGGTACTTGTATCACGGCATTGCTTGCAGCAACGGCAGTAACAGGTGAGTACGCGGTCTTTGCATTACAAATTGCTTTAGTACACCTTGTATTTAATGTCTTAGCTACCCTGCTTATCTTTGGTATTCCATTCCTACGAGAATTACCATTGAAAGGTGCTTTCTTTATCGGTGAGCTTGGGACAAAAAATAAAGCGGCTGTTGCAGGCTACCTTGGTTTAGTCTTTGTTGCCATTCCAGGTACAATCCTAGCCCTGACTGCATAACCCATTAATTAAAAACGAAAAAAGCCCCGCATCGCGGGGCTTTTTTTTTATTTCAGAACTCACAGAGCAAAAAAGAAATCACAAATAAAAAACAAAGTCAAATGTGTCAATCTGCACCAATGGTTACCTTCTGAAATAAACTTACACAGAAAAAGGGTATTTTATAGGTTCATGATGCTGATAACCGACAACCTCAAAATCATCCATTGTGACCCAAGTCTCTAAGTCTTCGAGTGATTTGATCTCTGGATTAATCTTCAACTGCGGTAACGCAAGTGGTTCACGCTGTAGTTGTACATCACGCATTAGCTCAAGCTGATCTTCATAGATGTGGGCATTAATGATTTTGTGGTAAGCCTGACCTGGCTTTTTACCCGTGATTTGAGCGATTAACGCCAGTAGGGTATAAACTTGAATTTGGTTAAAGTTAAGCCCTAGCGGCACATCACAAGAGCGCTGGTAACTGGTTAAATACAAGGTATCACCAAGCAGCGAGAAGGTATGTGTATGCATGCAAGGGCGCAAGCAGCCCATATCAAACTCACCTGGGTTATAAAACGTCAGAATTTCACCGCGGTCATCAATCCCTTTCGTTAGATTCTCAACAATCTTGCGGAGCTGATCAATCGTAGTGCCGTCAGGCTTCTGCCAGCTACGGCCTTGCACACCATAAACACGCCCCATGTCATCTTCCCCCTTACGGTGAGGGTTATTAAGCCAAGCTTGGTTGTCATTGGCATTCATATCCCAAGTTTTGGTACCCAGCTGACGGAAATCTGCTGCATTATCATAACCACGGATATAACCCAGCAATTCAGCAATCGCCGATTTCCAGAAGCTTTTCCGGGTCGTGATCAGCGGAAACTGATTATTAGCAACATCGTAGTTCAAATCGGCATTTACCACGGTCAGGCAACGCTTGCCTGTACGCTGGTTTTCAATCCATACCCCTTCGTCAACGATGCGCTGACACAGCTCTAAATATTGTTTCATCTTTCCGCTGGCCTTAATTTAACCGATAAAAATTGGTGATAATTCTACACGAAAAAGGGCAGTCCCCATAGAGACTGCCCTTTACAAGAAAACTTAACTTATCGAGCTATACGCCTAAGCCGCTTTTCCTTTTGGCTGATACTTATACGCCCAGATCATCATCAAAATACCGCCAAAGACCATTGGCAATGATAAGATCTGCCCCATGCTGATCCAACCGGCAAATAAGCCAAGGTGGGCATCCGGCTCTCTGAAGTACTCAGCTATAAAGCGGAAACTACCATAACCGAATAGGAACAAGCCTGATACCGCCCCCGCAGGACGTGGCTTGCGAATGAAAACATTCAGAATGATCAGCAGTAAAAAGCCTTCAAAGAAAAACTGGTAAAGTTGGGACGGATGACGAGGCAGAGGTCCTCCGGTAGGAAACACCATCGCCCAAGGCACATCTGAAACTCGTCCCCACAGCTCGCCATTAATAAAGTTACCTAAACGCCCAACCGCTAAACCAAAAGGCACAAGAGGCGCGACAAAGTCTGCGACGTTAAAGAAGGTACGGTTATGCTTACGCGCATACCAGAACATCGCGGTAATAACACCTAGCAGCCCGCCATGGAATGACATTCCCCCTGTCCACACTTGAAATAAGTACAGCGGGTTAGAGACAAACAGATCAAAATTATAGAAGAGGACATAGCCGACTCGCCCACCAAGCACGACCCCTAAAAATCCAGCAAACAATAAATCGCTTACCTGATCGCGGGTCCAACCACTGCCTGGTTTATCTGCCCGTCGATTTGCCAGCCACATCGCAAAAGCAAACCCTAATAGATACATCATGCCATACCAGCGTATAGCTAATGGACCAATTTCAATCAATATCGGATCGATATTCGGAAACGTTAAATAACCTTGACTCATGTAATCATCTCAATCGACAGCAAGCACAACGTGCTTACTCTTTACTTATCCCAAAAACATCTTAATGCTGATAAACAGTAAAAAGACGGCAAATATCTTTTTTAATACTAATGTAGGCAGTTTACTGACCAATGCCGCGCCAAAGCGCGTGGTATACATTGAGGTAAGAGCAATACCTATCAATGCCGGTAAATAAACATAACCAAGACTCAGTGGAGGTAATGCTTCATCACCCACACCTGCAATAATGAACCCACTCATACCTGCAACAGCAATTAATGCGCCTGAAAATGACGCACACCCAATTGCTCTTCGCATTTCAATACCGTGCCAGCTCAAATAGGGAACGGTAAGTGAGCCACCGCCTATACCAGCAAGGCTAGAAACCACCCCGATCACCGACCCAGAACTAAACATACCAGTACTACCCGGTAGCGGGCTTCGACCACTAAATCGTATTGAAGCCAACATTTGGCATGCCAACAACAATACTATTATGGCAAAAATCCTTGGTAATAGTTCCGCAGGCACAAGCTCTGCAACCACACTTCCGCCAAAACCACCAAGGATCACCCCAGGCGCTAAGCTTTTCACAATACCAAAATCAATATTGCCCAGCTTATAATGGTTACGAGCTGATGCCCCTGATGTTAAAACAATACTTGCTAATGATGTCGCTAACGCAATATGCATAACCAGTGATGGTTCAATACCTGCTTTTGGCAATAGCCAAACTAAAGCTGGCACTACAAGTAAACCACCGCCAATTCCCAGCAAACCCGCTAACGTTCCCACTAAACAACCAAGCAGCAAACACAGGCTAAATAACCACAGCTCTGACTCAAAGCCTATAAATACAGTGGGCAGCCACGCTATCTTTTCAAACATTACACCTACTTACCTGCGCGGATAAAGCCGCCTAACCCATGCCCGTCAACAAAGTCTATCGTATTATCACGTACTTCATCGGCATACGTCGCTGTCAGCGCATATTGAGCAAGTTGCTCCATATCTTCTAACGAAATATGTCGGAGAATATACTTAATTTTTGCGACATTACGGGTATTCATACTGAGTGAACGATACCCCATACCGACCAATAATAACGCCCCTACCGGATCACCAGCTAACTCACCACAGACACTTACAGGTAGCTGTAACTGCCGACTGGCATCGATAATATGCTTCATTGCATGCAAGACCGCAGGGTGCAATGCATCATAGACACTCGCAACCCGTGAATTGTTCCGATCGACCGCCAATAAATACTGAGTTAAATCATTACTACCCACGGAAATAAAGTCGACTTTTCCCTTCAGAACTGGCAATTGATACAAGATTGATGGCACTTCTATCATAATACCAATGCGCGGTCGCGTGAGCACCTCACCACGCTGCTGGGCTACTTTCGCGACCTCTATATACGCTCGATCTATCAAAGCAATCGACTCGTCGAGTTCGGCAATTCCCGAAATCATGGGCAGCAAAATATCCATGTTACTTAGACCAATGCTTGCCCTAAGCATCGCTCTCACTTGGATCATGAATATTTCTGGATGATCTAACGTAAAACGGATCCCACGCCAGCCAAGGAAAGGATTATCTTCCTCTATCGCCAAATAAGGTAATGGTTTATCACCGCCAATATCCAAGGTGCGCATGACCACTGGCTTATCACGGTAGGTTAATAAAATAGAGTGATATTGTTGCGTTTGTTCTTCTTCAGAAGGGAAGCTACGTTGCAATAAGAAAGGCACTTCAGTTCGGTATAGCCCAACGCCATCGACGCCTTTATTCACCGCGATACTGGTATCAGCGCTCAGACCGGCATTTAAATGGATCTGAATACGATGATTATCCCGTGTCGAAGCGGGTTGATCGAGTCCATCTTCAACGACTTTGGCTAACTCATTTTCTTCTTTCAGCAGCCGCGTGTATTCCGCTAATACATGTCGGTTGGGGTTTACGAGAAAATCACCTCGGTAACCATCAACAATCACTTGGCAGTTATGGATTTTCTCAGGAACAAAATCAACCCCCATAATTGCCGGGATCCCTAATGCCCGCGATAAAATAGCAGCATGAGAGTTCGCTGCACCTTCTTGCGAAACAACAGCGGCAAGTTTGCCTTTAGGGACACTTGCGAGCATGGCGGCTGTTAATTCTCGTGTGAGCAATACAACGGGCTCTTCCCATTGATGCTCAGCAACATTTTCATTATGAAGGAAATATAATAAACGTTGGCCTAATTCGCGGATGTCATGCGCACGCTCTTTGAGGTAGTTGTCTTTCATTTGAGCAAAGCGCGTCGAGTAGCTTTCCACCACCTGCCGAATTGCCCATTCGGCTAAATCGCCATCAGAAACTTTGGCAAATAAATCTTTTCGCAACATCGGATCATTGAGCAAATGACTGAATAGGTCGAAAATAGCCAAGGTTTCTTTGTGTAACTCACTATCAAACCGTTTTCTCAATCGGCGAAATTCAGCACTGGCTAATTCAATTGCAATACTCAACCGCTCTTGTTCAGACTCGCGGTCAAGGCAAGATGCAGGGTAAACCGTCTCCAATCTTGGCTGGTTATCGTCCCACCAAGCCCGAGCAACAGCAACGCCCGTTGAGGCCGCAGAGCCAACTAAATGCAGGCCGTTATGCTGATCAAGCCACATACCTTGTGCTTTTGCATGCGCCAACAAAACAGCCAACTGCGCCGCCAGCGTAACCATGAAAGACTCTTCACTTTCATCAAATTCACGTTGCTGGCGCTGCTGAATAACCAATACGCCCAATACTTGGCGTTGGTGAATAATAGGCGTACCGAAGAACGAGCAGAAGGATTCCTCCCCCGTACCCGGAAGATGTTTGAAGTGGGGATGATGGCGGGCATCGGCAACGTTTATGGGTTCAGCACGCTCTCCGACTAACCCAACTAACCCTTCACCAAACGCCAGTCCAGCATGGCGATGAGGTTTTTTCAGCCCTTGTGTCGCCATCAAGGTATACTGCTGACGTTTATGATCAGCAATATAAATGGAACAGCACTCTGTTTTCATTGCTCGACAAGTACTAATAACCAACTGATCCAATGCTTCGATCAAATTAGGGGCACTTGCTACTTTTTCGACAATTTCTCTCAGTTGCGTCAGCATATCTCGCCTTGTCCCACGTTATGCTGGGGTATCCCATTTTATGGCTAGGTTACCCTCGCTTACCCCGGCGCTTTTTGCGTTCTTTAAACGGCATTGCCATAGCAGCGAACTCTTTTAGTGCACGACGGTAAACATCACGCTTAAAAGACACAACCTGCCTAACCGGATACCAATAACTGACCCACCGCCAGCCATCAAATTCCGGCGTACTGCCGCGTTGCATATTAACCTTTGACTCATCACATTCTAAACTCAGCAAAAACCACTTTTGTTTTTGTCCGATACAAACAGGCTTAGAGTCCCAGCGAACCAATCGCTTGGGTAATTTATAGCGAAGCCAATGACGACTTGACGCCAAAATTCGTACATCTTTCTTGGTTAGCCCCACTTCCTCGTAGAGCTCCCGATACATGGCTTGCTCCGGGGTTTCCCCTTCATCAATGCCACCTTGCGGAAACTGCCAGGAATGTTGTCCATATCGTCGAGCCCAGAATACTTCGCCATGGCTATTACAGATCACAATACCCACATTTGGGCGGTATCCATCGCCATCAATCACTGGACGACCTCAAGTATAAATCTTTATTAATAGTGATTTTTTCACAGACCACCCTATGGGTAAACAAACATTCTAATTTATCAGCGCTTTTTCCTACCTAAGCCTCATATTCTGGATAACTTCCCCACACGGTTTGTTTTATAAACAACCGAATGAGACCTAGGGCACATTTATACACGTTTTCTGTGGATAGATTTGTGAAGAAGCCTTAAACACCCTGAAAAAACAATCATAACGAAATAAAAAAAACATAGATACAAAAATTAAAACCGCTTCAATTAAGAATTTAAAACAAACACTTAAAAAAACATCATCACTTAAAATAGCAATAAGCATCATGATAAAGCAAAGCCAAAATATCGATCGGTCAAAGATCGACCAATCCTGACTTTACCCACAACAAACAATCAACACCGATGAAAAACCCACCACAACAGTGCTCAATAAGCCAGCTAACCCCTGTATAAATAGTCAGTAATGATAAAATTAAATAAATTCGCCGCTCATCCTGTGGATATCTTTAGAAAAGATCATATTTTCAGCACCTCATCATGCCATTTTTACTCGTTCTCTGGTGTATACCCCAACCTAAACCCACGATCAAGATCAATAAAATCAATAAGTTAAAAGTATACCGCATGCATATAAAACCATTTATTAACAGCAGTTCGAAAATGATCGTCTATTTTTTCATCAATATGTTATTTTCTACTTAATTCCAGATTCGGCTTTTGTTTTGGCTATGGTAGGATCCCTCCCCCGTTATCGATGGTATCGAATATGCGCTCAACACCCACAACAGAGCATGAGTTACTCACTAGAGCTCAGGCACTTGCAGGCTTAACACTTGGCGAACTCGCCCATGACGCTGGCATCGTTCCTCCCCCCGATCTAAAACGTGATAAAGGGTGGGTTGGACAGTTGCTAGAATGGCATTTGGGTGCGACAGCAGGCAGCAAACCCGTGCCTGATTTTGTTGAGCTCGGTATCGAGCTTAAGACGATTCCAATCGGTTACAATGGCCGCCCCCTTGAGACAACATTTGTCTGTGTCGCACCACTCATTGGGCTACAAGGTCTTAGTTGGGAAAATAGTCATATTCGCCATAAGCTGGCTAGAGTTTTGTGGATACCTGTAGAAGGGGAGCGTGATATTCCCTTAGCTGATCGCCATGTCGGCTCGCCGTTACTTTGGAGCCCATCGCACGAAGAAGAGCTTCAGCTTAAACAAGACTGGGAAGAGCTCATGGATATGATCGTACTTGGCCGAGTTGAACAAATCACGGCACGCCATGGCGAAGTACTACAACTCAGACCCAAAGCAGCCAATAGCAAGGCGTTAACCGAAGCGTATGGTGCAAATGGGCAGCCAATAAAAACCTTACCACGCGGTTTTTACCTCAAAACACACTTTACGGCAGGGTTACTGGAACGTTACTTTGTTATCTAGCACTATAAGGAAATGGTCATATCCTCACGACAGTTAGAGACTTGTCCGTCGGGTGAAAATTCGTCATAGGGATCTGTTACCCGTAAAATAACCGAACGAAAACCAAGCGGACGTAAAAAATTCTTGGCTTGCTCAATCGACTGAAACTTGATCATTTCATCGCTATCACCTTTTAACGGAACAAGTTTATTTTTAAACTCAACTTCAACCAAGTAATCAGAGCATCCCGCATAACTGGTTAAAATACACATCGGCAATAAGCCATTATCGGCTTTACTCCAATGCTTAAGTTGTGACAACTTCATACACTCTCCCTGCCATCGATACCACCGTTTCTGTATTAACTATATACCATAGTGGCTGCAGTGATATCAGCGCAGCCAATAGGCTGGGTACTCAAACTACTTTCACCCACAGAAAAGTCACGGTATATTCAAATGAGACTAACTGCCTATCATTGGTATTAGATAATCAGTCCAAGGAGGGCTCATGAAATACCACAAAATTCCTCACTCGACTCTTGAGGTGAGCAAAATCTGCCTTGGCACTATGACTTTTGGTGAACAAAATAATGAAAGTGATGCACATAACCAGTTAGATTTCGCTTTCGAGCGCGGCGTGAATTTCATTGATACCGCAGAGATGTATCCCGTCCCACCAAAGCCAGAAACTCAGGGTGCTACCGAACAGTATATTGGTAGCTGGCTAAAAAAAACCGGAAACCGAGACAAAGTCGTATTAGCGACGAAAGTTGCAGGCCCTCGCACTCTTCCTTATATCCGTAATAACATGGCACTTGATCGCCGTAATATTCATGATGCCGTCGAAGATAGTCTGAATAGACTCCAAACCGACTATATCGACCTGTACCAATTGCACTGGCCGCAACGCGAAACCAATTGCTTTGGGCAGCTGAATTATCAATATAAAGAAGATCACTCTGGTGTGACGATAACTGATACCCTTGAGGCGCTGGCCGAGTTAGTGCGTGCAGGCAAGATACGCTATATTGGTCTATCAAATGAAACACCATGGGGGGTGATGTCTTACTTAAAGTTGGCTGAAAAACATGAACTACCACGTGTGGTAAGCATCCAGAACCCGTATAACCTGCTTAATCGTAGCTTTGAAGTCGGTCTTTCTGAGATCAGCCACCATGAAGGGGTAGAATTGCTGGCATACTCTCCACTCGCCTTTGGGGCTCTGAGTGGTAAATACCTTCAGGGTAAACGCCCTAAGGGGGCCCGCTGTACACTGTTCGAGCGCTTTTCCCGCTACTTTAATCCACAAGGTATCGCAGCAACAGAAGCCTATGTCGATATTGCCCACAAGCACGGCCTTGACCCAGCCCAAATGGCACTGGCATTCGTTAATCAACGCCCTTTTGTTGCATCAAACATTATTGGCGCAACCAACTTACAGCAACTAGAAAGTAATATTGAAAGTATCGATTTAGCACTCTCTGATGCCGTACTTGCCGATTTACAAGAGGTTGGGATCCAATATTCTAATCCATGCCCGTAACGAACAGCTTGATGCCGTGTTAACTTGTTCAGTGAAACGGCTACATAACAACTGACTAAAAATAGACAAATAAAAAAAAGCCTCCGTATATACGGAGGCGAAAAACATTAGCTCAACCAACGTCGGTTAATACCTTTGTTGATGTCCGGTAACTCTATCTCAATTCCTTCTGCTTACCCTACTGCACTTTCGTCGCAAAGCGTTGGTAAGTGTTACGAACCGTGTCTAGCGACATCAATAATCATTCTTCACGCTGTCACTCCCCCCAGCTCGCAAGCAGAGGGGGACGATTACGTCGCAAACTTCGATTGATACTTCCGCCTAAGATGGCGTACCTTACGGCTAGCAGGCGTTGAAGCCAAATGACTCGCAACGCGTCGATCTTTACCAACACCAATATCATTAAGCATATGCTCTGATAAATGTGGCAAATATACTTTCACTCGACGGTGTTCACGCCGCCATGCGGCATCTTCTTTCTGAAGGTCGAGTTGAACAAAAAATACTGCAAGGCGTAAATAGACTGATTGGCGCATAGTGATGCTCTCCATACAATGATTAATATTGAGGGACGAGAAACACTGCCGTTTCAGGCTGACAACTTAAGTAAAAACTTAACTAGCCGCGACAGTGATCCGCGGCCCATTTACACAGCGGATTGCCGTTAATGAATTGGTTGTTTCGAGGTATCACCGGCTGAACAGGTGCATATAAGAGATATCAGTCGCATCGTATGTTCCTCCGGTAATAAGTTATGAAGATGTGAAATATGGTTTAATTTTAAACAACGCTGATTATAAAACAAGCACATAATTGCCAATACAGAAACAAAACAATTATCTTCTGTATCCAACCCCACTGGCTGGGGCGAAGCTGAAATATTCCCCTAACTAACTCTAATATTTAGAGAAAGCTACCCTGAACACCGCAATAGCAATACCGCTACGTCAATTTACCCCTGACGAAAATGGCGCGGAGGCGGGACTAAGTCATGCTTATTCAATAACCGATACATCGTAGCTCGAGAAACCCCTAGCTCTCTGGCTGCCGCAGAAATTTGTCCCTTGTTATTTTCCAACACACTCAGCAGTGCACTACGCTCAGAGTCTTCTCTGATTTTTTTAAGGCTCTGCTTATCATCAGCCAGCCGCGGTAAGTCAAAATGATCCGATAATAGCTCTTTGCCTTCCGCTAAAAGAATTGCTCGCTTAATTTGACTAATAAGCTCCCTGACATTTCCAGGCCAAGAGTAGCTGGATAACAGCTTTTTACTTTCACTACTGAGTTGTTTCGCCTGACTGTTATATTGTCGAGAAAACTTCAACAATAAATACTCCGCTAATAAGATGATATCTTCCCCGCGATCCCGTAGTGATGGGACACTTAAGCTCAATACGTTCAGCCGGTAATACAGATCTTCACGTAATGCGCCTTCTTCCAATAGCTCTTCCAACGAATAACGCGTTGAAACAATCAAGCGTACATCTGACTCGACTTGCTGCCCGCCAACAGAAGTGAAGTGTCCATCTTGCAGGAAGCAAAGTAGCTCTTGCTGCCGCTCATCATCTAACGATGAAATTTCATCAAGAAATAACGTGCCTTTATTCGCCACCTTAAAGCAGCAGTCTCCACCAAGTACATGGCTATCATCAACTAGCCAGTCAGATCTTAATGTTTCACAATTAATACCTATAAATGCCGCTTTCGCCCTTGTTGAACCTTGGTGGATAGCTTGGGCAACCAACTCCTTGCCTGTGCCTATTTCACCCAGTACAAACACCGGCATATCAGCAACAGCCATCCGCTTGACTTGATGACGAAGCTTTTTCATGGCGGCTTGATCACCTTGTAACCCGTGCTGACCAAATTGACCCAATTCAGGCCATACTCGCCGTTCTAGCTGCAGCATACCTAACTGGTGACCAATGGTTTTAAGTAGCTGAGATTCAGGTACAGGCGCAGTAAAATAGTCGATACAGAAGCTGACAATAAACTGGCAAATCGCATCATTGTTAAGCTGATCTTCTCGTGCAACAGCCAACCAACGAGCCTGCTTATTGCGATTAACTACGCCAGCGATCCCGGCTAAACTAAAGTCATCTCGAGTGAGATCCACAACACCGATACAAGGCCCAACCTCTAGCAGTAAGGCTTCCGCGGTACGCAAGTCATAGCAACGATGACATAGCCAACCAACCTTCTCTAGCGATGCTACCCAAGGAACATCACCACCTCCAAGGACGACCAACGTCCCTAATACCGAACTATGCTTATTCGATACCCTTTTCATCAACACCTTCCTTTGCGAGCGCCAAGGACAAAACCTTTATTCAACGATAGCACCTTATTTGAGCCAAAATATTTAGCGAATAATAATTTGCCTACAACACCAAGTGCAACAAGTTTGCTATCGTAAGTATAGCTGGCTATCAACTTTCGTATAAATTGTGGTATCAAAACGCAAAAAAGCGCCCGAAGGCGCTTTATTCCGAACACAATGTTGCGACTTAACTCACTGTCACAGCTTCTGGCTGCTCAGCTTGAGTTTCAACACCGATTTCATTCTCACTTTTTGCCACAATCGTATTAACCGCAGTATCACCAACAACATTTGAACTCGTACAGAACATGTCATTAATACGGTCGACAGCAGCAATAATTGCCAAACCTTCTGGCGGTAAACCTAGTTGGTGAAGCAATACGCCGACCATTACAACACCGCCACCAGGTACGCCACCAGCACCAATCGAAAGTAGCAAAATAGTCAAACCCAGTGTAAAGATATCAGCACTGTTGATTGGCTGGCCAAAAGCATTCGCAACAAAAATCGTTGCCAGTGCAATATAGATAGAAACACCAGACATGTTCATGGTTGCACCCAATGGCACACCAAAACCTGCCACTGATTTCGACACGCCAATCTTGTCTGTCAACGTTCGCATTGTCACTGGAATTGTCGCATTTGAACTTGCTGTCGATAGAGAAAACAAGATCTGCTCACGAGTATGACGTAGAAATTCCGTTGGCTTGATGCCTGTTGTCAGACCAACCATCATTGGGTAGAAGAAGAAAATCCAGAACACCAGCATTGCCACAACCAAGGCGACATAACCCGCTACTGACATCAAGGTATTGGCATCGAGCGTCGCACCCAATTGGATCATCAGGGCAAATACACCAAACGGAGCTAGGCTCATCACAAGGCCAACTAACTTCATCATGATTTCGTTAGCCATTTTAAACGTTTTAATCGCTGGGCCACCACGGCTATCAAGTGCCTGAATAGCAAGACCTGTCAGGATCGCCATGAAGATAATTTGTAGCATATCTCCGCTGGCAAAAGCTTGTATTGGGTTACTCGGTACGATGTTAACGATCAAAGAAAATATATCGGGTGTTTCTGTCGTGGTCAGCTCAACGGTTTCAGACACCGTGCCAGCAAGGTTCGCATCAGCTCCCGGCTGGAAAATCATTCCCACAGTTAATGCAGCAGTGATCGCTATGATGGTGTTAATAATGTAAAGGGCAAAAGTTTTACCACCGAGGCGACCAAATGCCGTGATGTCTTTAAGATCAACAATACCGCATACAATCGAAACATAAACCAAAGGCACGACCAATAACTTGATCAGTGATACAAACATACCACCAGCACCTTCAGCTAAGCCAAGGGCATAGGTATCCATTAATGTCACGCCGTTAAACAAGTACTGAATTGCCGTACCGATAATCAGACCGGCAAACAGTCCTACAAATATCTTTCCTGATAGCGATTTCTTCATCGTCCATCTCCAGTTGGTTGTGCTTGTTAATATCTTGTTTACTTCCTGTTCCCACTGTAAACCGTAGGATTGGCCGACATTTTACATAGCAAAATAAAAGATGAAAGACGATTGGTTACATTTTTTAAACAAATGAAACATAAAATCAATGAGTATTCATTAACTTTAAAAACAGTACAATTCACTAAACACGTTAAAAAACCGCCACTTATTCACGCAGCAAATAGAATAAAATATAGCAGAATGGCATTCTGTTTATATTGGGTGGAAATAGCGAAATTGTGCATTCGATCACAGTGTAAAATCGACAAACAGGACAAAAAGTAAACTATTTCCACTATTGGAAATATAGTGATGAACTTGAAATAAGTGAGAGCTTGGAGAGAAACGTAATCATGGCGATAAAAAAAACCACCCCAAAGGGTGGTTTTCAACAATCAATATCGCTTCGAATTAAGCGTTGTTTTGCGGACGCATCGCAGGGAACAGGATCACATCACGAATGGTATGCGTGTTGGTAAACAGCATTGCCAAACGGTCAATACCAATACCTTGGCCAGCCGCTGGCGGTAAGCCGTGCTCTAGTGCGGTAATGTAATCAGCATCGTAGAACATTGCTTCGTCATCACCAGCATCTTTCGCATCAACCTGCGCTTTAAAGCGCTCATCTTGGTCTTGTGCATCATTAAGCTCAGAGAAACCATTTGCAACTTCACGGCCACCGATGAAGAACTCAAAACGGTCAGTGAAGAATGGGTTGTCATCGCTACGGCGCGCAAGCGGTGAGATATCTGCAGGGTAACCCGTGATGAATGTTGGTTGAATTAGCTGTGGTTCAGCTGTTTCACCAAAGATTTCTTCAAGTAGCTGACCACAAGTCCAGAAGCTTTCCACTTCAACATGAACAGATTTCGCAATCTTAACCATTAGGTCGCGATCTTGAACACCTTCTTCTGTTAGCGCTTGGATATCTGCATGATCTGGGTTGTAGTGTTTAATTGCATTTAGCATTGTCATGCGTGCATATTTACCACCAAATTCAACCATTTCGTCGCCGTAAGGCATCGCAGATGAACCAAGAACTTCTGTCGCAACCGTCGATAGCATCTCTTCCGTCAGATCCATCAGATCTTTGTAATCTGCGTACGCCATGTAGAATTCCATCATGGTGAATTCTGGATTGTGGCGTGGCGATAAGCCTTCGTTACGGAAGTTACGGTTTACTTCGAATACTCGCTCGAAACCACCAACAACTAGACGCTTCAAGTAAAGTTCTGGTGCAACACGCAAGTACATATCGATGTCTAGCGCGTTATGGTGCGTGATAAATGGACGTGCTGTTGCACCACCCGGGATCACATGCATCATTGGCGTTTCTACTTCCATGAACTGCTTCGAGACCATGAAGTTACGGATAGCGGTTACCAGCTTAGAGCGGATAATAAACGCAGTACGAGAATCTTCGTTAACGATCAGGTCAACATAACGCTGGCGATAACGCATCTCTTGGTCAGTAAGGCCGTGGAACTTTTCTGGTAGAGGACGAAGTGCTTTGGTTAACAACTCGTACTCGTTCATGTTCACGTAAAGATCGCCTTTACCTGATTTATGCAGCGTACCTTTAACACCGATGATGTCACCGATATCAAGACCAGAATACTTTCCTTTTAGTTCTTTCTGTACGTCTTTCGCAGCGTATGCCTGAATACGGCCAGAAACATCTTGAATCGCTAGGAATGGACCACGCTTAGCCATAATACGGCCAGCAATAGCAACAACGTTGCCAGCTTCTTCTAGCTCTTCTTTGTTCATTTCGCCAAATTTAGCCTGCAGGTCTGCCGCTAGGCTATCGCGACGAAAATCATTCGGGTGGCCATTTGCTTTGCAGTTCTCGCGGATCATATCTAATTTCGCGCGACGCTCAGCAATCAGCTTATTCTCATCTTGTAATTGATCAGTCATGGGTTAACCTTAAATGTTTTAACCGAAATTCGGTTACAGACCTGATTTCAGGCTGGCTTCAATAAAACGGTCTAAATCGCCGTCAAGTACTGCTTGGGTATTTCGATTTTCTACCCCAGTACGTAAATCTTTAATGCGGGAATCATCCAGTACGTATGAACGGATCTGGCTACCCCAACCAATGTCTGACTTAGAGTCTTCATTGGCTTGCTTCTCAGCATTTTGCTTTTGCATCTCAAACTCGAACAGTTTTGCTTTCAACTGCTTCATCGCTTGTTCTTTGTTCTTGTGCTGAGAACGGTCATTCTGACACTGCACCACAATGTTGGTTGGAACGTGCGTAATACGTACCGCCGATTCCGTGGTATTTACGTGCTGACCACCCGCTCCTGATGCTCGGTATACATCGATACGTAAATCAGAAGGGTTAATTTCAATGTTAATGTTGTCATCAACTTCTGGATAAACAAACGCAGAAGCAAATGATGTATGACGACGGCCACCTGAATCAAATGGGGATTTACGCACTAGACGGTGAACACCGGTTTCAGTACGTAGCCAGCCGTAGGCATACTCACCGACAAGGCGAATAGTTGCTGATTTTAGACCTGCAACATCGCCAGCAGACACTTCGATGATCTCAGTTTTAAAACCTTTCGCATCAGCCCAACGTAAATACATACGTAACATCATTGATGTCCAGTCTTGAGCTTCTGTACCGCCCGAGCCTGCTTGTAGGTCGATGTAACAATCTGATGCATCGTATTCACCCGAGAACATGCGACGGAATTCAAGCTTAGCTAGCTTCGCTTCCAATTCGGCCAGTTCAGGCTCAATTTCATCAAATGTTTCTTGGTCGTCTTCTTCTACCGCTAATTCAAGTAAACCTGCAACGTCTTCAACGCCCAAGTCTAGTTGATCGATAGTTTCAACCACAGCTTCTAATGATGCACGTGATTTACCTAGAGCTTGAGCACGTTCTGGCTCATTCCATACCTCTGGTTGCTCTAGTTCTGCATTGACCTCTTCTAGTTGCTCTTTCTTAGCATCATAGTCAAAGGTACCCCCTAAGGATATCAGTACGTGCTGACACATCCTCAAGTCGGTTTTTAATTGGATTAATCTCGAACATTGCCACTCTTCATCGCCGAAATGATCATAACCGAAGGATTCTATCGAATTGTAGATAGAATATACAGAGGAGAAGAAAGGTTATCGGTGATTTTATTTTTCTAGCTTGGTCACAGAAACAGATAACTTACGAACTTGAAATATTCTGTTTACTCTGATTTGTCAGCAGGTAGCCACACCACTACCTGCAAATATGACAAACACCGTCCATTTCTGGTAATTAGAAATAAATCTGTACGGTATTCGTTCGCCTACAGGGCCGAGAGGTGCTCAATCATTAACTGCGCACTGCAATTACCACGGAACTCGTTCACATCTAAACGGTATACCAATTCAACTTGCTGTACCGAAGCATCAGGCCAGCGGCGCACATCAATATTAAACGCGATACCATCAATCACCCCACCACCTTCTAGTGGCTCAAGCATCACTTTCAGATGCTTCCCGCCGACTAACTTTTGATGCAGTAAACGGAAACGGCCATCAAACATGGGTTCAGGGAATTGTTGTCCCCACGGGCCACCAGCACGGATCAGCTCAGCGGTCTGTAAATTAAGCTCTTGCGAATTCAACGCACCATCGGTAAGCAACACACCTTTCAATGCATCACTATCAAGTTCTTTACGTACAGCAGCATCAAAGGCTTGGCTAAATGCATCCAATTTACCTTCAGACACGGTTAATCCAGCTGCCATCGCGTGGCCGCCAAATTTGAGGATCATACCTGGGTTTTGGGTATCAATGGAATCGAGTACATCCCGCATGTGCAAGCCAGGAATAGAACGGCAAGAACCTTTAATTTCCCCTTTTCCTGCATCAGCAAAAGCAATGACGGGGCGGTGATAAAGTTCTTTGATCCGTGAGGCTAAAATACCGATCACCCCCTGATGCCAATCGCGTTGAAACAGCACAAGACCGTAAGGCATATCTTGTTTGTTAAACTTAAGTCGCTCACAAATCGCCAGTGCTTCTTCTTTCATGCCCTGTTCAATTTCTTTACGGGTTTGGTTTAAGGCATCGAGCTCCGATGCCATTCGACGTGCTGCTTGAATATTGTCACACAACAGCAACTCTACCCCGAATGACATATCATCTAATCGACCTGCCGCATTGATCCTCGGACCAAGTGCAAAGCCTAAATCACTGGCAACTAAACGAGCCGGATCACGATTGGCAACTTCAATCAGCGCTCTGATCCCCGGACGGCATTTACCTGCACGAATACGCTGTAATCCCTGATGCACCAAAATACGGTTGTTGCCATCTAACGCCACGACATCTGCCACGGTGCCCAGCGCGACCAAATCTAATAACTCAGCCAAGTTCGGCTCAGCAATGCCTTGAGCAGCAAACCAACCTTCTTTACGCAGATCAGCCCGTACCGCCAGCATAAGATAAAATGCAACACCAACCCCACACAGTGCCTTTGATGGAAAGTCACACTCATGCAGATTGGGATTAACAATGGCATCAGCCTCGGGCAGCGTATCACCGGGTAAATGGTGATCAGTTACCACCACTTGGATCCCTTTCTCTTTTGCCGCTGCAACACCAGAAATAGACGAGACACCGTTATCCACCGTCATGATCATTTCTGCCCCACGAGCCGCAGCCTGCTCAACCACATCAGGGCTTAAGCCATAACCATCTTCAAATCGGTTCGGTACTAAGTAATCGACATTTCGACTCCCGAGCATTCTCAGTGCGAGGACGGATAAAGCTGAGCTGGTTGCCCCATCGGCATCAAAATCCCCCACAACAATGATCCGGCGTTGCTCTGCCAAGGCCGTTTTTAGCAGATCAACCGCAGGCTGAATACCATGCAGCTGATTAAAGCCCAATAAGTGGCGAGCACCTTTTTCAAGCAGGGTTTCATTGATAATCCCTCGACTCGCATAAATGCGCTGCAGCAAGGGATGTGTGGCATCAGTAAACTGGCTGGTATCCGCCTCAGGACGGCGCTTTATCTCAATCATCAGGATAATCTTATTGGCAGGGAATTCAGTGATTAGAATCGGTCAAAATTCTTACTTATGTTAGGCATTATACGCAAATTGCCTCAACATGCTTACTCAGAAAGTGGTCTCGCTTAGAAAAAACAACCCGAGTCAGCAGACTGACTCGGGTTGTCGAATAAAGCATATTGGATGATTAGATTAGCTTTTGCTATCTAGCATCTTGCGCAGCATATCGGCTGGCTGGTAACCCGGTAGCATCGTACCGTCGGCTAACACCATCGCAGGCGTACCACTCACGCCCATTGCAACACCCAGTTGATAATGCTTACGAACAAGATCCTCACGTTGTTTCACACCGCTAGGATCAAAGCTGCCGTTTTTCGCATCATTCATCGCCTCTGCAGGGTTCTTTGCCCCCCAAATAGCGCTCATCTCACCAAAGTTACGTGAACGTTCACCGCCACGAGGGAAGGCAAGGTATCGGATAGTAATACCAGCATCATTATAGGCTTGCATTTCATTATGCAGTTTGCGGCAATAGCCACAGCTAGTGTCGGTAAAAACGGTGACGACATACTTTTCATCTTTTGCAGGGTAGATGATCATTTCATCTTCCATGCCTGCTAGCTTACCTTTATTCTGCTCCGCCATCTTTTGTTCTGTCAGGTTTAGCGGCTGTACACCATCGTTCTGATAAAGGTGCCCAGCAAGGAAATAGCCACCATCGTCAGATACATACACAATGCCACGCTCAGTAACCACTTCATTAATACCCGGCAGTGGTGAAGAACTGATCGACACTGGCGTAAGCCCAATACCACTCAGCTTACTTGTGATCGCGGCTTCATCAGGCTTGGCTGATGCTGTAAAGGCAGTCATAACCACCGCTGTCGCAAGTAACGTACGGCCAAAAAAGCGCATTCGACGATTTCCTTTCAAAATAAAATAAGATACAGAGTAAGACCTTAAGAGGCTAAAAAACTTTCAAAGTTCAATAAAAACTTACCCTCGAATTTATCATTATAACCAATCCTAATCATAAGCAACCAGTATAAAGACACATAAAACGCTTAGGCTCTTGGGTGATGCGTACCATGCAGCTGTTTTAGTCGCTCGGAAGCAACATGCGTGTAAATTTGCGTTGTCGACAAATCACTGTGGCCAAGTAACATCTGGACTACACGCAAGTCAGCCCCATAGTTGAGAAGGTGCGTCGCAAAGGCATGGCGCATCACATGGGGTGAGAGCGTTTCGGAATCAATACCTGCAATAACCGCATAATGCTTAATTCGATACCAAAAAGTCTGACGTGTCATTTGTTTTGCTCGCCGACTAGGGAATACAACATCAGAGCTTTTTTCTCCTAATAACTGAGGGCGACCAGATTCGATAAACTGCTCAATCCAGTCAATGGCATTCTCCCCCATTGGCACGAGCCGTTCTTTGTCGCCTTTACCCGTCACCCTTACAACCCCTTGCCTCAAACTGACGTTTTCCATCGTCAAGCTAACCAGCTCAGTAACACGCAATCCCGTCGCATAAAGCAGCTCTAACATTGCTTTATCACGTAGCTCGATAGGATCATTGGGATCGGGGGCATCAAGCAGCGCATCGACTTGCTCTTCTGTAATATCTTTGGGTAAGCGTTGGGGTAATTTCGGACTAACCAGCATCGCACTCGGGTCATCGTCACGCACTTTTTCACGATGCAAATACTGGAATAAACGACGAATAGCAGAGACCATGCGGGCACGTGATGTTTGCTTATAGTCAGCATCAAACAGCCACTGCTGATAACGCTGCAGATCATCGACCGAAATGCTATCTAAACTCAGCCCCTGATCATCCACCCAATTTCCCAATTTTTTGAGATCGTTACGATACGACATCAGCGTATTTTCCGATAGCCCTCGCTCCATCCACATCGCATCGAGAAACCGCTCGATGATCACATCATCATTTTCCACTCAAACCTCAATATTCCTATGACTGTGAGTTGGTAAATTATCACCAAACACATGGATAAATACACAGTAGTTATATGGTAGTCGATTTCCCAAATAAAGTAACGACTCTTTACTATTGGGTGAGAACGGCCTCCGATTTGACTCAATATTAGTCAAGCGGCCAGAAGCTAGGTAGAATCGTTATTATTATTGTTTACCCGCAACACATTGGACTCGCAGTATGAAGATTGGCTTATTCTATGGCTCTACCACTTGTTATACCGAAATGGCAGCGGAGAAAATCCGCGAGTGTATTGGTGACGAACTGGTCGAACTGCATAACATCAAAGAAGCAGATACCAGTACCATGAACCAGTTTGACATGCTGATCCTGGGTATCTCGACTTGGGACTTTGGTGAGTTGCAAGAAGACTGGGAAGCGGTGTGGGAACAATTAGACGGGTTACAACTTGATGGTAAGACCGTGGCGCTGTTTGGCTTAGGTGATCAAGAAGGTTATACCGAGTGGTTTCTTGATGCGATGGGTATGCTGCATGAGAAATTGCTACCGACTGGCGCTAATTTTGTTGGCTATTGGCCTAACCAAGGCTATGAGTTTGAGGCTTCTAAAGCTCTAACTGAAGATAAAGAATACTTTGTTGGCTTAGCATTAGATGAAGACACTCAATTTGAGCTCAGTGATGACCGTATTACAACATGGTGCGAGCAAATTTTGACGGAATACAGCGAGACGTTATAAACACGACTCCTGTTGGTCTGAGTACATCATTTGCTAGCAAACAAAAACGGGATGCCTTGGCATCCCGTTTTAGCATTTAAGCATGACTTAATTATTAAGCCGTTTGTCGCTCTTGCTGAGTACTCTTTTTCGCGCCAACGAAATAAGTGATCACAAGCGCAGCAAAGGTCGGCATTAACCATGCCATGCCATAGTCAAACAAAGGTAGCACACGGAAAGCTGACACATTAAAACCAGCCACTTTTGCCGCGTCAATCAAGCTAAATGACAATGCAACAATCATTACAACACGATAAGACAGTTGAGGGTTTGGCAACCACTTACGAATAAACGTCAGAATAACTAGTGCCATTGCAATTGGGTATAGCGCGAACAATGCAGGCAGTGACAATACAATCAACTGATTCAAACCAACGTTTGCTACCACACAACACGTCACTGATAGTAGTACAACCCACTTTTCATAAGACCAGCTTGTTAGTGACGAGAAATATTCAGAGCACGCACTGATCAAGCCAACAACCGTCGTTAAACATGCTAACAGTACGATTAATGACAGCATCATCTGACCCGCTGGACCAAATAGCGCAGCAACGTAAATGGCTAGAATGTCACCACCGTTCGACGCACCCGCTGCGATGTTAACGCTAGTTGCGCCTAAGTAGAATAGCGAGATATATACAAACGCCAGACCTGAAGCAGCAATTAAGCCCGCAAGAATAAGGTACTTACGTGTTGCCGCTTCATCCGTCACACCTTTACTACGTACAGCATCCACAATCACCATACCAAATAGCAGTGCAGCAACAGCATCAAGCGTGTTATAGCCCTCAACAAAGCCTTTAATAAATGGCATGTCGATATAGTCACCTTTCGCCGCTTCAATTGCATCTTGCGGGTTAATCAGTACAGATACGGCTAATACAATTAGTGCAGCAAACAGAATTGGCGTTAGGAATTTACCCACCAAATCCACCAAGTTGCCACGAGAGCGAGAAAGGAACAGCGCAATAGCAAAAAAGACAATAGAAAATAAAGTTAGGCTAAGCTGTCCAGCATCGGTAATAAACGGTTTTACGCCCATCTCGTAGGCAACAAGCCCAGCACGAGGAGCTGCGAACGCAGGGCCAATGACAATAAAAATCATCACCGCAAGGAAAGTGGCCACTTTCGACGGTAGATCTTGTGTCATGCCTTTCCAGCCGCCCGCAACAGCAACAGCAATAATTGCGACTAACGGTAGGCTAACGCCCGTAGAAAGGAAGCCAAGCATGGCTGGAATTAAATGATCACCAGCTTGTTGGCCTGCTTGAGGCGGAAATATGATATTACCTGCACCAAGGAAAAATGCGAAGGTCATAAAACCTAACGCCATGATGTCTGTTACTTTGAGTGTTTTTTTCAAACTGCACCTTCCACTCGTTAATGATGATATGTCTGCATGTGTTATAAGAATTATTAATTTTTTGACCACAAAAAGTTAAAACTGAATGTGACCTTACTCACAGCATAATGACCAAAAAGCGGACAATAAGCAACACAGCAGTCAAAAACACCACAATATAAGGATGGCAGACCAAAAAACCAGTCATATATTCTTATTGGAGATTCCGCACAAGAACATAACACCGATAAAAAACACTTATGAGAAAGATAAAAAACAGAACTAATGACTGGTTAACATTAATTTAACAGCGAGTTACAATGACCACCTCGCAGGTAAACAGGCTATAATAGTAAGTCAAAAAATTTACCGCTACAGGGCATAGAATGGCAAAAGGCTTCACATTCAAACAGTTCCACATCAATGACCATGATTGTGGTATGCCTGTTAGTACTGATGGTGTTTTATTGGGCTCATGGGCCACATTAAATCCACATGGGATCATCGCCGATATTGGAACAGGCAGCGGCTTGCTCGCCCTAATGGCGGCACAGCGTACCCAAACATATTCCCCGTCGATTTTGGCTATCGACATCGATGACAAAGCAGTTGCAGCAGCGCAACGTAATTTTGCTGACTCACCATGGCAAACGCAATTGACTGGACTCGTGGGTAATATCGTTGATTGGTGTGCAAATCAGCCTGCAGGTTGTATCGACACCATCCTATGTAATCCGCCTTACTTTAACAGCGGCGAACAGGCAAACTGCCAAGCCAGAGCAACGGCTCGCCATACTGATTCACTATCACACCAACATTTACTCGATAGCATCAACCACCTGCTATCCGAGACAGGTGTAGCCAATTTAATTTTACCCGAGTATGAAGGCCGCCAATTCATTACACTGGCAAGCAAAATATCGTTAAACTGCTTACGCTTATGTGAAGTCCGCTCTACCGATAAAAAGCTGGTGAATCGATTACTGATCTCGTTATCAAAAGAGCAGAGAGAAACCGTGACAGAGCAGTTGGTGATCCATCAACAAGGCCAATACTCAGCCGAGTTTATTGCTCTAACTCACGACTTCTACCTTAAGATGTAGACAGGGTTTGTGGTTATCATCAAGTTTTCCTACTTTTATCCTTGATAGTTGCCTATAATGCCGCCCCTTATAGATTTAGCCTGAGCCGGCAACCACCGGTAGTAACGGGTATCAGCCTTATTCCTTAGGAGAAATGACTGGTGAGAGACTTTTCCGAATTAGAATTAGATAGTGAGCTGCTGCAAGCCATTGATGAAGCTGGCTACGAGCGTCCAACAGCTATTCAAGCCGAGGCAATCCCTCATGCGCTAGATGGCCGTGACGTATTGGCTTCCGCTCCTACCGGTACCGGAAAAACCGCCGCGTTTCTTCTGCCAATGCTTCAGCATCTTCAGGATTTTCCTCGTAAAAGACCTGGGCCAGCCCGTATTTTGGTACTAACACCAACGCGCGAGCTAGCGATTCAAGTTGCCGATCACGCACGTGCATTATCGAAATATACCAACTTAAAAGTATTCACTATTACAGGTGGTATTTCTTACGATGAACATGCAGAACTACTAGGAAAAACCCAAGATATCGTTGTGGCAACGCCTGGACGTTTGATGGAGTACATTGAATCTGAGCGTTTCGATTGCCGTGCTATCGAATGCCTGATCCTCGATGAAGCTGATCGCATGCTCGATATGGGCTTTGCGAAAATTGTTGAGCGCATCAACCATGAATGTCGCTGGCGCCGTCAGAGCCAACTATTTTCAGCAACGCTTGAAGGTAAAGGTGTACGCGACTTCTCAGAAAAGATCCTAACTGAACCAGTTGAAGTCAACGCAGAACCGCCACGCCGTGAACGCAAGAAGATCCACCAGTATTACCACCGCTGTGATTCAATGACTCACAAGCTAGATCTACTGAAGGATATTCTCGGCGAAGCTGAACGTACTATCATTTTTGTGAAGACACGTGAACGCTTAGCTGAACTTCGTGACCAGTTAGCTTCTATGCAAATTGACTGCTGCTGGCTACAAGGTGAAATGGCTCAGGTATCACGTAACAATACCATTCGTCGTTTCCGCGAAGGCGAAATTAACCTAATGCTAGCCACTGACGTTGCTGCTCGTGGTATCGACCTACCAGATGTGAGCCATGTTATTAACTTCGACATGCCACGCACCTCAGATGTTTACCTGCACCGTATCGGTCGTACCGCTCGTGCTGGTAAGAAAGGAACGGCAGTTTCATTAATTGAAGCACATGACCAATCGATGATTGAACGTGTGGGCCGTTACATGAAAGAAGAAGTGCCAGAGCGTTTTGTTGAAGGGTTACGCCCAGCACACAAAAAACCAGCGACAGTGAAAAAGAAAAAGAAAAAAGACGTAAAGAAAAAAGTCGTCGCAAAAAAGAAAAAGTCGAAAAAATAAGCCCATAAATCTCGGCAACTATTAAGACCTAAATAGAAACGGGCTGGTGATATGATCACCAGCCCGTTTTGTATTCAGCGATTAGCCTGTAAGGCCTATCTCATTTCATTCAATCATTACTGCTCTTCACGCTTAAAGACCAACTCGGTCGCTGTCGACTCTGCAGGTACAAAATAGTAGCCAGCCGTATCGAAAGCTTGCAATGCTTCTATTGAATTAACTTTGTTATCAAGAATATAGCGAGCCATCATGCCACGAGCTTTCTTGGCATAAAAGCTGATCACTTTATAGGTGCCATTTTTGCAATCTTTAAAGACTGGCGTGATGATTTGACCATTAAGCTTCTTCGGCTTCACCGATTTAAAATACTCATTAGAGGCTAAGTTAACCAGTATATTGTCACCTTGCTCAACCAATGCCGCATTGAGCTTATCAGTAATAATATCGCCCCAGAATTGATACAAATTCGTACCACGCTGGTTCGCAAGCTTCGTCCCCATCTCTAAACGGTATGGCTGCATTAAATCTAATGGTTTTAGCAAACCATACAAACCTGAGAGCATGCGTAAGTGTTGCTGAGCATAAGCAAATTCACCCTCATCCATGGTTTCTGCGGCAAGACCTGTGTATACATCACCTTTAAATGCCAAGATGGCCTGGCGCGCGTTCTCAAACGAAAACTCTGGCGTCCATTCCGCAAAACGAGCAGCGTTTAATCCTGCAATTTTATCGCTAACTTTCATCAAACTGGCAATCTGAGCAGGTGTTAGCTCACGACAAACATCAATAAGCTCAGCGGAATGATCGACAAGCTCGGGCTGGGTATATGTTTGCGTAACCAAAGGCGATTCATAGTCTAGGGTTTTCGCCGGTGAAACCACAATAAGCATAAGGATTTCCTTTTTAAACTGACACTTGAAGGTTACCATCAACGCAAAAAAAAACCACGTGATTGTCACGTGGTCTTTTCTATTACTTCCATCGGCATTCTCAATGACGATGGAATCAATCGATAAACACTAGTCTTTCTTCGACTGATCCCAAATGCCTTCTTCAAGCTGCTCATGTAACTCTGGGTAGTCGTTACTATCAAAGGTTGGTACTTTTCCTTGCGCTAACTGTTTGTTGTAATCTTTGGCCAGCTTCACCGCCGTACCAGACAGTAAGACTATCGCGATTAAGTTTATAATCGCCATCATCCCCATCGATACATCAGCCATTGCCCATACCGTAGGCAAGTCAGCCATCGCACCAAACATCACCATGCCCAGCACCACTAAGCGGAAAAGTGTCAGCCCTATTTTATGATTATGTTTTAAGAAAATCAGGTTGGTTTCCGCGTAAGAATAATTAGCAACTAACGATGTGAAAGCAAAAAAGAAGATAGCAACAGCAATAAATATTGAGCCCCAACCACCCACTTGTGAACTTAATGCCCGTTGAGTGAGCTCTATACCAGTGATTTCACTATGAGGTACATATTCACCTGACATTAAGATAATAGCGACAGTCGCAGAACAAATGACAATCGTATCCATAAAAACACCCAACATCTGTACATAGCCCTGAGAGGCTGGGTGTGGTGGATACGGTGTTGCAGAAGCAGCGGCATTCGGTGCAGAGCCCATACCAGCTTCATTAGAGAATAAACCACGCTTCAAGCCATTTATCATGCCTTGGGCAATGGTATAGCCTAAGGCACCCGAGGCCGCCTCTTCAAGGCCAAAGGCACTGCGGAATATTAAGCTCAATACATCGGGAAGCTTCTCGATGTTACTGAACATAATGAATAACGCGAGCAGCAAGTAGCATAGCGCCATCGCTGGAACAAGGATTTCAGCAGTGCGGGCAATTGTACGCAGTCCACCAAAAATGATCACGCCAGCCATTATCACCAGCACGACCCCAACATAGGCTGGGTTCCATCCAAAGGCCACATTCATCGCCAAAGTAATCGAGTTTGCCTGTACCGAATTAAACACCAAGCCAAAGGCAATGATCAGAAAGATAGAAAAGACAACGCCCATCCAGCGCATGCCTAGCCCTTTCTCCATATAATAAGCAGGCCCGCCTCGATAGTTGCCATTATCGTCTCGGGTTTTATACAGTTGTGCGAGTGCGCTTTCTGCAAATGCCGTGGCCATACCCAGCATCGCAATCAACCACATCCAAAAAATAGCGCCAGGGCCTCCTAGCGTTAAAGCAACGGCAACTCCGGCCATGTTGCCAGTACCGACACGGGCAGCAAGGCTAGTACAAAGTGCCTGAAAAGACGAAATCCCTGCCTTGTCAGATTTACGGCTATTTTTCATCACACTAAACATGTGACCAAAGTGACGAAACTGAATAAAGCCCAAGCGATAAGTAAAAAATACGCCAACACCGATTAACAAATAAATCAGTACAGAGCCCCACAACAGATCGTTTAAAAAGTTAATCTGACTTGACACGTCTACCTCTTAAAATTCAATTCAAACTAATCGTTGAACCCGTATAGGTTGAACCATTAGAAATATTAGTCATAGCAAGTGCGGCTTATTGAGACAAACAGCAGTACTACAACCTTAGTTTTATTATGTAATAAATGACAGTAACCACACTCAACGGGTATCCCCGTAATGCACTGCCTGCACAGATATCTTGTTATCGTTATGTGAATATCTGCTACCCAATCTATTTTATAAACGGATGATATTATTGATGCAACTGTAGGTGGCAGATGATCATGCAAAGTTAACCAGTAAAAATCAAGAAGTCACCGCAATCTAAACGCAAAGTTATACGTTATTAACCATTTAATCACTGATATGGCATCTCGCCAGTATTGATTAAACGTCCCATGCCTGTACAACATTCACTCAACCATTCTCCAAAATGAAGGTTTTGAGAGGTCAAACACATAAAAAATTCATGATTTAGCAACAAATGCGAAACACATCAATTTTATGTTTACCCTTCTTATGATATTTATTTGATACCCAACGTGTGAGAAGAGGTGCTCTATGGATAGCTACGCATTCGATGACATTCTTGCAACAGATACACCACGCCGAAGTGCTCGCAGTAAGCCTGTAAAACGTAAATGGCGTGAAATTGAAGCCCTTAAGGACAGACAACGGCTTCGAAAAGAACTTGCAGATATTGATATGTTTAGGGTGAGCCCTAGCGATGATATTGAATTTTAAAGAGTAATCCCCCTAAGCTAATCACAGTCAATTAGGGGCTTCATCTGATGATCGAGTTGCAATCAAAAAGAGTCGGCTTAAACCGACTCTTTTATTTGCTCGCTGCGAATTCAGATCAAGCCTGTAATCGTTCAGCCAAATGCCGAAAACGCTCTGAAACACGTTGACCGAATAGCGGATCGCATTCGCATTCATCGTAATCACGTGATACCGCAAGCCAGTCATCTTGAGTAAAGTGCTGGCGAATAAGCGGAAAAATCTCTTTTTCCTCAAACTCTAGGTGCGATCGCTGCCGCACAACGAAGGTATTAAGCTTATCTGCAAATAGATCCAGAGGGATCACCGCATCCATCAAGATCATATCAACAGTATCTGCAAAGTCATGGGTCAGTTTGGCAAGCTCTTCATGCTCATCTTCAAGGCTCTGCATCTTTCCATTATCATCAGCGTATTTCGATTGATAGTAATGGTAAAGAATATCTTCTTTAGGATGGTGACAGCACTCTGCATGCTTTTGTAAATACTCAACAATATCTTTAATCAAGCTGTAGTTCACTGACTGACCATTGCGTATTGCCGTTAATTTAAACTGCAATACCTTCAACAGTCGGCCGATATAACCATGCTCAGTATGAATGTCATCTAACATCATTGTGTTTACCTCCCAGTAACTTTCTCCATTAGTGAAAGTTTATGCGGGGATGGATAAAATCACTTTGATCTTGATTATTAAATGCACAGATAAATTACATTTCAATCACATTTGGTTTAATTAAATGCAATCTTTTAATGCCCAATTTATTGGTGACTTCTGCATTCCTTCCAGTAATGAATTCGTCTGCGAGAAGTGCTTACACCCAAAGAAGCCTCGATAAGCCGATAGTGGTGATGGATGAGCAGAGCGCAATATATGGTGCTTTTGTGCATCAATCTTCTTACCTTTCTTTTGGGCATGCGCCCCCCAGAGTAAGAAAATCACCCCTTCACATTGATGATCGATAACCTCGATAAGTTTATCGGTAAATGTTTCCCAACCGATTTTAGCATGTGAATGCGCCTTACCTTGCTCTACGGTTAGTACGGTATTCAATAACAGCACCCCTTGCTCCGCCCACGATTGCAAACAACCATGAGAAGGGATAGAAAAGCCAGGAATATCTTCCGCTAACTCTTTATACATATTGGCTAAAGAAGGGGGAACCTTAACACCAGGTCGCACTGAAAAGCTTAAGCCATGCGCTTGATCCGGGCCATGGTAAGGGTCTTGGCCCAGAATCACCACCTTCACAGTTTCTAAGGGTGTTACCTCAAGAGCATTGAACACGTCATCCTGAGGAGGGTAAATAGATTTGCTGGCAGCACGCTCAGCAGTCACATATTGCTCAACATGCTGGAAGTAAGGTTGTTCACGCTCAGCGAGGATCACATCCTGCCAACTCATTTTTGGGCTCATGACTAGGTCCTAATCAACAATAGACCCCACATTCTATACCAAACGCCAGCGGCCGATAATCTACTTCTCATTACGCTTATCTAAAGGTTCTTTCAAAATAGGGACAACGGGCGTCCGCCAATGCCCCCGCCCTTGGTTATACCGGTATGCCTGTGGTAAGCGAGAGATAGTGAGGTTTAAAATCATCATTTCAGTATTCATAGTGCTTCCTTGCAAAAAGTATCAATTTTCGTCCTTACCAATAGAACTATGAAAGAAGAATGCCAACATGAAATAAAATATATAATTCAGCACTATCAATCACTTAAAGCAAAGGTAGTCGTTGGCTTGTCCCTAATTGCACTGAAATGGTGATTATTGCCCCACAGTAGCCCTTTACTTTGCAGGGATAAATGAGCGCAATGTTTCTATTTCTTGTCGCCAAATATCCGGATTAATGGTTTCCAACACCAGCGGTATATTGTCAAAGCGTTGATCTTGCATAAGGTAACGAAAGCACTCCCAGCCAATTTGGCCTTCACCTAAACTGTGGTGGCGATCAAGGTGGCTACCTAGGCCTCCTTTTGAATCATTAAGGTGCATCCCTCGTAAATATTGCATCCCAACAACTTGATCAAACTCCGTAAAAGTGACGTCTGTTGCCACTTCTGTTCGTAAATCATAACCGGCAGCAAAAGCATGGCAGGTATCAATGCAAACCCCGACTCGAGACTTATCTTCTACCTGCGTAATAATTTCTGCCAAATGTTCAAAGCGCCACCCTAAATTACTACCTTGCCCTGCAGTATTTTCTATCACAGCAACAACATCAGGCACTTGTTGATGCGCTAAATTAATCGACTCAGCAATCAAAGCAATACACTCAGTTGCACTGATTTTTTTTAGATGACTACCTGGATGGAAATTCAGTAACGTTAAACCAAGCTGATTACAACGTTCCATTTCATCAACAAAAGCCGCTCGAGACTTCTCAAGCTTCTCTGCTTCTGGGGCACCAAGATTAATTAAATAAGAGTCATGGGGAAGAATCGAATCTGGATTAAACCCATATTGCTGGCAGCGTGCTTTAAATGCAGCGATCACATCATCTTCCAATGGTTTGGCAACCCACTGCCGTTGGTTTTTGGTAAAAAATGCAAACGCATTAGCACCTAGTTGATGCGCATTTTCTGGTGATTTATATACACCACCAGCTGCTGATACGTGTGCTCCAATCAATTTCATTGTCTACTTACTCTCGATAAATGTTGACGTTGCTTACAAACGTAGCTCAATACAAAACAGTCTCTCTTTGCACCGCATTTTACTGTATTCGAGCGCGCTTTCAGCTCTTATTATGTTGTAATTTTACTACAAATGATCGTTTAAACTTTTTTTTAATTAATAAAACTATCATGCAACACCAATGTATATGCGGCTTAATTGACATAGCTCAATAAAACAACCTTATACATTTTAATGTTTTTTGTAGTAACTTGATCTAAATCAATATCATTTTACACATTTCGAGGTATATAATACGCAGCTCGACAATAAAATCGAAAAAATTAACTACATCCTCGGAAGGAGTAAGTCATGATCACAGGTATTCAAATCACTAAAGCGGCAAATGACGATCTACTAAACTCGATCTGGCTGCTAGATAGCGAAAAGAACGAAGCGCGTTGTGTTGTAGCAATCAATGGCTTCGATGCTGACCAAGTAATCCCAGCTGCAGACCTAGGCGAATATGAGTCTCGTGAAGTTGCGATCGAAGCTCCAGCAAAAATTGAAGGTGGTCAACACCTGAACGTTAACGTATTGAAGCGTGAAACTCTTTTAGATGCCGTTGAGCACCCAGAGAACTACCCACAGCTAACTATTCGTGTATCGGGTTACGCTGTACGCTTTAACTCACTTACAACAGAACAACAGAAAGACGTAATCGCACGTACTTTCACTAACAGCCTGTAATTACAGTTCGCTGTCAGTAGAAAAACGGCATCTTAGCGATGCCGTTTTTTATACCCACATTTTTATACTCGTAATAAGTCCTCTCTCTTAAACACTCGCTTGTATCTAAGTTTTGAATTAAATCTCTTCTTTTTGTTATATACATTGCTAATTTGTGATCGAATATTAGGCATTAATGCTAAATAAAGCGTACATTCCCAGCATTGCCTACCATCAATAATTTGTATGCACGGGCAATAAACGCAACGGAGTTACATATATAACAACAATTTGGAGCCCATACATGAAGTTAATTTTCAAGCTTATCGCTGGTATATTATTCGGTATCCTGATCGGATTTTATGCCCCTGACATTATTATCCGCGCTTTGCTAACCATCAAACTCCTCGGCGGCCAGCTCATTGGTTTCACCATTCCGCTTATTATTCTGTTCTATATTACCAGTGGGATTGCCAGTCTTCCGAAAAACTCTGGTTCACTGCTGAGCAAAACTGTCGCCCTTTCTTATGGCTCCACCATTATTGCTGGTAGCCTCGCCTTTCTTGTTGCCAGTACCGTTATTGCAGGGATCCCAGAAACTGTAACCTCTGGTGCTGAAAGTGCTAATAAGCTAACAAGTTTTATCACTCTTGAAATCCCGCCGATGTTTGGTGTCATGACTGCGCTGGCAACCGCCTTCCTGTTTGGACTGGGTATTAGCATTACTGATAGTAAGCCATTAAAAACAATTGCTGAAGATGGCCGTGGGATCATTGATTTATTACTCGCAAAAGTCATCATCCCTTTCCTACCATTCTATATTTCAGGGGTCTTTGCTGAAATGGCGGCCGACGGCACCGTCTTTTCGACCTTAAAAACCTTTGGTGTCGTGTTAGCGCTGGCTATCTTTATGCATTGGGCATGGCTGACAATCCAGTACACCGTTACTGGTCTGGCTTTAGGCCATTCTCCATTCAAGCTTCTTAAAACCATGCTCCCTGCTTATTTTACAGCGATTGGTACCATGTCATCGGCAGCCACCATCCCTGTGACACTGCGCCAGACCAAAGAAAATGGCGTCAACGATTCCATTGCAAATTTCACCATCCCATTATGTGCCACAATCCACCTTTCCGGATCGACCATTACGTTGGTGATCTGCTCAACTGCCGTGATGGCACTAAGCCAGCACATTGCAATCCCATCACTTATCGAGATGCTGCCATTTATCATGATGCTTGGCGTTACGATGATCGCCGCCCCAGGCGCACCTGGTGGTGCGGTTATGGCTGCTCTAGGCTTGATGTCGACAATGCTCGGGTTTGGAGAAGCAGAGCTAGCACTGATGATTGCACTGTACATGGCACAAGACAGTTTTGGCACAGCTTGTAACATTACTGGAGACGGTGCGATTTCACTTTGGGTAAATAAGTTTGCCAAGCAGTCTCCTCAACCTGAGACCGCTCAGCAAACACAGACTAATAGTTAAATCAAACCAATCACTTATTAACGTCTTCTGTCAATAGCAGGTATACCACCTGCTATTGATATGCTGCCTAGCACGCAAAAAACGCCCATTCATACCTATTTACACCCATCACCTTAATGCATGTCAAAGAAATAACCGTTATGGGGATATTTACTGCATGCAATTTCATTTTTGTAGCTAGTACGACATAAAAAGCCCGCTTTTTTGGCATCCTACTTCTAGAAGTGATAAAACTCCGTTCGCTTAATTATGACTAATTAATTTTCTGGATTTTTTAAACTCCTCAATAGGAACGTTGGCGATGAAACTAATTCTAAAACTCATTGCAGGTATTGTAGCTGGTATTCTTGTCGGCCTATTTGCACCTGATGTACTCGTGCAAATCCTCATAACAATGAAAGCGCTGATCAGCCAGCTGATTGGTTTTACCATCCCTTTATTAATTCTATTTTTTGTTACCAGCGGCATTGCTAACCTTCCCAAGAACTCCGGTAAATTACTGGGTAAAACTGTCGGCTTAAGCTATATGTCGACAATGTGTGCTGGTGCAATGGCCTACCTTGTTGCCAGCCAAGTACTGCCTTCGGTACTGACTAGCCCAGGTGAAGTCAGTAATGCGGTTCGTACGCTTGCCCCGCTGATTGATTTAAAAATCCCACCGGTTATGGGGGTGATGACTGCGTTAGCTATCGCCTTTATCTTTGGCTTGGGGATCAGCGCAACCAACAGTGAGCAACTAAGAAAAGCGAGTGACGAAGGCCGTAATATCATCGAGCTTTTCCTATCGAAAGTAATGGTGCCATCTTTACCGTTTTACATTTCTGGCGTATTTGCCGATATGACGATTCAGGGTACTGTTTTCTCAACCTTGAAAACCTTCACCTTTGTACTGATGCTGATTATTGCCCTTCACTGGCTATGGCTAAGCTTCCAGTTTATTACCACAGGTGCACTACTGGGTCGCTCACCACTTAAGTTACTGAAAACAATGATACCTGCTTACGTAACAGCAATTGGTACTATGTCTTCTGCCGCGAGTCTGCCAGTGACTCTACGTCAAACCCAAGAAAATGGGGTGAAGAAGCCAATCGCTAACTTTGTGATCCCACTGTGTGCCAACATTCACATGTCGGGCTCTGCGATTAGCATCACATCGGTGTGCGTGGCCGTTATTCTAGTGACAGGCAACGCCACCGTGCCAAGCTTCCTTGAGGCACTGCCATTTATTGGCATGTTGGGTATTACAATGGTTGCCGCGCCGGGAGCACCGGGCGGAGCTGTAATGGCAGCCGTTGGTCTACTGGGATCAATGATGGGCTTTACCGAAGCGATGATTGGCTTACAAATCGCCCTGCACCTAGCTCAAGATGGCTTTGGTACAGCATGTAATATTACCGGTGACGGTGCGCTTGCTATGTGGGTGGATAAGTTTGCAGAAGAGCCAGAAGACATGCTGTCGGATACCATGCCAACAGATACGGAAACAAGCTCGCAAACTGTATAACGCCAATATATAAACGACAGAAATAGCAAAAGGGAGCCCATGGGCTCCCTTTTCTTATACGGTAATCTGACGCCTAATTACTGGACTTGACGTAACACGGCTTTCATTTGTTCAAAATCGTTTTCACGCTCTAGAGACAATAATTCCATCGCATTATGCTTCGCCAAAGGGGCTGGAAGTTCAATGTCTTTTTCAAGGATCTCATCAACCACTTCTTTGAACTTTGCAGGGTGAGCGGTACATAAAAATAAGCCCGTTTCACCTTCAGCAAGCTGCTCGGTTAGCACACGGTAAGCGATTGCACCGTGCGGCTCGCACAAGTAACCTGCTTGATCCATTGCTTTCAATGTTTCGGCGGTTTGCTCATCATTTACTGCACCGTAACCTAGCTCGTCTAGCCCCCAACCTTTAAGCCGGCACAGCTCTTCAATACGAGGCCAGTTATTTGGTTGGCTTACATCCATCGCATTAGAAATAGTGGCGACCGTTGGCTCTGGCGCCCAAGTTCCCGTTTTCAGGTAACGAGGAACCGTGTCATTCTCATTAGTTGCCGCAATGAATCGTTTCACAGGCAAACCAATCGCTTTCGCAAGCAAGCCAGCCGTTAGGTTGCCAAAGTTACCGCTCGGTACTGAGATAACAAGTTCGTTGCGTTGTGCTTTTGGTAATTGGGCAACAGCTTCAAAGTAATAACAAATTTGCGCCATTAAACGGCTGATATTAATTGAGTTCGCAGAGTTTAGGCCAATTTCTTGACGTAACTCAGCATCATCAAACGCTTGCTTAACCAAAGCCTGACAGTCATCAAATGTGCCTTCAACCGCGACGGTAGTAATATTGCCACCAAGCGTACAGAACATCTTTTCCTGTAATGGGCTGATTTTTCCTTTCGGATACAAAATCACAACTTTTATGTTGTCCATACCATAAAACGCATGTGCAACAGCAGCACCGGTATCACCCGATGTGGCAGTCAGTATCGTAATACGTCCATCGGTGTCCGTTACCGCCGCCAGTGACTGCGCCATGAAACGCCCACCAAAGTCTTTAAATGCCAAGGTTGGACCATGGAATAGTTCCAATGCATAAATATCATCTGTCACTTTCGCAACCGGTGCTGGGAATTGGAAAGCATTGCCAACCATTTGCCCCACCGTTTCCGCAGACAGTTCTTCACCAATAAAAGCCGATAATATTTTACTGCTACGGCTGTTGAAGTCCATATCGAGTAATGCATCTACATTATCGAAATAAGGCAGTTCAGTTGGGAAAAATAAGCCTTGGTTACTACCAAGTCCTTGGCGCACAGCCTGCCCAAATGATACTTGTTCTTGATGGTTTTTTAAGTTGTATAGCTTCATGGTTACAGCTCACTTCCTGTTACTTTCGAGCCCTGTCCGTCTAAACGACAAACATGGACAAATCCTTCATCATTCTGAACATAATGATCTTGCAGCCAACGTGCAATACGTTTTGCTACTTCAAGGTCATTACACACACTAAACATCGTTGGTCCCGAGCCAGATATTCCACTAGCCAGAGCACCAGCACCCAGTGCGTATTGCCGCGCATCTGAGAAGCCAGGCAACAAACGTTCACGGTAAGGTTCAGCGACAACATCTTTGATCATTTGTGCTGCGAGTTCAGGTTGTTGAGAATGGCAGGCATGAATAAAGCCACCAAGGTAACGACCATGTGCAATGACATCTTGGCGACGGTATTGCGATGGTAGAATTGCACGCGCTTCTGCCGTCGGTACTTTTATACCTGGGTAAGCCATAACCCAGTACCATTCGTCAAAACAAGGCACCGATTGGCTAATAATCCCCAGCTCTTCGACCATGAACTGCAACCCACCTAGATAGCAAGGTGCAACATTATCATAGTGAAGGCTACCGGATATTTCTGCTTCCATCTCTCCCATGAGAGCTAATAGCTCGGTCTCATTAAGTGGTTGGTCATGAAAGCGATTCAACGCATCCAGCGCAGCAACAATTGAACAAGCACTCGAGCCTAAACCTGAGCCAATTGGCATGTTTTTTTCAAGCGTCATGACAACAGGCTTTAAAGCTTGGCCTTGTTTATCTAACTCCCGGCCAAAAACCTGCCAGCAACGGTAAACAATATTTTCTTCAGCTTGCTGTGGCAATTTATCAACAAAGCGGCCAACGCATTCCAAAGCAAATGGCAGATCACCAGCAGCAACCTTTACCCGATCCCCCAACAGCGTACCGTCAATGGGTGATACCGCAGCACCAAGTACATCAAATCCCACGCTGACATTACCGATAGAAGCTGGCGCATAAACAACGACACTCATGTTATACCCCCAATTTCCAGCCAAGTGTACGCATCAGATCCGCAAACACACCAGCGGCCGTCACTTCTGTACCTGCGCCGTAACCGCGCAATACCAGAGGAATTGGCTGGTAATAGCGGCTGTAGAATGCCAATGCATTTTCACCATCTTTAATCTTAAACATCGGATCATCTGGATTCACTGCTGCAATCTTAACGAAGCAACGTCCCTCATCGATTTCACCCACATAGCGCAGTACTTTATTCTCTTTCGCAGCCTCAGCAGACAGCTGTTTGAAATAGGCATCAGCTTCTGGCAAACGTGCCATAAAATCATCAACTGAACCACTATCATCAAAACCAGGTGGTAGCGCTTGCTCAACCACAACGTCTTCCAGCTCCAGCGCTAAACCCGATTCACGAGCAAGAATAAGGAGCTTGCGCGCGACATCCATCCCAGAAAGATCATCACGCGGATCAGGTTCAGTGAACCCATTATCACGCGCGACTGTTGTCGCATCACTAAAGCTCATACCTTCATCTAGCTTGCCAAAGATATAAGAAAGCGAACCCGATAAAATGCCAGAAAAACGCTCGAGCTCATCACCCGCAGCCATTAGGTTTTGTAGATTTTCGATGACTGGCAAGCCTGCGCCAACTGTGGTGTCATACATAAATTTACGACGTGTTGAACGTGCCGCTTGGCGTAACTGTTGGTAATAAGCCATGCTTGCAGTATTTGCTTTTTTGTTTGGGGTGATCACATGGAAACCCGCAGCCAAATAATCTGCATACTGCTCGGCAATGCCTTCGTCTGAGGTACAGTCAATAATGACAGGGTTAATAATGTGGTTGCGTTGTACCAACTGGATCATTCGCGCTAGGCTCAATGGCTCCTCTACCTGACCCATTAAATCGCGCCAGTTATCAAGCTCTAAGCCATTACTATCAAGTCGCAAACCTTTACTGTTGGCTAAACCACAGACTCGGATCTCAATACCATTTTCTGACAGTTTGGCTTGCTGGCGACGGATCTGTTCAACTAACTCACCACCAACACCGCCGACCCCAATCACGAAAACATCAAGGAAGTGCTTACTGTTAAATAAGTTTTCGTGACAAGCTTTCACCGCTTCTGACACTTTCACGTCGGGAATAACCGCCGAAATAGCTCGCTCTGATGAGCCCTGAGCAATGGCAACAATGTTAACGTCGACTTCAGCCAGTGAAGTAAAGAAGCGCGAAGCAACACCACGAGAAGTGCGCATACCGTCACCAACCAAGGTAACAATTGCCACTTTATCCATAAATTCAACAGGCTCAAGGAAGCCTTCTTTCAATTCAAGTTCAAAGTTATCTTGTAGCGCCTGTTGCGCACAATCTTTATCGAGACTCTCAATGCAGAAACTAATGCTATATTCCGATGAAGATTGCGTGATCAAGACAATTGACACACCAGCAGCCGACATGGCGCCAAAGACCCTTGCCGCCATACCCACCATGCCCTTCATGCCAGGACCTGAAATATTAACCATCGTCAGATCTTTTAGGGTTGTGATCCCTTTAATATCTAACTGATCTTCCCCTGTATCAAGGCCAATTAATGTACCAGCCCCCTGAGGGGTAAAGCTGTTTTTAATCAGACAAGGGATATGAAATTGAGCAATTGGTGCAATGGTTTTCGGGTGTAAAACAGAGGCACCGAAATAAGAAAGCTCCATCGCTTCTTGATAGCTAAGTGACTTCAATAAGCGAGCATCTGGCACCAAGCGAGGATCACAACTGTAGACACCATCGACATCAGTCCAAATTTCACAACACTCTGCACGTAAACACGCGGCTAATACTGCTGCGGAATAATCTGAGCCATTGCGACCAAGCGTTACTAGCTCACCTTTTTCATTGCCCGCAGTAAAGCCAGGCATAATATTAACGTGTCCGGCTGGAAGTGGATCGCGCTTAAAGTTTTGCGTCGAGACTTCAATATCTACATGCGCTTCTAAGTAATCGCCTTCGGCATAAAGGTAAGCAACAGGATCAATCAAGCTCGCGGGTTGGCCTTTTGCTTCTAATAGCGCTTTCATTGTGGCAATAGAAAGGCGCTCACCCTTACTGATAATTTTGGCATACACATTATCAGGGCAAAGGCCAAGTAATTTGATCCCATGCACATATTGATTCAGCTGGCCTAAAGAGCTAGCAAGCTTGCTATCCAATGCTGCTTTATCAAATGCAGGTTCGACTTCCTTTAGGCCAGAGAACAGCGCCTTGAATACCGACTCAAGATCAGCCAACTGTAATTCAGATTCGCCATGTTGAACCGTACTGTCAATGACCGACACCAGTTTGTTTGTTACTTTGCCCGGCGCTGATAGCACCACAGACACTTCACCCTGCTGCGCATTATTCGCAATAATGTCTGCCGCTCTTGAAAAACGGTCGGCGTCTGCCAACGATGAACCGCCAAACTTTAATACTCGCATTCCCTACTCCCAACTTCCTTAACCAGATCTCTGCACATACAGAGCAAAACAATTTCAATAGTTAAAAAAAAAGCCCACACCTTGGAGGGTGCGGGCTTTTTTTAAATTTCTCTACGCATCAGCCCGCCCCAACACACATGGTGCCGGTAATAATGGTGGTGGTAATAATTGAGCTGATTACGTTAAACATAGCTATCCTAAAAAACGGCCAATAGTTTGTATTCATTTACGTTTACCGGAATAACGGCAGTGAGTCAACTATAAATCACATTTACGATGGCGACATCATTAGCAAACCGTGCAATAAAACAACATCAAAGTATGTTTAAGACGCATAAAAAGCCGCAATTGATTGCAGTTCTCTCGCTCTCAATGCATAGTATTGCTGTGTCTGTTTTTTATACAATTTGCCTATTGGGTAAATCAGTGCCAAAAATACACATATGTATAGTACCGATTATTAAGCAAGTATAAGCATAACTGATTCGGAGGGATCCCGAATGACTGCAGCAATGGAACAATTAGTCGCACATACGATTTTACAAGGCTTTGATGCCATGTATGGTCGTTTTTTGGATGTTACCGCCGGTGCTCAAGAGCGCTTCGAGGCAAAAAACTGGTCAGCGGTTCATCAAGCATTAAAAACACGTATAAAGTTCTATGATCACCATGTAGGCCTTGTAACCAGCCAGATTCAGATCATGCTGGGTAAACGTTATGCCAATCACACCTTTCTAATGGGGGTGAAGCGTGCCTATGAAGATCTCCTGCTCGATTATCCTCGTTATGAAATTGCAGAAAGTTTTTTTAATTCGGTTTATTGTCGAATATTTGAACATCGGAATATTAACCGGGATAAACTATTCGTCCATAGTTCACAAGAAAATCGTATTCCCCCCTATCCAACCTCTTTAACTCGCCTATATAACACCGGGGCTGGATTACATTCGTTACTAGAGCGGATTCTTGACGACACGCCATTTACCCAAGAATGGCAAGATAAAGCGCGTGACGTGCAAGTGATCAGCCAACGTTTACACCGCGAACTTGGGGTTGCGATTACTAGCCAACCCGTGATTGAGATGATCAGAGAGCCCTTTTTCCGCAATAAAGCGGCTTATCTAATTGGTCGGCTCCGAATAGATGATCACAATAGTATTCCATTGGTGCTGCCTGTTTTAAATACTGACGAAAATACCCTATACGTCGATGCCTGCATTTGTGATGTAAGTGATGTCAGCATTTTATTTGGTTTTGCCCGCTCTTATTTCATGGTTTATGCACCAGCACCAGGTGCTTTAGTGCACTTTTTAAATGAACTCATTCCCAATAAAACCAAAGCCGAGCTATACACCGCAATTGGTTGTCAGAAACATGGTAAAACAGAGCTTTACCGTGAGTTCCTCCATCATTTAGAGCATTCCAACGATAAGTTTGTTACCGCTCCAGGTATTAAAGGGATGGTAATGTCGGTATTTACATTGCCCTCATACGATTTCGTATTCAAAATTATCAAAGATAAATTCGCCCCCCAAAAAGACATCAGCCACGCGACAGTTAAAGAAAAATATAAATTAGTCAAAGAGCATGATCGGGTTGGCCGCATGGCCGATACGCAGGAATACCGTAATTTTACCTTTGAACGCCACCGCTTCAGTGACGAGTTATTGGAAGAGTTACTTAACGTTGCCCCGTCGATCATTACCGTGACAGATGAGCAAATCATCATTAAGCACTTATACACAGAGCGCCGGATGATCCCGTTCAATATCTATATTGAGCAAGCTAACGAAACCGAATTACGCCATGCCGTTGATGAGTATGGTAAATCAATCAAACAACTCGCCGCTGCCAATATTTTCCCCGGTGATATGCTCTTTAAGAACTTTGGGGTAACACGGCATAAACGTGTGGTGTTTTATGATTATGATGAAATTAGCTATATGACCGAAATGAATTTTCGTCAGATCCCTCCTCCTCGCTACCCAGAGGATGAAATGGCAGCTGAACCTTGGTACAGCGTTGGGGTCAATGACGTTTTCCCTGAAGAATTTAGAACCTTTTTGCTGATAAACCCTACGGTCAGAGCGTTGTTTAACGAGCTTCACAGCGATCTCTTTGACCCGGCCTATTGGCAACAGTTACAGGTCAATATTGCCAATGGGGTCTACGAAGATGTGTACCCATACAGTAATAAACTCCGGCTGGAGCGATAAAACAGAGGTGCATCCCAGTGCATAAATTTAACAGTGTTATTTTTATGCAACTTGTCCTACTCTTATTTGGTTAAATAAAAATAAAGGCGTTTAAAAACGTTAACAACACAATAAAAAAACACAGGGAAGGTGATGCATGCAAAAAATGCTGATCACAGTTGCCCTGCTGGTAGTGGCATTACCAACAACAGCAGCAGAAAAAGGATTATTCGATATCCTTGATGATAGTGATGCATCAGGATGGTTTATGTCTTCTCAATCAAAGGGGGCAGAACAGTTTGATCTTTGGCAAATCGATAGCGGTTACACTTATTCACTCAGTAGCAATACCGAGCTCTACCTCAGTACTCGCCTGAAATCAGGTAATGCTCAACACTCACCCAGCCGTGGGCTGTTATCTGGGGTTAAGTACAATCTCTCTCGTAAATTAAGTTTAAATAGCGCGGTCACATCAGAAACCCATGAAAAAGAAACCGTTATGGGGGTGGAGCTATCCAGCCAGTATGAAGTAACTGAACGACTCAACCTTCATGCAACAATGGATTACGAAGCGCTTGAGCAAATCTACCAACTTGGTATTGGGTTCAAGTTCTAGCTACCTTTCTTTTTCAGTGAAACGCACATGATTGGCCGATCTCATATCGGCCAGCATCGTGTCTATAGTGTCGATAAATCGAGAGAATGCTTACTAAAAATCACACCATTAAGATCAGCGTAAATCATATCCCCAGGATAAATCAGAGTATGGGCAACAATTAGCGTTACATTTTTCTCGCCAGTCTGCCGCTTCACCGTTTTAATTGGACATACTCCCAGTGCTTTAACCCCAATATCAATCGTTGCTAACGTGGCAATATCTCTCGCAGCCCCATTGATAACAATGCCTTCCCAACCATTTTTATGAGCAAGCAACGCAAGCTGATCACCCAGTAAGGCTTTCGTACATGAGCCGTGACCATCAATAAACAGTACTTTGCCTTTTCCCGGTAAACTAACAATATCTCGAACAAGGCTGTTGTCTTCAAAGCAGCGCAGTGTCACCAGCTCGCCATAAAAGACACTTCGACCACCATAATCGTGCATCGCCAAAGGTAACCAATGAATATCCTGTTCATAATGATCACATAAATCGGGTAAGAGATCGTTCATGCTTTTCTCCTTGCATCGCTAGAATGAAATCGCGGTAAAGCCCATTCATTAAGTGTAGAAAAAGCCTCGCCAATCACCCAACCTTTGTATTTCATAACCTTGCAGTAAAACAGGAACTAAGAATAAACTGCCACCCTCGACCCAGTAAATAGCATTTTGCCCCCATTGAGCGGCATAATTTTTGGCAACGTCTAACGGTATGCCGATCATGACGCCTTGCTCTTGCCATTGCCCACTTGGATCGCTACAAATTATGGGTAATAACTGCTGAGTAACGGCTCGAAGCTCAGAAATTAGTCTTTGATGTCGAACATTATTCTGAGAATCGCTAATAACAATGCTTCTCGGGTTAAATGCTGTTAGAATTGCAAAGCAAGGGTAAACAGGGTGTTGCTTGAGATTGAAAACAATCGATTGATAGTTACACCATTGCGAGACTTTTTCACACATAATCAGTTATGCCTTGAGCACGACGCATTTTTTTGTAGCTAATGTTAAACAATGTCGAGAATCGTAATTACAGTTCATGCCGTTTGATATAAATCAAGAAAGTGTCCGAAAGCAGCATCGAAACAAAATCCTATTATTGTTAGCGAGCTGTTAAGTGAATACAATCGTCGCCATCTCAGGGAAATTGTAGCCAATGCCCCTCAACTTTGGGCTTTTCCAGCAACAAAGAATCATCTTTGATAATGCTGGATAAATGGATGGCGTACCAGACAGGCCGCTTCGTTGTGAAATGAAGCATATTTTTCGTAATTCTTTGCCTGTATGTGAATTTATTTTATAGAATTTAACTATTCTGTTTTTGACCAGATTCCGTTTTGAGAAATTAGGTACTGCCAATGCAAACCCCTCACATTCTTATTGTAGAAGACGAGCACGTAACACGTAACACACTAAAGAGCATCTTTGAAGCAGAGGGTTATACTGTCTTTGAAGCTAATGATGGCGCAGAAATGCACCAAATGCTTTCAGAACACCCTGTTCACCTAGTGATCATGGATATCAACCTTCCAGGTAAAAATGGTCTATTACTTGCTCGTGAACTACGAGAGCAAGGCGATATGGCGTTGATGTTCCTAACAGGTCGTGACAACGAAGTTGATAAAATCCTTGGTCTTGAAATCGGCGCTGATGACTACATCACTAAGCCATTCAACCCACGTGAGTTGACAATCCGTGCTCGTAACCTGTTAACCCGTGCGATGAACCAGGGCTTACCAACTGAAGACAAGCGTCTTGTTGAGCGTTATGAATTTAACGGTTGGTCACTTGAGATCAACAGCCGCTCACTGGTTAGTCCAAGTGGCGATCAGTTTAAGCTACCACGCTCTGAGTTCCGTGCACTGCTTCACTTCTGTGAAAACCCAGGCAAAATCCAGACTCGTGCTGAATTGCTGAAGAAAATGACAGGCCGTGAGCTTAAGCCACATGACCGTACTGTTGACGTAACGATCCGTCGTATCCGTAAGCACTTCGAGTCTGTCGCTGATACACCAGAAATCATCGCGACAATTCACGGCGAAGGCTACCGCTTTTGTGGTGATTTAGACGAAGAGTAATCCCTCGTCGATCTAGCCAGTGCCTAGTGTACTGAGTAGTCAATGCAAAAAGGCTCTATTTTAGAGCCTTTTTTGTTTTTTATGCCGCCCCTGAGTACAGCTAATATCTAGAACACCTGATTGATCAGTACACCCTTCTCGATAAGTGTATGTTCATGACCATCAAAGCTTACCGTCACCGCAATATCGGCTTTACTGCCGGGTAACCACTCTGGTCCACCATGTAACGCGGCTTCCAAACTCATGTCACCTTCAGCGCGAATATCTAACTCATCCTTTGCTAGCCATTGCTGTTCCTCTTGAGCCACCATCACCTGTACCACTTCGATCCCTTCCGGTAAGGTTTTCATCTCTTGAGTCAGCAACTTAATAGAAGCATACAGTTTGTTGGCTGGGCTTGTGCCATCATCACCAATCACAGGCATGGTGTTTAGCCATAGTTCACTGCCCAAGTGCAATTTCACACCCGATAGCTCCAGCACCTCCGGCGACTGCCAGATATCAACGTCAGCAGGTAACTGCACGGGCTGCGGATCAACCTCAGGGGTATCCGCTGGCACTTTAACACTTGGGCTATCAACTGCTGGCTTCTCTTCCGGCTGAGGTTCCGATTCACTGCACGCCGTCAAAATAACCAGCATGGCAGCCAACAAAACTAACATCCTTGATTTCATCATTTCTTCTCCTGCTGGGCGAGCCACTCTTTAAGCACGATAAGATCATTGTGATAGCCCTCTTTAATTTCATCAACCCAATCATTAATATTTTCCCACCATGCGGGTAATTCGGGAGATTGGGCTTTTTGAGCGACCTGCTGAATGTGTTTCAAGCCTATAGAGCCTGCCGCACCTTTAATTTTATGCGCTTCGAACTTGATGCCATCTTGATCTTTCGCGGTCATGTTCGAGTCTAAAATTTCAATATATTCTGGCATTTTGTCTTCAAACATCGAGATGCTGTCATACACAGGTTTCGTCCCAACGATCTCTACATATGAGCTTAGCATCTCCAAGTCTAGCAACTGATTAACCATCTCATCACTCGTCCCAGCAGGCTCATCTTGCAGCTCAACCACATCGACCTCGTCTTCGTCATCTAGCGGGCAGGTCAGCACTAGGCGCTGAATAACATCGGTAATAGCTTTTACACTCAGCGGCTTGCTGATTGCATCGTCCATCCCTTTTTCCAGGTATTCATTCTTGTCTTTAATCACATTCGCCGTCAGTGCAACCAAGGCCGGTAAGTAGTCGTACTGTTCTCGTAATGTTGTCGCAATATCAAAGCCAGACATGTCAGGTAGCTGAATATCTAATAAGACCAAATCATAAGCTTCAGGATCAAACATCGCCAGCGCTTCATCACCTCGCATAGCAACGGTCACCTCATGCCCCAACGTTTCAAGGAGTGCCTTCGCAACGGTAATATTGAGTTCAATATCTTCTACCATGAAGATATTTAACCCCAGCTGTTGGGCATGTGGCATCACCTCTTCTTCCTCGACCATATCAACTAATGGCGCGGTTAAAGTGACCGTAAACGTACTCCCTTCCCCCACTTCAGAAGCGACGGTGATATCCCCTCCCATCATTTGCACCAACTGACGAGAAACGGCTAGGCCAATGCCCGTGCCTACCGCATGGAGGTTATCGTTTTCATCTTTAACCTGATAATACATCGCAAATATTTTATCAAGCTCAGCCTCTGGCATTCCAATGCCACTGTCTTCAACCTCAAAGGTAATATGTGCCTGTTGATCGATAGTTTCGCTACTCACAGACATCACAACGCCGCCATCTTGGGTAAACTTGGTTGCATTGCTAATCAGGTTCCAAAGCACTTGGCGTAAACGGGTCGCATCGACATTTATGTTATGAGGTAAGTCGGTCAGCCTTTCGAGATCAAAGCGTAGTCCTTTTTGATCAGCCATTAGGCTAGAAATATTATTCATCTCACTAACAAAATCATCAAAGTCTAACGGCTTTGGCATTAATTCTAAGCGACGGCGATCAGATTTATCCATGTCGATAATGTCATTAAAGATATTACCTAAAGTGATCGCACTAACATGAATTGTGCGCATATAACCATGCTGCTCAGTATTTAATTTGGTTTCTAATAACATTCGGCTAAGGCCGACGATCCCATTGAGTGGGGTACGCAATTCATGACTGATAGTTGAAATAAACGCCGTTTTATCTCGACTCGCTTTTTCCTGAGCTTCTTCATATTGCTTACGCTCTGTAATGTCACGTCCAAAGCCCATCAAACCCAAACGACGTCCTTCTCGGTTATAGAATGGGACTTTTCGTAGTTCAAATAATGCTTTACTGCCATCGGGGTAATCTAACCATTGCTCATAGGTCAATGAGACGTTCTGAAGGAAAACATGCTGATCAGTTTCGACAATTTTCTTCGCAATATCTTCGCTATACACATCCCACGGGGTTAAACCAACCAATTGCTTTTCAGTGCGATTAGTTAGCTCTTCCATAGCACGGTTACAGCCAGAAAACTCGCCCTTTTCATTGCGGTAATAGATCAAGTCAGGAGACGCATCCAAAAATGATTTGAGCAACACACTCTGCTCTGCCAACTCCAACTGTGCATTTTCTCGTTGGTAAACCTCGTTCTCGAGATCAGACATCGCCTCTTGCCGCGCTTCTTCCGCTTTCTCTCGCTCTTCAATTTCAAGGTTAAGTTGGCTAATGTTGTCCTGTAGCTGCTTATTGAGCTGCATGTCTCGAGAGCGCATTTCTTCGAGCTTGGTGACGAGTTTTGAAAGCCGTTGGCGTGATTCTTCAAGCTGATCAACAACCACAGAAAGAAAGTACACAGCCCAGGGGGTGATCAATAAACCAAAGAACACTGAACGTACGATATCAATATCCAGAACTTCACCTTGAAGCACCAGTGTGACCCCTATTTGCACGACCACGGCGAGTGCAACTAAGGCGAGAGCTAAGAGTAAGCTAAACCTGACCAGACCAAGCTTGACCATGAGATCGACATAAAATTGTGCAAGTACTTTGATTTGTTTCATTCTTTTTCCCGTAAATTCCATCAGGAGAGCACTTCCATCATAAAGGGCAACGATAGATAACCCAAGGATATGTTCCACAATTGTGCTGTACTAAAACACAGCCCCAACGCTTACCCCAAAAATAACAAAGCCCGCATCATGCAGGCTTTGGTAAGTCAGCGTTAAAAGTCATCGCTATCTGACATTGACATTGTTCCGTTTCGCCCCATCGCTTTGGCTTTATATAAAGAGACGTCAGCCATTTCAACAAGCTCACCATAGTCTTGGTTTGGCATTGGGGTGATTGTCGCAACGCCTAAGCTCACCGTTAATTTTGTATCAACCTTTGAGTACCTATGGCTTAACCCTTTTTCGGCAAGGCGTTGATGTACCTTGCATGCAACGGCTTCACCACCAGACAGATCGGTATTAGGTAATAAGAAGGCAAACTCTTCGCCTCCATACCGGGCGACTGCATCCGTTTCACGACGTACAACACTACGCAGTACATCCGCCACTTCTCGCAGCGCAATATCACCTTGTTGATGGCCATAATTGTCATTAAAGGCTTTAAAATAATCGATGTCACACAAGATCAACGTTAACGGGTTTTGCTCACGAATGTGGCCATGCCACATCTTCCGTAACTGCTCATCAAAACTTCGGCGGTTAGCAACTTTTGTTAAGCTATCAATAAAACTCAGCTCCTGCAGCTCCATAATTGCATCTGCAAGTTGTTGCTCCGCCATTTTCCGCTCGGTAACATCCCTTGCCATCACCAGTACACCCATCGTGCCATCTGTTGGGTCTTTATAGGGTGACTTCAGTACTTCATACCAAACCAGTGTCCCATCTTCCAGCATAACGCAATCATCCATTTTGATGCTTTCACCAGTTTTGAGCACCTGTAAATCGGTTTGCTGGGATGCGCCCCACTGTTCTGGTCGTAAAATATCTTTCGCTAGCTTGCCGATTAAGCTTTCTTGTGTGTACCCTAGCGACCGAGCAAAAGGTTCATTACAGCCGACGTACACACCATATTCATTATATAAACCAATAGGGTCTTGGCTGGCGTTCAAGATCGTATCAAGTAGTATGTTGCGTTGCGCCAGTGCCAGCTCGGTAACTTCGCGCTTTTCAATTTCGTTTTTCAATACTTCCTGCATTTCATGCCAATCAGTAACATCATGGCTAATGCTCAACGTACCAATGGCTTCACCCTTATCCCCAATAAGCAGATTGCGATTGGTTTCTAGCAAACGGCTCGAACCATCTGGAGCCGTCGTCCAAGAATGATTCGCCCCGCTTATCATAGGTAGCTCAATATCGTGCTCAACGACGCCTTCTTCAACACGTCCACGCCAAAATCGGTCAAAAGCTTTATTGGTGCCAATCAACGCTCCGCTTTTGTTCTGATAATAAACCAACTCAGATAATGAATTGAGTACCTGCAGGAAGACCCGTTGATCTTGTTCAAATTTTTCGTGGTGATCTTGGTGCTCTTTCTCTTTATAGATGAACAGCATCCAATACGACTGCCAATTGCAACGCACTGATTGGCCAGAAAAAGAAAACTTCAGGGTTTTTCCGTTTGCCAGTTTAAATTCTTCGACAATATCGTTAAAACCATGGAGCTTGGCAAGAGGGCGAATAAAATCTCGTACCATCTGCACATTGAGCTCATCGGGATATAGGTACCTGTCATGCAGCTTCCGTACCCCCATTAATTCACGGCAGGGCTTATTACCGTAAAGTAAATGGCCGTCCTTTTTCCTAACGACCGCTACAGCGATTGGCATATAAGTTAAGATGGCGTGTAGCTTACGGAATGAAACAAATTCAAGATGATGGAAGAGCAAAGCCAGTAAGCCACAGCTTACGACAGCAACAATAATAAGCAGAGAGGTGAATAATGCCGGGTGGTTATAAACAGCTTCGCTTGAAGCCCATGCAGGAGCCGTAAACCATGGCAACAAAATCAATATTATTGATACCATGGTTTTCATCCCCAACAACTCTGACGCCGTCGCCCTAATAGAATGAGGCGTCAAACAACGGCGTTGGAACAAAGAAAGGTTTAAACGTATTTCCTGCCAGAAAGTGCGCATAGTTATTGATTAGGGACATATTATTCCTCGTAATCTATCATACTTCACTGCGGGATCTTAAGCCTTCTCGATGAATTTACAGCGATAACTCATGGCTAGCGATTAATCTTTGTTGGCAGGTAGACAAATGGCATACCAATTGCGCTGCCCTGTTCACCTTGAGTATCAAGGTTACGGCCAATTTCAGTCATGGCTAACCAACGGTTTTCACACCACTCAGGCGCAAGTAAGGTCGGCTTACGGGCACTGGCAGAGACACGGTGAAAAACAACCTCAGGCGGTGTCAGTCGGATCATTTCTGATGCAATATCGGTATAGTCTTCAAGCGTTAATGCATCCAGCCGACCCGCCTTCCAAGAGCGCCCCATGATACTCCCTTCAACAAGGTGCAAGGGATGTAATTTGATCCCATCAACACCTGCAGCAACCGTGCGGCGAATCGTATCAAGGTTATCTTCTTTACTATCCCCAGGTAGGCCAACAATCAAATGGGCACAGACTTTTAGCCCTAATGCTCGAGCTCGCTTAGCGATGGCTTCATAACAGGCAAAGTCATGACCACGGTTAATACGTTTTAAGGTTTTATCGTTGGCAGTTTGTAAGCCGAGTTCCAACCAAATTTCATACCCCTGTTGGTGATAACCAGCAAGCAGTTCTAATACTGCATCGGGCACACAATCCGGTCGTGTTCCTACGCATAGGCCAACAATATCGGTTGCTTCTAACGCTTCTTCATACATTGCCTTTAACTTTTGTACTTCAGCATAGGTACTAGTGTAGGCCTGAAAGTATGCAAGGTAACGTTTAGCCCGATCAACAGCGCCAGCACGCTGATGCAACTGCTCTGTTATCGATTTGTACTGAGCTTGCTCATCGGCAAATGAAGCGACATTACAAAATGTACAACCACCACGCCCAATCGTGCCATCACGGTTCGGACAGCTAAAACCACCATGCAGGGTCAGCTTGTGTACTTTTTCGCCATAACGGCGTTGTAAATCTTGTCCAAATGTATTGACCAGTTCATGGAGTTGCATTTTGCCACCTAGCGATTGGGGATTGTCGAAAAAAGCGGCACAGGTTAGCACCGAATAACTACCGAAGGTTTGTGCCAAAGCAAAGAAAACCGTTTTTTCGTGCCTCATCAGCTCAATGAAAATAAGCAACAGGATAAAGAGGACCACATTACAGTGCCATTTTTTATAACCATAAAATAACAGCGGGTATAAAACGAATTTTATTCAAAATGAGAACTATTCCCGAATAATATCTCAGTTTTGAAAAGAAATGATTCATTGTCAGCCAGAAGGAAGACTGCAATAGGTTAATTTTTGTTGGTAATTAATAATTCAAAAATGTAGGATAGTTACAGTTGTGTGCAATTTATGAACGATAAATGTGACTATATATTGTTAATCTTGAGTGATATATATCGCAACCCCTCAAAAAAGTAGTGCTTTTGCATACCAGAGCGAGAGTGCCACAGAATTTAGTTTGCTGATGATTTTTAACGTCATCCGACAGCAAACTCCATTATTGACCGCCGGACAGGAGTCCATTACAGGTTGTCAGTAATGCCAAAACAAATTAGGGATAACTCAGACGCCTGGATTGGCGCCTGTTGAAACTGGAAGGAAGTATCTATGACAGATCAAGAGCTGAATGCTCAGGGACTTTATGTGCCTGAATTAGAGCACGATGCCTGTGGTATCGGCTTTGTGGCCCACTTGAAGAACCGCAAATCCCATGAAATCGTCACCCAAGCCCTTGATATGCTTGCACGGATGGAACACCGTGGCGGCCAAGGCTGTGATCCATGTAGTGGTGATGGTGCGGGTATTCTGCTGCAAAAACCCCATGAGTTTCTTCTTGAAGAAACCGTCAAACTCGGCATTCGCCTTCCTGCATTCGAGCAGTACGGTGTCGGTGTAGTACTATTCCCTAAAGACGAGTACAAACGCCAGCAATGCCGCGATATTCTAGAGCGCAATGCCAAGCGCCTTGATCTTGAAGTCATTGGCTACCGCGTTTTACCTGTCGATAACTCGATGATTGGTGAAGATCCGCTGAGTACCGAGCCTCAGTTCGAACACGTCTTTATCACTGGCGGTGCAAACCTTGATCCAGCTGTTCTTGAACGCAAACTGTATGTATTGCGTAACTATACGGTACGTGTTTGCTTAGAAAGCATTTCTAACATTGGCGACGACTTCTATATTAACTCGCTGTCTTACAAGACATTAGTATACAAAGGTCAGTTGACGACCGAGCAGGTTCCCCAGTACTTCCTTGATTTGCAAAACCCATCAATGGTAACGGCTCTGGCGTTGGTTCACTCTCGTTTTTCAACCAATACCTTCCCAAGGTGGCGTCTAGCACAGCCTTTCCGTTACATTGCCCACAATGGTGAAATCAACACTGTTCGCGGTAACCTTAACTGGATGAAGGCGCGTGAAGCGATCTTAGAATCAGATCTATTTAGTCAGCAAGAAATCGATATGCTGCTGCCTATATGCCAAGAAGGCAGTTCAGATTCATCCAACTTCGATATGGCACTCGAGTTACTGGTTCTTTCTGGCCGTAGCCTGCCACACGCACTAATGATGCTGATCCCTGAAGCTTGGCAAGAAAATAAGACTATGGATCCTAAGCGTCGTGCCTTCTACCAATACCATGCCAATGTCATGGAACCATGGGACGGCCCAGCATCTGTCTGTTTCACCGACGGTGTGCAAGTGGGTGCAACTCTTGACCGTAATGGCCTGCGTCCATCGCGTTATACCGTGACCAAAGATGACTTCCTCGTGATGGCCTCAGAATCTGGCGTGGTTGAAATTGAACCAGAAAACGTTCAATTCCGTGGTCGTTTGCAACCGGGACGTATATTTGTTGCCGATCTTGAACAAGGTCGCATTATCTCTGATGAAGAAGTCAAAGATAGCATCGCTTCAGCGCAACCTTATGAGCAGTGGGTAAAAGACAACCTGCTGACATTAAAAGGCTTACCAGAAGCTGATAATATGCACCACCAGCCCACTCCAGAGCGCCTGCTTAACCATCAACAAGCCTTTGGTATGAGCTCAGAAGAAGTGAACGACATTCTCGTTCCGCTGGCTAAAACTGGCTATGAACCTTTAAGTGCAATGGGTGCAGACTGGCCACTGGCGGTACTATCGCACCAGTCACAGCACCTATCTAACTACTTTAAGCAGCTCTTTGCTCAGGTGACCAACCCACCGATTGACCCAATCCGTGAACGTATGGTGATGTCGCTTAATACCTACTTAGGTAAAGATCAGAACCTGCTGGCGGAAACCCCAGAGCACTGCCAAAAAGTAGAGCTCGAGTCGCCAGTTCTGAGCAATGCTGAACTTGAAAAGCTGCGCGCGATTGATAAAGAGCACTTACAAGCGAAAACGCTGGATATCGTATTCCGTGCCAGCGGTGAAGAAGGCAAGCTAGAGCGTGCCCTGAAGCGTATCTGTCAGTATTCAGAAGATGCAGTAAATGATGGCTACTCAGTCATTATTCTGACTGACCGTGCAGTAAACTCTAACCACGCAGCAGTTCCGGCCATGCTTGCTGTTGGCGCGGTACACCACCACCTGATCCGCAAAGGTCTGCGTGCGAAGTGTGACATCGTTGTTGAAACCGGCGATGCACGTGAAACGCACCACTTTGCAACACTGGTGGGCTACGGGGCAAATGCGGTTAACCCATATCTGGTAACCGAGACCATCGTTGATCTGCAGCGTAAACGTAAGCTTGACCCAGAACTACCGACGGAAGAGTTGTTCAACAACTACCGTAAAGGGGTTAATGGCGGGTTACTTAAAATCTTCTCTAAAATGGGGATCTCAACGCTACAGTCATACCATGGCGCGCAAATTTTTGAAGCTCTGGGTATCAGCAAATCTGTGGTCGATAAGTACTTCACGGGTACGGTTTCACGTATTCAAGGCTTAACGATTGATGATATCGCCAAAGAAGTACTGGTACGCCATCGCGTGGGTTACCCAACACGTGAAGTGCCAATCCAGATGCTCGATGTTGGTGGTGTTTATCAGTGGAAACAGCGTGGTGAAAAGCACCTGTTCAACCCTGAAACTATCTCATTGCTACAGCAGTCGACCCGAAACAAAGACTTTGACCAATTCAAAGAGTATGCCGCAGAGGTTGATGCTCAAGGCGATAACGCAGCAACACTTCGTAGCCAACTTGAGTTTATTAAGAGCCCAACAGGCTCGGTACCACTCGATGAAGTAGAACCAATTGACAGCATTCTGAAGCGTTTTGCCACAGGTGCCATGAGCTTTGGTTCAATCTCTTACGAAGCTCACTCAACGCTTGCTGTTGCGATGAACCGTATCGGTGCGAAATCTAACTCAGGTGAAGGTGGTGAAGACCCTGACCGCTTTGAGAAGAAAGAAAACGGTGACTGGGAACGTTCGGCGATCAAGCAAGTAGCTTCTGGTCGATTCGGCGTGACTTCTTACTACCTGACTAACTCTGAAGAAATTCAGATCAAGATGGCTCAAGGCGCAAAACCAGGCGAAGGCGGTCAACTGCCGGGTGATAAAGTTGATGACTGGATCGGTGCAACGCGCCACTCCACCCCTGGAGTAGGCCTAATTTCACCACCGCCACACCACGATATTTATTCAATCGAAGATTTAGCTCAGCTGATCTACGACCTGAAAAATGCCAACCGCGCGGGTCGTGTCAACGTTAAGTTAGTATCTGAAGCGGGTGTCGGTACGATCGCCTCTGGTGTAGCAAAAGCCAAAGCAGATGTCGTACTAATCGCAGGCTTTGATGGCGGTACAGGCGCATCGCCAATGTCATCTATTCGTCACACGGGTCTACCGTGGGAGCTAGGACTAGCGGAAACGCATCAAACCCTACTGAAAAACGGCCTACGTAACCGTATCGTCGTTCAGACCGATGGCCAAATGAAAACACCGCGAGATCTTGCAGTAGCAACGCTACTGGGGGCTGAAGAATGGGGTGTTGCCACAGCGGCCTTGGTGGTTGAAGGCTGTATCATGATGCGTAAGTGTCATAAAAACACCTGTCCTGTGGGTATCGCGACTCAGAACAAGAGCCTGCGTGAGCGCTTTGATGGCCGCGTAGAAGATGTCGTCACCTTCTTCCAGTACATGGCTGAAGGCCTACGCGAAATCATGGCTGAACTTGGTTTCCGCAGCATTGAAGAAATGGTTGGTCAGTCACACAAACTGAAAATCCGCGAAAACATCGGCCACTGGAAATACAAGAACCTCGATCTTAGCCCGGTACTGTTTATCGAGCCGGCTCGTGAAGAAGATGGGGTATACAACCAGCGTGAACAGAATCATAACCTTGAAGACGTGCTTGATCGCAAGTTAATTGAAGTGGCAGCGCCAGCACTGTACGAAGGTAAATCCGTTGAGGCTGAATTTGACATCATCAATACCGACCGTAGCGCCGGTACGATGCTGTCGAACGAAATATCAAAAATCTACAAAGACAAAGGTTTGCCACAACCAATGAACGTGAAGTTCAAAGGTTCAGCTGGGCAGAGTTTTGGTGCCTTCCTAGCGAAAAACGTCAAGTTTGAAGTGGAAGGTGATGCGAATGACTACTGGGGTAAAGGCCTATCTGGCGGTACATTAGTACTCTACCCTGATGCGAAATCTGACATTGTCCCAGAAGACAACATCGTCGTCGGTAACGTGTGTTTCTATGGTGCAACCTCAGGTGAATCATTCATCCGCGGTATGGCAGGCGAGCGTTTCTGTGTACGTAACTCGGGGGCAAAAGTCGTCGTTGAAGGTGTGGGAGACCACGGTTGTGAATACATGACTGGCGGTGCAGCCATAATCCTAGGTCAAACAGGCCGTAACTTCGCTGCTGGTATGAGTGGCGGTGTGGCATATGTTTGGGACCAATTCGAAGACTTTGATACCAAACTAAACCCAGAACTGGTTGACCTCGACCCTATCGAGCAAGAAGACAAAGAGCTACTGTTTGACATGCTAACCAAGCATGTTGAGCTAACAGGCAGTACTGTAGCAGAAACTTTCCTATCTAACTTTGAAGCAAACCTTCAGAAAATGGTCAAAGTGATGCCAAGGGATTACAAAGCAGTACTACAGAAGCGTAAGGCTGAAGCAGAAAACAAGGAAGAGTTGGAGGCCATCAATGGGTAAGCCTACAGGATTTTTAGAATTTGGTCGTGAGCTACCAAAGAAATTAGATCCCAGCGTTCGTATTCAGGACAACAAGGAGTTTGTTCTGAACGAAGAGTTCGGTGATAAGATCAATACGCAAGCCTCACGCTGTATGGATTGTGGTGTACCGTTTTGCCATAACTCATGCCCGATCGGTAATATCATCCCTGAATTCAACGATGCTGTTTATCGTGACAGTTGGGAAGAAGCGTGGAACATTTTAAGTTCAACCAATAATTTCCCGGAATTTACCGGACGTGTATGCCCAGCACCTTGTGAAAGTGGCTGTGTATTAGGGATTAATCAAGATCCAATCACGATCTGTAATATCGAGAAAACCATTGTTGAAACGGCATACCGTGAAGGCTATGCCAAACCTAAAGTCCCTCGCTCTCGCTCAGGAAAAACGGTTGCGATCATCGGTTCAGGCCCTGCAGGTCTAGCCGCTGCCGAACAGCTAAACAGTGCTGGCCACTGTGTAACTGTATTCGAGCGTGATGAAAAAGTGGGTGGCCTACTGCGCTTTGGCATCCCTGATTTCAAACTGGGTATGGATGTTATTGATCGTAAAATCAATTTAATGGCCGATGCCGGCATTAAGTTTGAGGTTAACGCTCACATTGGTGTTGATATCAATGCCCTTCAACTACGCCAAGAATTTGATGTGGTCTTGCTAACGGGTGGGTCAACGGTTCCTCGTAACTTGCCTATCCCAGGTCGTGAGCTGACAGGCGTTCACTATGCGATGGAGTTCTTGGCGCAGAATAACCGACGAGCCAATGACCTCGACCTAAAAACCGAGGAAATCCACGCCAAAGGTAAGCATGTTGTGGTCATCGGTGGTGGTGATACGGGTTCAGACTGTGTCGGAACCTCTAACCGCCATGGCGCAGCAAGCATTACTCAAGTTGAGATCATGCCACTGCCACCGGAGCAGCGTCCAGCCAACCAACCTTGGCCTTCATACCCGATGATCATGAAGACTTCGACGTCACATGAAGAAGGTTGTGACCGTCACTGGAATATCTTGACCAAAGAATTCATTGGCGATGAGGCGGGCAACGTAAAAGCCTTGCGCATTGCTGATATTCAATGGGAAGAAGCCAAGCCGGGCGAGCGTCCAAACTTCAACGAAGTTGCGGGTTCAGAGCGTATCATTCCTTGTGATATGGCGTTCTTAGCAATGGGCTTCTTGCATCCAGAGCCAACAGGTGTCCTTGCTCAGCTTGATATCAAGCTTGATGAACGTGGCAATGTTGCAACTCAAGGTTTTGCGACTAGCCAAAAAGGCATTTTTGCCGCTGGCGATATGCGCACAGGCCAATCACTGGTTGTACGTTGTATCAATGAAGGTCGCGAATGTGCCCGCGAAATTGATGCTTTCTTGATGGGTGATTCGAACTTAGAAGCAAGAGCTGACTCGTTGATGCTTTCAAACGTTTAATTACGCTCTCGCTAAGTCAAATGAAAATGGCATAAATACCAAGCCGGCTCTAATGAGCCGGCTTTTTATTCCGCACAACTCCCCCCAAACCAAAACTTATCCTCTTCATGTCCCCCTTCTACCAAATGAGATCTCACTCGCGAGACAGAATGTGAATCTGCTGGTGAAAGTTTGACCTTTTTGTAAATAGTCGTTAACTTGAAAAGTCGCTGGAAGCACATAAATACCTATAGCCGTACCCGACGAGCACAGCATAAAGTTAAAGAAAACAGTGCTGAGGTAAGTTCTCGATGATAAGGACCGTCATCAAAATGCAGTAATACTGCTTAATAAGGCAGAAGCAAGGGAGAGTTGCAATGACACTGTATGACCCAACGCTAGATAAAGACAACTGTGGTTTTGGGCTTATCGCCCATATCGAAGGAGATACCAGCCACAAACTGGTTCGCACCGCCATTTCGGCTCTAGATCGCATGACCCACCGCGGTGGTATTGCTGCCGATGGTAAAACCGGAGACGGTTGTGGTTTATTAATGAAAAAGCCTGATAGTTTCTATCGCATTATCGCCGAAGAAAAAGGCTGGAAGCTATCACGAGAATTTGCCCTTGGCATGATTTTTTTCAGCCAAGACCCGGTATTAGCCGAACAAGCTCGTACCATCATTAACGAAGAATTAGCCAAAGAAACCTTATCATTGGTAGGTTGGCGCGAAGTCCCGATCAACCCACAAGTACTTGGCCCAATTGCCAACGAAACCTTGCCAAATATCGAACAGGCGTTTATCAACGCCCCTGCAGGTTGGAAGCCCCGTGATATTGATCGCCGCCTCTATGTTGCACGCCGTCGTATTGAAAAACGTATAACCCAAGATCCTGACTTTTACATTTGCAGCCTATCGACTCAAGTAACGGTTTATAAAGGGTTATGCATGCCAGCCGATTTACCTCGATTCTACTTAGATCTTGGTGACATTCGGCTTGAATCATCTATCTGCCTGTTCCACCAGCGATTTTCCACCAATACCCAGCCACGTTGGCCACTCGCCCAACCTTTCCGCTATCTGGCCCATAATGGTGAGATCAATACCATCGCAGGCAATCGCCAATGGGCTCGCGCGAGGGCTTATAAATTTGCTTCACCGTTACTCCCAGATCTGCAAACAGCGGCACCTTTTGTCAATGAAACCGGCTCTGACTCATCCAGCCTCGATAATATGCTAGAGCTTTTCCTCTCTGGTGGTATGGATCTATTCCGTGCCATGCGCATGCTCGTACCACCAGCATGGCAAAACCACCCCGATATGGATCCGGAATTACGCGCCTTTTATGATTTTAACTCCATGCATATGGAACCATGGGATGGCCCTGCAGGCATCGTCATGTCTGATGGTCGCTACGCCGCCTGCAGCCTTGATCGTAACGGTCTTCGCCCTGCTCGTTATGTGATCACCAAAGACAAGCTGATCACATTAGCGTCAGAGATTGGGATCTGGGATTACGCGCCAGATGAGGTAGCAGAAAAAGGTCGAGTCGGTCCCGGCGAGTTGCTGGTGATCGACACAAAATTTGGCAAAACGTGGCACTCAAAAGATATTGATAATGAACTAATGGGCCGCCATACCTATAAGGATTGGATGGATAGCCACGTTAAGCGTCTTATACCATTTGAAAATTTAGGCGATGAACAAGTCGGGAATCGCTCGCTCGATGATCATGAGCTTAATACCTATCAAAAGCTCTTCGGGGTTAACCGCGAAGAGCTGGATCAAGTACTACGAGTCATCGGCGAAAACGGCCAAGAGGCAACAGGTTCAATGGGTGATGATGCTCCGGTTGCGGTGTTATCGTCAAAAGAACGTGCTATCACCGACTACTTCAGACAAATGTTTGCTCAGGTCACCAATCCGCCCATTGACCCGCTACGCGAAAAGCATGTCATGTCACTGGCAACCTGTATTGGCCGAGAAATGAACGTCTTTTGCGAAACCGATGGCCATGCTTATCGGGTGGCATTTGGCTCTCCAGTTTTGCTTTACTCTGATCTTGTTCAGTTGCTTGAACTCGATAATCAGCACTACCGTAATAGTATTATCGATATCAATTTCGCCCCGGCAGAGAAAGATCTCGAACAAGCCATTATTGATGTTTGCAACCAGGCTGAACGGTTAGTACAAAACGGCACCGTATTGCTGGTTCTGTCTGATCGTGGTATCAACCCTGACAAATTGCCAATCCCTGCTGCGATGGCTGTCGGTGCGGTTCAAAATCGTTTGATCGAGAAAAACCTACGCTGTGATGCCAACATCGTGATTGAAACCGCCACTGCCCGCGATCCACATCAATTCGCTGTCTTGCTTGGCTTTGGCGCCACCGCCGTTTACCCATACCTTGCTTATGAGTCGCTAGGTAAACTCATCGACAACGGTGCAATATCTAAACCCTATCGTGAAATCATGGTGAACTACCGTAATGGGATCAACAAAGGACTGTTTAAAATAATGTCCAAAATGGGGATCTCAACCATTGCGTCATATCGCTGTTCGATGCTGTTTGAAGCCGTAGGCTTAAATGATCAGGTGATCGACCTCTGCTTCAAAGGTGTCTCTAGCCGGATCCAAGGCGCTGATTTCTCAGACTTCCAGCAAGATCTATTCAACTTGAGCCGCCGAGCTTGGCTCAAACGCAAACCCATTGAACATGGTGGGTTGCTCAAATATGTACACGGCGGCGAGTTCCATGCCTATAACCCTGACGTGGTTGGTACCTTGCAACAAGCCGTGAAGTCCGGCGATTACCAAGATTACCTTGCCTTTGCCAATCAAGTGAATGAACGTCCTGTGGCTGCAATACGCGATCTACTGGCGCTGAAACAGTCCGATAATCCAATTAATATACAGCAAGTAGAAGCTGCAACAGCACTCTATAAGCGTTTCGACTCAGCTGCTATGTCAATTGGCGCGCTAAGCCCTGAAGCCCATGAAGCACTCGCCATCGCGATGAATCGGCTTGGCGGCTGCTCTAATTCCGGCGAAGGTGGCGAAGATCCGCGACGGTTTAACAGTGAGCGTAATTCACGGATCAAACAAGTCGCGTCAGGTCGATTCGGGGTAACGCCACACTATCTGGTTAATGCCGATGTCCTGCAAATTAAAGTTGCCCAAGGGGCAAAACCTGGTGAAGGCGGTCAGCTCCCTGGGCACAAAGTCACAGCAGAAATAGCCAAACTGCGCTATGCCGTACCTGGCGTAACGCTCATCTCACCACCGCCTCACCACGACATTTATTCAATAGAAGATTTAGCCCAGCTGATCTTCGATCTTAAGCAAGTAAACCCGACCGCCATGGTGTCGGTTAAGTTGGTTTCAGAGCCCGGCGTTGGCACCATTGCCACAGGTGTCGCCAAAGCCTATGCCGACTTAATTACTATCTCAGGTTACGACGGCGGCACCGGTGCAAGCCCACTTACCTCCGTAAAATACGCTGGCAGCCCTTGGGAACTTGGGCTTGCAGAAACCCAACAAGCACTCGTTGCTAACGGCCTACGCCATAAAATCCGTTTACAAGTCGACGGTGGCCTTAAAACCGGACTTGATGTAGTGAAAGCCGCCATTCTTGGGGCTGAAAGCTTTGGTTTTGGCACCGCGCCTATGGTGGCACTCGGTTGTAAATACTTACGTATTTGCCATCTCAATAATTGTGCGACAGGTGTTGCGACTCAAGATGAAACTTTACGCCGCGACTTCTTTAAAGGCTTGCCTGAACAAGTCATGAATTACTTTATCGGCCTTGGCCAAGAAGTAAGAGAATTGCTCGCTCAGCTAGGGGTCGAAAAGTTAACGGATTTAATTGGCCGAACTGATTTTCTCGAAGTACTTGAAGGCTATACCGCCAAGCAGAGTAAACTCGATTTATCGCCGGTACTTGCAACAGCAACACCGCTTGAAGGTAAAACACTCTATTGCAGTGAACCCAACACACCATTTGATGATGCCAAACTCAATGCCGAGTTACTTGAACTGGCGCTACCCGCGATAGAGCAGCGTGCTGGCATCGATATCTACCGCGAAATACGCAATACCGATCGCTCAGTCGGCGCCCGACTATCTGGTGAAATCGCCCTACGTTATGGCAATCAAGGTATGGCGGCAAACCCAATCAACCTTCACCTGACAGGTACGGCTGGCCAATCATTCGGGGTATGGAATGCCGGAGGGTTGAATCTATGCCTAACAGGTGATGCCAATGATTACGTCGGTAAGGGCATGACTGGCGGTGAGATTACGATCCGCCCCCCATTAGGCTCAGCATTTAAATCCAGCGATGCCACCATTATCGGTAATACCTGCCTTTATGGTGCAACGGGTGGAAAGCTGTTTGCTGCCGGCAAAGCAGGTGAACGTTTCGCGGTACGTAATTCAGGCACTGTCGCAGTCATTGAAGGGGCTGGTGATAATGCCTGCGAATATATGACTGGGGGTATCGTTGCCATATTAGGTAAAACTGGCGTTAACTTTGGCGCAGGCATGACCGGAGGGTTTGCTTATATCTTGGATGAAGATGGTGATTTTTCGGGTCGCGTTAACCCAGAGTTAGTTGAAGCTATCCCCTTAGAAAAATTAAAGATTCACCAAGAGCATCTGCGTGGACTTATCGATCAGCACCTTGAGAAAACGAACTCAGACCGTGCGCAAGAAATTTTAGCCGAGTTTGACTTGTGGATCCCACGTTTCTACCTCGCTAAGCCAAAATCTGCCGATGTAAATACTTTACTCGGCCATCAGAGTCGCTCGTCTGCCGAGCTACGCGTTCAAGCACAATAGGGAGGGAAACCGATGAGCCAGAACGTATACCAATTTATTGATGTTGCGCGGATCGACCCACCTAAAAAGCCACTAAAAGTGCGCAAAATTGAGTTTGTCGAGATCTATGAACCGTTTACCAAGCAGCAGGCCAGCGCGCAAGCCGACCGCTGCCTTGATTGCGGCAACCCTTATTGTGAGTGGAAATGCCCAGTACATAACTACATTCCCCAATGGCTAAGGCTTGCCAATGAAGGGCGGATCATTGAAGCCGCTGAACTGGCACACCAAACCAATACCTTGCCAGAAGTCTGCGGTCGTGTTTGCCCCCAAGACAGGCTCTGTGAAGGCGCCTGTACCCTAAACGACGACTTTGGTGCCGTGACAATCGGTAATGTCGAAAAATATATCACCGACAAAGCGTTTAAAATGGGCTGGAAACCTGATATGTCACAGGTTGAATGGACTGACAAAAAGGTCGCGATTATCGGTGCGGGGCCCGCAGGTCTCTCCTGTGCTGACATCCTCGTCCGTAACGGGGTAAAGCCTGTTGTCTTTGATCGCTACCCCGAAATTGGTGGCCTACTGACCTTTGGCATTCCTTCTTTCAAACTCGAGAAAGAAGTAATGATCAATCGTCGCCAGATCTTTACCGAAATGGGTGTCGAGTTCCAGCTCAATACAGATGTAGGTAAAGACATCTCGATGGCACAGCTATTGTCTGACTACGACGCCGTATTTTTAGGCGTTGGTACCTATAAGAACATGCGGGCAGGTCTCGACAACGAAGATGCCCCTGGTGTGTATGATGCCCTCCCGTTCTTGGTTTCGAACACTTACCAAGTGATGGGTTTAGAGGCAACACAAGGCTTCATTGATATGAAAGGGAAGCGAGTTGTCGTGCTTGGGGGCGGCGATACCGCGATGGATTGTGTTCGAACGTCAATTCGCCAAAGTGCCAAAAGCGTAACCTGTGCCTATCGTCGTGATGAAGCCAATATGCCAGGATCTAAGCGTGAAATAAAAAATGCTAAAGAAGAAGGCGTAAAGTTCATGTTCAACCTTCAGCCAACGGGACTTGAACTGAATGATAACGGTCATATCAGCGGGATAAACGTTATAAAAACCACACTCGGCGAGCCAGATGAAGCAGGCCGACGACGACCGGAACCAATAGCAGGCAGCGAGCATATTCTACCTGCCGATGCAGTGATCATGGCGTTTGGGTTTCAGCCCCACGCGATGCCATGGCTCAATGAGTTTGATGTCGAGCTAGATCAATGGGGGCGAATTAAAGCCCCAGAGCAAGCAAGCTTTGCATTCCAGACCAGCAACCAGAAAATCTTTGCTGGCGGTGATGCAGTAAGAGGCTCTGACTTAGTCGTTACCGCCATTGATGAAGGGCGAAAAGCCGCAGAAGGGATCCTTGATTTTCTTGAGGTATAGAGCATCGGCAATTTGGTAATTGCCGCCTCGCTCATGCTACAATCGGTGCATTATAAACGCTCCCGTTCTGGGAGCGTCTTTCACTGCACAAGAGAACCTATTGATGAAAATCGGTATTATTGGCGCGATGGAACAAGAAGTTGCCATCCTAAAAGATCAACTGACTAACCGTGAGACGCACAACAAGGCAGGTTGTACATTTTACACTGGTACCCTAAATGGTGCCGATGTTGTCTTACTGCAGTCTGGTATTGGTAAAGTAGCCGCTGCAGTCGGTACTGCAGTACTACTAGAGATCTTCCAACCGGATGTGGTACTAAATACCGGTTCTGCTGGTGGTTTTGATAGCAGTCTGAACCTTGGTGATGTTGTCATTTCTACCGAAGTTCGCTACCACGATGCCAACGTAACCGCATTTGGTTACGAAATGGGCCAAATGGCACAACAGCCAGCCGCTTTCTTGTCTGACAACAAGTTGATGGATGTAGCCGAACAAGCCCTTGCGAGCATGGAAAACACCCACGCTGTACGTGGCCTGATTTGTACTGGTGACGAGTTTGTTTGTTCACCAGAACGCCAGTCATTCATCCGTGAACACTTCCCAACGGTTATCGCTGTTGAAATGGAAGCAGCAGCTATCGCTCAAGCTTGTCACCAGTTCAACGTACCTTTCGTTGTTGTGCGTGCTATTTCTGATGTTGCTGATAAAGAATCACCAATGAGCTTTGATGAGTTCCTGCCTCTAGCAGCCAAGAGCTCTTCGGTAATGATCGATAAAATGGTTGAGCTACTGAAGTAACCATGACCGAAGCCATTGCACTACTCACCAGTAGCAGCGCCCTACTTGCACTATGGGGCGCGCTGGCCATGCAATGGCTTCTTCCTATTCCCCCCTTACTCCACCCAATCAATATTTGGCAGCAACTTGCAGCAGCCATCGCAAACAAAGTTAATAAGCCCGATGATTCGCCACGCCAACAGCAATTTTCCGGCCTACTCGCATGGAGCCTAATGTGGTTAACCATGCTTACCTTACTTATTTGCCTCTACCAATTGGTTTGGATAGATACTACTTTCCACCTTGTGCTGCTATGGCTCGCTCTTGAGTGGCGCAATACTGCAAAATTCAGCAAGCAATTTATTCGAGCTTACAGCCAAGAAAATAAAACGCTTTGCCGTCAGCTACTCACCCCTAAACTCAATAGAAACACTGACAGCTTATCGTTATTGGGGCTTGGTAAAGCAGGGGCCGAAACTCAGTTACTGGCCTATGGCCGCCTCGTCGCTGGTGTTTTATTCTGGTATGCCTTAGCGGGAGGGATTGGGGCAATCATGTACCGCCTCGCCGTTAGCTTGGCACGTGAGTGGTCACCTAGCCGTCAGCTGTTCCGCTCTTTCGGGCAACCTGCCGTCAAACTGCTCGCTATTTTTGACATTGTCCCCTTGCGCCTGTTTGCCTTGCTGATCAGTTTCGGCCGTAATGCGAAGGTCGCCTTACAAGGTCTTGCTCGCCAAGGGGAGAGTTGGCTATTACCCGGCCCTGGCTGGTTACTCGTTGCAACGGGTCACAAGCTTTCCTTGTCACTCGGCGGACCTGCGATTTATGATCAAACCAAAATGGAACGTCCGCGAATTGGTGGTAAAATTGCCCCTGCGGCTTTGCACCTCGCGCAGATCGATCAATTGACCAAAACACGCCTGATCATTTGGCTAATAATACAAAGTACACTACTCATTCTTTTTCAAGGAGTCCGCTAAGTGCGTCTCGCTGCTTTCTGTTTATTCGCTTTCACATTGACGCTTTCTCATAACGCAATGGCCGCCGCTCAGCGAGTGATTAGCTTATCACCACACACCACAGAATTGGCCTATGCCGCAGGCCTGGGCGATAAGCTTATCGCTGCCAGTGACTACAGTGATTATCCTGAACAGGCTAAAGCACTGGAGCGCGTTGCCAATTACCGGGGCATAAAAATGGAACGCATTGTTGCCCTTCAGCCCGATTTGATTTTGGCTTGGCAAGGTGGCAACCCAACCCGCGAAATGGCCCGCCTTGAACAACTCGGCTTTAAAGTATTTTATTCCAACCCGAAAACGCTAGACGATATTGCTTCTACCCTTGAAGATCTCGGACAATACGCCGATTCGCCTAAGCAAGCACAACAAACAGCCAATGAGTTTCGTACCCGGCTTAATGCATTACGACAAAACCACCAAACCCAGCGGCCAGTTAGCTATTTTTACCAATTAAGTGCCACGCCAATTATTACCGTTGCTGGTGACAGCTGGCCAAGCCAGGTTTTCACGTTATGTGGTGGTGAAAATATTTTTGCTGACAGTGCTGTGGCATACCCACAAGTCTCGGAAGAGCAAGTGCTCGTTAGGCAACCTGAAGTGATTTTTGGCACCCCACATGCTGATACCAAAGTCAGTATCTGGAACAAATGGCGACACCAACTTCCAGCCGTGCAAAAAGATCACCTTTTCACTCTGACTGCCGACTGGCTCAACCGCCCAACGCCACGCACAATTCTTGCCGTTGAGCAGGTCTGTGACTACCTTGATCTGGTTAGAGAAGCCTCGTAACAGGGTGTCAACATTCACTGTGAGTCGCCTCACAAAGCCGTATTAGCGAGTTGTACCGCTGATAATTCGTCGTACAATCTCACCGACTTTTTTACTCAGACCTTACAGGTAACCCAATGCTTATCTATATTCTCGATATGTTCGGCACGGCTGTCTTTGCCGCATCGGGTGTATTACTCGCAGGCCGTCTTCGTATGGACCCATTTGGTGTTGTCGTGTTGGCTAGCGTCACGGCAATTGGTGGTGGAACAATCCGTGATATGGCATTAGGTGCGACCCCTGTATTCTGGGTCACCGATCCTAACTATTTATGGGTGATTTTCATTACCTGCTTAATCAGCATGATTGCCATTCGTAAGCCCAAACAGATGCCTTGGTACTTTTTACCTGTTGCAGATGCCATCGGCTTAGCGGTCTTTGTGGCCATTGGTGTAGAGAAGGCTCTTCGTTTTGGCGCAACACCTATGGTTGCTGTTCTAATGGGAGTAATGACGGGTTGTGGCGGCGGGGTTATCCGTGATGTACTCGCCCGGGAGATTCCCATGGTACTGCGTACCGAAGTGTATGCGACAGCCTGTATCGTTGGTGGTATTGTCCATACAACTGCGTTATATATAAATGTCGATCCGAGCGTCGCGACACTTGCCGGGATCACTACTACCCTGACCATCCGACTAGCCGCAATCCGTTGGCACTTATCACTACCAACGTTCGCCTTACGTAACTAATTCAGGCTAGATAAACAACAAAGGCGCCCTAAAGGCGCCTTTTTTATATCACAGCCAAATTACTTCACTGTAATACGGGCAAACTTGCGCTTACCAACTTGGTAGACCGCAGTGCCAGCTGCAGGCACAAGCTTGGTATCTTCAATCTTGTTGCCATCAATCTTAGCGGCACCCTGGCGGATCATACGCATCGCGTCTGAGGTAGAGTTCACTAGACCAGCTTCTTTTAAGATATTACCGATTGCCAGACCAGCGTCGAATTCAAATTCTGGCATTTCTTCTGGCATTGCGCCTTTCTGGAAACGGTTAATGAATTCTTGCTCTGCCGCATCAGCATCAGCTTCTGAGTGGAAACGGGCAATGATTTCTTTCGCCAGCAAGATCTTCACATCACGTGGGTTCTTGCCGTTTGCCATGTCTGTTTTGAACTGCTCGATCTCTTCCAGAGGACGGAAAGACAGACATTCGAAGTAGTTCCACATCAGATCGTCAGAGATCGACATAATTTTACCAAACATCTCGTTCGGTACATCTGCAACACCAATGTAGTTGTGCGCAGACTTAGACATCTTCTTCACACCGTCAAGACCAACAAGCAGTGGCATTGTCAGTACAACCTGTGGCTTCTGACCATTGGCTTTTTGCAGCTCACGTCCCATCAGCAAGTTAAACTTCTGATCGGTACCGCCTAGCTCTACATCCGTTTCCATTGCAACAGAATCATAACCTTGAAGCAGTGGGTACATGAACTCATGGATCGCAATTGGACGGCCTTCGTTATAACGCTTTTTAAAGTCGTCACGTTCAAGCATGCGTGCAACGGTTTGATTCGCGGCAAGGCGGATCATGCCTTCTGCACCTAGCTCTGACAACCACGTTGAGTTGAACTCAATCTTGGTTTTCGCTGGATCAAGGATCTTGAACACTTGCTCTTTATACGTTTCTGCGTTGGCTAAAACATCTTCACGCGTCAATGGTGGGCGAGTTGTGTTCTTGCCAGTTGGGTCACCAACCATACCGGTAAAGTCACCGATCAAGAAGGTCACATCGTGGCCCAATTCTTGGAAAGTACGTAGCTTATTAAGAATGACAGTGTGGCCAAGGTGAATATCCGGCGCTGTTGGATCGGCACCCAATTTAATGCGTAATGGACGGTTTTCTTTTAGCTTGGCAATTAGCTCTTCTTCCGGAATCAGCTCATCCACACCGCGCTTAATCTCAGCTAATGCTTGTTCAATACTGGCCATTCTTGTTCGCTCCCACAGAATTGGCAAAAAAGTAATAATCGAACATCTTACTTGAATAGCGATGTTTTTTGAAACCAGTTAGACTACACGCTGTCTTATTTTTTCCGAATACGCAAAAAAATCGCTAATGCTAGTATCGAAACTCCGCCAATTACCCAAGATCCACCAGACACTCATTACAGTGATCAGTGCCTTTATGGTATTGCTACTACTTTGGCCGAGCTCGGAAAACACGGGGCATCCAGAACGTCGATTTGAAATTGGTAAGTTTTACCCTCTTGATATTGATTTCGAGACAACCCAACTCAGACCGATGGCGGAAGATGATATTCCCGCTATCCCCCCGCTAACTTGGAAAGAACACACCGTCAAATCAGGTGAAAGCTTAGCGGTTGTGTTTGATAAAGTAGGGTTATCACCCGGCACGCTATACCGTCTGGTAAATGCCGATGACGGCACAAAGTCCCTGACGAATTTACGCCCAGGCGATAAATTAAAATTTGGCTTTGACGAAGATAAGAACCTTGTTCAACTAACTCAGCCTCAAAGTGCAACGGATACGTTAGTGATCACCCGCACTACTGACGGTTTTTATTCAGAGCTAAAAAGTAAAAAAGTCGACACGCAGCTGAACTTTGCTCAAGCTGTGATTACCTCAAGTTTTTGGAATGCGGCTGATAAAGCGGGCCTAACCGCGAACCAAATCATGGAGATTGCAGGTATCTTCGGTTGGGATATCGACTTCGCCCTAGACATTCGTGCTGGCGATAGCTTCTCGGTTCTATTTGAAGAAAAATTCATTGAAGGTGAACCCGTTGGCAAAGGCAATATTATTGCCGCAACCTTTTCTAATCTCGGCCAGACATTTACAGCTATTCGTAGTGAAAGCGGTAAATACTATGACCAAGAAGGGATTGCCATGCGTAAAGCTTTTTTACGCTCCCCGATCAACTTCCGCTACGTTAGTTCTAACTTCAACCCTAACCGTCTTCACCCTGTGACAGGTCAAGTTCGAGCGCACCGTGGAACGGACTATGTCGCCCCGGTCGGTACGCCTATCTGGTCAGCGGGCGATGGTGTCGTCATGAAATCGGGTTACAACCAGTTTAATGGTAACTACGTCTTTATTCGTCATAGCTCAACCTATATCACTAAATACCTACACATGACTAAACGTTCGGTTAAAACTGGTCAACGTGTTAAGCAAGGGCAAACCGTTGGTACATTGGGCGGAACCGGTAGGGTTACAGGCCCTCACCTTCATTATGAATTCTTAGTAAATGGCGTGCACAAAAACCCACGCACAGTGAAGCTTCCTCAAGCGCAATCGCTAAAAGGAAAAGAAAAGACCCAGTTCAAACGCTATGCCAGCGAGCGAATGGCCCAACTCAATCAGTTTAGCCAGTTCATTGCCGATAATAGCCCGTTGCTGAATAATCGAAGCTAGGTAATCGAAGCTAGGTAATCGCTTAGCTTACCTCAGGTCGAGACCGCAGATATAAAAAAGCCGCGCCTTATTCAGGTGCGGCTTTTTTGTCGTAAAACGTTAAGTACGCTTATACGCTGAACGATGCACCACAACCACAGGTTGTTGTTGCATTCGGGTTATCTATAAAGAAGCGTGAGCCTTCCAGCCCTTCTGTATAGTCAACCGTGCCACCGATCAGGTATTGCAGACTCATTGGATCAACGACCAGCGTGACACCGCTTTTTTCAATTGTCGTATCACCTTCATTTACTTTTTCGTCGAAAGTAAAGCCGTACTGAAAACCACTACAACCACCACCGGTGATATAAACACGTAGTTTCAGCTCCGGGTTTTCTTCTTCGGCGATAAGCGTCTTCACTTTATTCGCTGCAACTTCAGAAAAATTCAGCGGCAAATTAGCATCGCTCATTAAAAAACCTCTCCAATACACTCGGTCATTATCGTGATTATCTAATACCTGACTATCTCGTTCAAGTATTGACCACCGATGATCGTCTCGTCAGGCACATTTTTCTTGTCTATTGCCGTTACAACCGTGAAGAACCCTTGAACTTTACGTATATCATCATCAATCCGTTACCCAGTTCACAAGGACATATTTGAAAGGCCAATAGACCCTAGGTACAATGCCGACAGTTCAAATCAGACCTTATTTGAAAACAGGACATCATAATGAGCAAGTCAGCAGACTTATTTGCCAAAGCACAAAAGACTATTCCGGGTGGTGTTAACTCACCAGTTCGTGCCTTCGCCGGCGTTGGCGGAAGCCCATTATTTATCGAGCGTGCAGACGGCGCGTACATCTTTGATGCTGATGGTAAGGCGTACATTGATTACGTTGGTTCATGGGGACCAATGATCTTGGGCCATAACCATGTTGCCATTCGTGATGCCGTGATCAAAGCCGCTCAACAAGGCCTTAGCTTCGGTGCACCAACAGAAATGGAAATCACCATGGCTGAGCTTGTGTCTCAACTTGTGCCATCAATGGAAATGGTACGCATGGTAAGCTCCGGAACTGAAGCAACCATGAGTGCTATCCGTTTAGCACGAGGCTTTACGAACCGCGATAAAATCATCAAATTTGAAGGTTGTTACCACGGCCATGCTGATTGCCTATTAGTTAAAGCTGGCTCAGGCGCATTAACACTTGGTCAGCCAAGCTCTCCAGGTGTTCCAGCAGACTTTGCTAAGCACACCCTAACTTGCACCTTCAATAACCTAGAGTCGGTTCGTGAAGCTTTTGCTGAACACCCTGAGCAAATTTCGTGCATTATCGTAGAACCAGTCGCTGGCAACATGAACTGCATTCCACCTGTACCTGGCTTCCTAGAAGGTCTACGTGAAATTTGTGACGAATTTGGCGCTTTATTGATTTTAGACGAAGTGATGACAGGTTTCCGTGTTTCACACGGCGGTGCTCAAGGCTACTACAACATCAAACCAGATCTTACCACGCTTGGTAAAGTGATCGGCGGTGGTATGCCTGTCGGTGCTTTCGGTGGCCGTCGTGAAGTCATGGAATACGTTGCGCCAACAGGCCCTGTATATCAAGCCGGTACATTATCTGGTAACCCAGTAGCAATGGCAGCAGGTCACGCTTGCCTAAGCGTGCTGACCAAAGAAGGTAATGAGCAACGTCTGGCAAATACCACCAAGCGCCTTGCTGATGGCTTCCAACACCTTGCAGACAAGTACGGTATTCCGTTGAATACAAACCAAGTCGGTGCGATGTTCGGTTTCTTCTTTACCGATCAAAGCAGTGTAACTTGCTATGGTGATGTCGCGAAGTGCGATATTGAACGCTTTAAACGCTTCTTTAATCTGATGTTGCAAAAAGGTATTTACCTTGCACCTTCAGCTTATGAGGCATGCTTCACTTCACTGGCACACGGTGATAAAGAAATTGAAGCGACACTTGAAGCCGCAGAGTTTGCATTTGCGACTCTAGCAAAAGAAGCAGCATAAGTAATAAGCTGGAATAGACAAAAATAATAATGCCGCTCAATGAGTGGCATTATTTTTTCAAGGTGCAACCTGTACCTTTTCTCTAAATACTATTGCCAGAAAAATAAAGCGGACACGGCAAGCAACACAATAATCACTACCGCCAAAGAAGGACGACGCTTTTTCTTCGTACCACAATCACAACACCCCATATCAATCCTTCACTCGTTATTAACCGCTTGCGACATCACCCTAAATCATCGAAGTATTTAACACTCTCATACGACATAAAATTCTGAACCAGTCGCCAACGGGTTACATTAATACACAGCAAGTTATTGCCTCTTTCTCGACGCGGTGCAATCATAGCAATAAAAGAAAACAACACCATAACGATGCCAGTTAAGCCTAAGCGATGCTTAACCAAAATAGTTTGCTAATCTAATTAGATCATTTGAAAGGATGTAATTGTGCCAAAAGAATTTAGAGTTGAATCTCGTCACTGGTTGCTTATAGGAGCCCTTGCTCTGGCCTCTTATGCCAGTTACACCCTTATTCAGCCTTATATCGGCTCAATCGTGATGGCCTTTATCATCTCTTTGCTCTACTACCCTGCACACCTTAAGGTCGAAAAGTGGATGCCAAGCTCACCAAATGCTGCATCGGTCATTTCATGTACCTTATTGACCTTTATGATTGTCATTCCGCTACTGGTCGTTTTCAGCTCCATTATTCACCAAGGCACGACCTTCTCGAAAGATAGCTATATTTGGCTGACATCAGGCGGTGTACAAGAGGTACTCTCTCACCCCTATGTCATTAAGCTATTTGCACTTATTGAAAAATACTCACCTTTTGAACCAGTAGACACTCAAATAATTGTTCAAAAAGTCGCAACAGCCGCGTCTAAATTCGGTGCTCAGCTACTCAATATCAGTGCGAAGATCCTTGGGGATGCAACCAACTTTGTAATTAATTTCATGCTGATGCTCTTTGTCTTATTTTTTCTACTGCGCGATCACAGCAAAATGGTGGCTGCCCTCCGTCACGTTTTACCACTATCGCGTACCCAAGAAGATGCTGTGTTAAATGAAGTTGAGGAAGTGGCAAAGTCTGCCGTGCTCGGCTCACTACTTACGGCCTTGGCTCAAGGTTTTGCCGGGGGCTTTGCCATGTGGATGGCAGGCTTCCCAGGGCTATTCTGGGGCTCGATGATGGCCTTTGCCTCTTTAATTCCAGTAGTCGGTACTGCGCTGATTTGGTTACCGGCCAGTATTTACCTACTATTGATCGGTAAATGGGAGTGGGCACTTTTCCTTGCGACTTGGGGAGCTGTCGTTGTAGGCTCTATCGATAACTTCCTGCGGCCATTACTCATGCAAGGCAGCTCGGGTATGAGTACATTATTAATATTCTTCTCAATTCTGGGCGGGCTTCATGTCTTTGGTTTAATCGGCCTGGTCTACGGTCCAATCATTTTTGCCGTCACACTGGTGCTGTTTAAATTGTATGAAGTCGAATTTAAAGACTTCCTCGATCAACAAGATTTACGCTAAATACAAATAATGCAGGTAGACCAAGCCTTCTCAATGCTGGGTCTGCCTTTTCTTATTCTGTAATTTATGGAACAATTCGCGCCCGATATCCATGCACCCATTTTTGAGGCCGTTATGTCTTACTCTGCTGCTAGCCAAGTCGTCGCCCGCCAGTTAGAATTTTTTGAAAATCGAAAAGTACTGGTCGCCGGTGAACTGTCTGACTCATTCCCTATCGAGCTCGCCAATACCGCTAGCTCTGTGACAGTTTTTACGACTAACTATGGTTACTTTCGCAGTCTGTCAGGCCGTTCAAAAGTTCAAGCTTACTTCGGTGCCGAATTCACCGAGCAAGTAGATATCGACATGATCCTGCTATATTGGCCAAAAGCCAAAGCTGAAGCTGATTATTTACTTTCGATGTTATTAGCCAAGTTTGGTCCGCAAACTGAAATTTGTATCGTTGGTGAAAACCGCAGCGGTGTACGCAGCGCAGAGAAGATGTTTAGCAACTATGGTCCATTGACCAAATACGACTCAGCACGTCGCTGTAGCTTTTATTGGGGACGCTGTGAACACGCAGCATCGCCTTTCAATCTTAATGACTGGTACCGCAGTTACCCACTATCAGTGGCGAATACCGAATTAACGATCCGCTCATTGCCTGGGGTATTTAGCCACGGCGAGTTTGATAAAGGATCAGAGTTACTGCTTGAAACTCTGCCTAAGTTATCAGGAAAAGTACTCGATTTCGGTTGTGGTGCAGGCGTTATTGGCGCGGTGATGAAAGCAAAAAACCCCAATATAACCCTTGAGCTATGTGACATCAGTGCTCTCGCTATTGAGTCCGCAAAAGAAACCTTCCGGGTGAATCAGCTAGAAGCGAACTTTACTGCAACGGATGTATATGCGGCATTATCGGGCCCGTACAATTACCTGATCAGCAACCCGCCTTTCCATGCCGGGCTAAAAACATTCTATGCTGCAACAGAAGACTTCATTGCTCAAGCGCCTAACCATTTGGCTCACAACGGAAAGTTGATTATTGTTGCAAATAGCTTCTTACGTTACCCACCATTAATCGAAGCAAGTTTAGGCCACTGTGAAGTCAGTGCTAAGAGCAATAAATTCAATATTTACACTGCGCAAAAATAAAGACATAAAGCCGGGCTCTGTACCGGCTCTTTATTCTGCCATGACCAATTATGAGCGTAATCCAGCCCTTTACTGAGGTAAATTACGTCAATTCTGTGTGTCGGCACACGCTTCCCTATACACTTCCTTGCCTCCGCGAAAAAACCAAGTATAACGATCGGTTAAGGTGATATTAGCCGATTAGCAAGACGTCAATACCGTTAAATCCCTCGGCAAAACATCACTGAAAACAATTTAACTTTCTTAATTATCATTTAGTTAAATAAACCTTACACCATAGGTAATTTCAGGCTCCGGAATGCAGAAAACGACCCGTTTCAAGCGCCTCCAGCATACGCTTATGTTGGCCTTTTTAATGCTCAGTATCACTCCCCTGACACTGTCCGCTTTATTTTTTCTAAATTCTCATACGACCGATTTAGCGGAACAAAGTACTAACCATTTAGCTTCACTGCTGGATAATAAACAAAAGCAACTAAATAGCTTTTTTGCCGCTAGAGAATCTGAAGTACAAAGTTTTGCCCGATCTGAATTGGCTAATGCCAGTGGTGGCCGATTCTATGGTTTAGTCGGTGCCTATCACCAATTAGGCGACATCAATACCCAAATTAGTAACACCAGTCGTAGTACCTACTACACCAAAACACTTACTCGAAAACTAAATATCGACCAAAGCTCAGGTAGCTATGTTGGACACGAACGCTATCGCTTAATGTATAAACGCTACAATTGGGCTTACGATGAATATCTTAAACGCTCCAGCTTCAAAGATATATTACTGGTTGATTTAAAAGGTAATGTTGTTTACGCGGCAAACAGCCCAGATTCCTTTAGTGTGGATCTTGAACAACCCCCTGAAGCATACGCGGCATTAGCCGAGACGTTCCAAGCAATAAAAGAAAAAACCCAGCAGTCCCTGAAGGAACCAGAGCAAGTACCTGTGGTATTTACCGATTTTGTCGAAGAGTCGGGAAGCACTGAATTGTCGGCATGGTTTGCAGCTCCAATCATTCAACAAGGCTACCTCCATAGCTATGTATTCTTTAAGCTAAGCAACAAATCAATTCGAGAGTTCCTCTCTGATACCGGTAATTCCAGCTACTATGTTCAGACATTACTGGTCGGTCAGGATCACCTCTCTCGCTTACCCATAGTAGACAATGCACCAACCACACTAACGAGCAGCAGCATCGATAGTGCCCTAGCAGGCAACAGCGGCGTGGGTAGTTTTACCAACTTCAACGGGATCCCTGTCCTCAGTGCCTTTGCACCGATGAATATCATGGGCACCCCTTGGGCTTTAGTGGTGGAATTACCAGAAGAAGAAGCCTTCGCTCGTATTCGTCAACTAGAAAAAATCTTCTTGATCGCAATGTTCACCGCAATTGTCTTAGTGATTATTGCCTCTCATTGGCTATCCAATTCAATTACTGCCCCATTGCTACGGTTAACTTGGGCCGCAGAGCGAGCTTCTGCCGGTGATTTAGAACAAAAAATTGAAAGTACAGAAAGAAGTGATGAAATAGGACGGCTCGCGACCAGTTTTTCCCGGATGCAATCATCAATAAGAGATAAGATCAGCTTAATCCGAGAGCAAAACACCGAGTTAGAGCAAAATCTTCAAGTTATTCAGCAGCAAAACAAAGATTTGCAAACAGCCGATAAACTTAAAGATGAATTCCTTGCTACCACCTCTCACGAGCTTCGTACGCCACTCCATGGCATGGTGGGTATAGCCGAATCCCTACTTGCTGGCGCCAACGGACCCGTGCAAAATTCCCAACGTCGCCAACTTGAGATCATGATCAGTAGTGGCCAACGGCTGACTAACTTAGTCGATGATCTACTTGATTACCATAAAATGCGCTATGGCAACATGGACATCCAAAAACAAGCTGTAGACGTTGCTTCTGCAGCGCGTTTAGTTCTGGAGCTTTCAAGCCACCTGCTCGGCAGTAAACCAGTCAGGATCATCAATCAGATTCCAAATGACTTACCCCTTGTCCTCGGTGATGAACAGCGCCTTGAGCAAGTACTGTACAACCTTGTTGGTAATGCAATTAAGTACACCTCTGAAGGGAAAATTATCCTTTCCGCAACCATTTTAGAAAACCAGCTTAGAATTCAAGTTGTCGATACCGGTCAAGGGATCCCAACAGAACAACTGGAACATATCTTTGAACCTTTAACTCAGGCAAGTGGTTCAAATTATCGCCAAGGGGCTGGTCTGGGGCTATCAATCAGTCGCCAGTTAATCGAGTTAATGGGTGGGCGATTGTATGTCAGCAGCCAGCCTATGATAGGAACAACCTTTAGCTTTACCATTAACCTCGCGTCAGACAATGATATTGCTAGTAGCCAACTAACAAACCGAAATAAGCATTTTCAGGCACCTCTCGCCGATACCATGGTGTGCGAGCCTGAAGATATCCCTGAAAATCCGGACGGTGAGTTACTGCTAATTGTTGATGACGAACCCGTTAATTTGCAGGTTTTAAACAACTTCTTACGCCTAGAGGGCTACCGAGTTGTCACAGCAGAAAGCGGGCCGCAAGCGTTAAAAATCATCGAAGAACAACCACCAGCCTTGATGCTGCTTGATATCATGATGCCAGAGATGTCAGGTTATGAGGTCTGTGAATACTTACGAAAGCAATATAGCTTGCTCGACTTACCTATTATCATGCTTTCAGCACTTGGCCAAGTTCAAGATAGAGTCAGAGGGTTTGAGTCTGGTGCGAACGATTACTTAACAAAACCGTTCAATAAAGAAGAACTTAATGCCCGTATCAATGCGCACTTGAAAGCGAGCCAAACAGAAAAGCAACGTAATGAAAATCAACGTTTAGCCGAGGAAATAGGCCGAAGGGTACAAGTAGAAGCTGGGCTTATCGAAACACAAAGCCGCCTACTGGGCTTATTAGAATCGACTAACGAAGCAATCCTTTGTGTACAAAGTGGTGGGCGTATTCGCTACGCAAATGGCGCTGCAGGTAAACTGTTTAAACGCGCACCTGAGCACATTGAACGCCACAATATCGAAGATATTTTAGCGACACATTTACCCGAAGATATCAGTAATAGTCATCACTTCCACGGTAATTTAATGTTCCGTATCGGAGACCAGCTTACCCCTCTCGATACTGATGTGATAAACCTTCCGGAAGAGTCTGGCCTATTAAGAATGTTTATTTTTGATAACCACGGCCCAACCGAGCAGCATCGTATTAGACTATTAGAAAATGCTGTTGAGGTCATATCAGGCTTTGCTTTCGATGGTGACAAAGGCAACTTAGATAAACTCAGAACCCTTGGCGATGAGTTTAGTCACCTCGCTGACAAACTAGATGATAAAGGGAAAGACAAGCACGATACGCTACGTGAGCTACTGGTTGAGATAATGAAAGCAACGCTGAAGCTTTGGGAGGTTTCGTCTAAGAAAACGAAGTTCGAGTTAGCCGAAGAAAGCGGCCTATGGCGCGTGTACCTTGATCGTAGCACGCTACAAACGCGTACCTTAGACAAGTATTTACACCTTGAAACCTTGCCAAAAACGCCACGCTGGCGCACAGTCTTAAGCACGATAGACTTTGTGCTAGACCGCTGCCATACCCCTTTAAATGAACGAGAGCAGCTCTGTACGATGAAGGCACAACTCCAGCACTTAATTCATCAATAGAGACTTGCTAGCCTTACTAGCCCACCTTAATGGTGGGCTTTTTCATGCCTCAAATTATCCATAAAATATCGGTTAAAAACCGACAATCGCACTGAGAAAATCTGTGTAAAATAACCGCATAAGTCGATAAATAGTGGCGGTTTATACCTCAATGAGGAAAATGTTTTAGTTTATGAGACAACTATCACAACAAATCCACGCCTAAAAATTTCCGCAGGGAATTAACCACGAAATCCCCCCGCATTACATCACAGTTTCATATTCAGACAATTAAAACACCACTAGGTAATGGCTATTTCGATAGTGTTTACTAACATGCGAAATGTAACGGAAGGTAGGTTTCATGACACTCCTCACAACCAAGCAAGTGTGCAGTGCGAGATCACAGTCGTTAATTAACGTTTTTTACGAGAGTGGCAAGCATTTTAACGTTTTTAACGGATTGCCAGATTGACCTAATTGTTAATCCGGAGTTTCCTTAAGGCATTGAGAGCCTACAAGGCCATTCGTTCAGATCGCTTTACTCATATCTAAACGAAGTAGGTTCCAAACTCCCTCGTAAGTTGCGAGGGCTCTTTTCAATAAGTGAAACTAAAAGCAAAGAGTAAGGAACAGCTATGCTTGCCAATATAAAGAAAACTCATTTAGCAATGGCAGTTATTGCCGCAGCAGCTTCAGCACTGACAGCACCCGTTGTCTCAGCAGCAGAGCGCAGCGAGCTAACAATTGTGCCTCAGTTCTACCCTACAATGGTGCGCAACTTTAACCCATTTTTAGACACCAGCCTGCACACAACAACTGAGTTCATTTACGAGCCATTGGTTATCTTTAACCAAATGCATGGTAATGAGCCAGTAATGCGTTTAGCTAAAGACTATTACATGTCTGATGACCTAATGCAGGTTACGTTTGAATTGCGTGATGGCCTTAAGTGGTCTGATGGCGAAGCACTGACGGCAGAAGATATTGCATACACCATCGAGCTACTTCAGAAACAACCTGAGCTTGACCGTACTGGTGTAAATAAGTGGGTTAAATCAGTTAAGACTAAAGGTAACAAGGTTATCTTCACTCTAACTGAAGCGACATCAAATGCGCCATTTGAGATTACGAAAGTATCTTTTGTTCCGAAACACATCTGGAGCAAAGTGAAAAACCCAGAAGCTTTTGCTAACGAAAACCCTGTAGGTTCTGGTGCATTTACAACTATCGACACTTTCACTCCACAACTTTACACGCAGTGTCAAAACCCGAACTATTGGGATAAAGACAACCTAGATGTAGATTGTCTTCGTTTACCGCAAATCGCAGGTAACGACCAGTTACTGGCTAAAGTTATCAACTCAGAGCTTGATTGGACTTCATCGTTCATTCCTGACATTGATAGCACTTACGCAGCAGCAAATCCAAACCACAAGTATTGGTACCCTGCGGCAGGCACACAATCATTCCTTCTGAACTACAAGTCGCCAAATAAAGGCAATAACGAAGCAATCAACAACGTTGATTTCCGTCGTGCGTTCTCTATGGCTATTGACCGTCAGACAATCATTGATATTGCTTTCTATGGTAACGGTTCACCAAACCATTACGCTTCAGGTCTAGGTGACGCACATAAGAGCTGGTCAAACCCTGAAGTCTATAACAAGTACAAAGACTTCAACACTTACAGTGTGGATAATGCAAAAGCATTGCTGAAAAAAGCCGGCTTTAAAGACACCAATGGTGATGGTTTTGTAGAAACCCCATCTGGCGAAAAAATTGTCTTTGATATCATTTCTCCAAATGGCTGGACTGATTTCAATAACACCGTACAGCTTGGTGTAGAACAGCTTCAAGATGTTGGTATCAACGCAAGAGCTCGTACACCTGACTTCGCGGTTTACAACAAAGCGATGCAAGATGGTACTTATGATGTAGCTTATACCAACTACTTCCTTGGTGCCGATCCTCATACTTACTGGAATGATGGCTACAACTCAGCACTTCAAGAAGGTGAAGGTAAACCTCGTTTCGCCATGCACCACTTCAAGAGCGCGCAGCTAGACAAACTTCTAAACAGCTTCTACAAAACAGCTGACCGTGATGAGCAGTTAGAAATTGCCCATAGCATTCAGAAGATCATCGCTGAAAATCAAATCACGATTCCTGTTACAACTGGTGCGTTTAACTTCCAGTACAACACAACTCGTTTTGACGGTTGGTGGAATGAGAACAACCCTAAAGGCCGCCCAATGGTATGGGCTGGTGTTCAGGAGCGTCTACTTCAGGTACTTGACCTAAAACCAAAAGCTTAATTTCTGTTTAACTTGCGGTGTGCGTCTTGCGCACCGCGTATTCCCCCCTCCCACTGTAGTTTATGGCGCCAGTCGTCAGGGGGTTTTTTGTCCTGAATCCAGCTCCGGGAATGTTGCTGGTATGGAAAGGTGTGAGTTATGGGTTTCTTTCTACGACGTTTATCGTTTTATTTCATAGCGTTCCTCGTGGCCGCTACGATCAACTTTATAATACCGCGGGCTATGCCTGGTGACCCCGTTACCATGATGTTTGCCAACGCAACGATTCAAGTTACGCCTGAGCGTATTGCCGCTATGACCAAGCTATTAGGCTTTGTCGATGGACCGTTATACGAGCAATACTTTACTTATCTTAAAAGTATCTTCAGCTGGAACTTAGGGATCTCTATTCAGACCTACCCACAAACAGTAAATACCATGCTAGGTAACGCTGTTGGTTGGTCACTGTTTCTAGCCGGTACTGCAGTTATCCTTTCGTTCTGCATTGGCTCGGTTCTAGGTATTTTTGCAGCATGGAAACGCGGCAGCAAATACGATGCCTTTATTTCACCTGCAATGCTGGTTATTCAAGCTGTTCCCGCTGTCGTTACCGCGATGATTGCGCTTTATACCTTTGCGGTCAGCCTTAAATGGTTCCCGAGTGGTTACGCATATACCGCCGGTAACGTTGCCGACTGGAGCAGTTGGGCGTTCTACAAAGATGTCGCTTATCATGCTGTACTGCCTTTGGTGTGTGCCACTATCATCCAAATTGGTGGCTTCCTGATCAGCATGCGTAACAACATGATCAACCTGCTAAATGAAGACTACATTACCATGGCTAAAGGTAAGGGGCTGAGTGAGAATCGCGTGGTCTTTAACTATGCTGCTCGCAACGCCATGTTGCCAAGTGTCACCGCCCTTTCCATGGCTCTTGGTATGGCTATCGGTGGTCAGCTTATCATCGAGATCATCTTTAACTACCCAGGCCTTGGCACTGTGCTGCTTAATGCAATCAACGCCCGTGATTACCAAGTATTACAAGGCCAATTACTGATCATGACCTTGTTCATGCTGTTCTTTAACTTCCTTGCTGACTTACTCATTGTTGCCTTGGATCCTCGCCTACGTAAGGGAGGTAAATAATCATGAAAGCACTATTCAAATTATTATCGAATAATGGCAAGGCGATGGTCGGCCTTATTATTATCACCACCTTTATTCTGGGCGCCATATTTGCCCCAGTGATCACCAAACACGCACCAGATCGTAAAACGGGTAACCCACACGAATACCCTGCGTTTGTCGTAAAAGCAGCGCAAAACAACCCAGATGGTTGGGTTGCAGAAAACCTAGCAGATAACCGCCGTACTTTGCTTATGTCGAAAGATGCGGATCATGTTTTAGGCACATCTCGCATGGGCCGCGATATCTGGTCGCAAGTTGTTTACGGCACACGCACCTCACTCGCAGTTGGTTTTGGTGCAGGTATTGTAGTGTGCTTCTTAGCGACAATCATTGGGGTATCAGCCGGATACTTCGGCGGCCGAGTTGATGATGTGCTGACAGCGGCAATGAATATCATGCTGGTTATACCGCAGTTCCCGCTCCTATTTGTGATAGCAGCCTTTATCGGGCAAGCAGGGCCTCTCACCATCGCCATTGTAATAGGGGTCACCTCCTGGGCATGGGGGGCACGAGTAGTACGGGCGCAGACGCTATCTCTTAGAGAAAAAGAGTTCGTTAAAGCTGCTGAGGTACTGGGTGAATCATCATGGCGCATCATCTTTGTTGAAATATTGCCAAACCTCGTCTCTATCGTCGGCGCAAGTTTCATTGGCTCAGTCATGCTCGCCATCATGACAGAAGCAACACTGTCATTCCTTGGCCTTGGTGACGCTAGCACTATTAGCTGGGGCGTCATGCTTAACAATGTTCGTACATCTTCATCAATGCTTGTTGGCGCTTGGTGGGAACTTTTAGCACCATGTATTGCTTTGATTTTCATTGCAATTGGCCTTGCCTTACTTAACTTTGCCGTTGATGAAATCGCTAACCCACAGCTTCGCTCTCATAAAGGTATGCGTCGCTGGCAGAACATGGCAAAGAAAAACCAAGCACAAGAAAAAGCTGTTGTTGACGCACAGCCAGCCCTTGAAGGGGGAGAAAAATAATGACCAATCCACAAATCTCCATTCGCAACCTATGTGTTGACTACATTACAGAATCAGGTGACGTTCGAGCCGTAAACAACGTTAGCTTTGATATCGGAAAAGGTGAAGTTTTTGGCCTAGCTGGAGAGTCTGGCTGCGGAAAATCTACCGTTGCTATGGCACTAATGCGCCTGCATAAGCCACCAGCATTCATTACTGGTGGAGAAGTCATCTTCGACGGCCACGGTGATATCTTGAAATACAGCGACTCGCAAATGACAGCCTTCCGCTGGAGTGAGATTTCGATGGTATTTCAGAGTGCAATGAATGCACTTAACCCAGTACTTACCATAGAAGAGCAGTTCTGTGACGTGATCATGCGTCATACCAACTTTAGCCGTGAGCAGGCGGTTCGTCGTGCAGAGGGCCTGCTGGAAATTGTCGATATTCACCCTAATAGACTGCGTGACTATCCGCACCAGTTCTCTGGTGGTATGCGCCAACGATTAGTTATCGCTATTGCACTCGCGCTTAACCCAAAAATGATCATCATGGATGAGCCTACCACGGCACTGGATGTAGTGGTTCAGCGAGAAATTCTTCAGAAAATTTATGCACTGAAAGAAGAGTTTGGCTTCTCGATTTTATTCATTACCCATGACTTATCACTGATGGTCGAGTTCTCTGACCGTATCGGCATCATGTACTCCGGTGAGCTAGTTGAAGTCGCGCCATCAAAACAAATACTAGAAACTCCGTTCCACCCCTATACCGAAGGGTTGGGTAGCTCGTTCCCGCCATTAACAGGGCCAAAAACCCGCTTAACTGGGATCCCAGGCAACCCGCTGAACTTATTAGAAGTGCCAACAGGTTGTCGCTTTCAGGCTCGCTGTAGCAAGACGCATGACGCTTGTTTCACTAAAGCAACGCAGTTACGTCAACTAGAACCGAGCCGTTTAAGCAACTGCCACCTATTCAACAAGAGCAGTTAATAAAGAGAAGAATTAGGAGGCATTATGAGCAAACCATTAGGACAACCAATTATCGAAGGGAAGAATCTGGTTAAAGATTTCCCTGTAAGCAGCAACTCCATTAAAAAGTCACTGATGCGAGCAATCAATGACGTGTCATTCAAGATGTATAAAAGCCGTGGGCTCGCGGTTGTCGGTGAATCGGGGTCGGGTAAATCAACCACCGCCAAAATGATCGCTAAAATGTATGCCCCAACCAGTGGCCACATTGAGTATTTTGGCCGCGATATTGCGACGATTAAAAAAAAGAACGATCTCATGCAATACCGCCAAGGCGTTCAAATGGTATGGCAAGACCCGTTTGGCTCACTAAACCCAACACATACGATCTTTCACCATATTGCGCGCCCATTACTGATCCACAACAAGGTCACTAAAGGCAACAAGAAAGAATTAGAAGAAATGGTGTATAGCCTACTTGATCAGGTGGGCTTGATCCCACCGAAAGAGACAGCGGCTAAATACCCTCACCAGCTTTCCGGTGGTCAACGTCAGCGCGTTAACCTTGCACGTAACATTGCCGTTGGTGCCGAGGTTGTACTCGCCGATGAACCAACATCCATGCTTGATGTTTCAATCCGAGCAGGTGTTCTCAACCTCATGGAAGAAATGAAATTCGAGCGTGAAATGGCATTGCTATACATCACACACGATATAGCGACGGCGCGTTACATTGCAGAAGATCTTGCCGTGATGTATGTCGGTCATATGGTTGAATGGGGCGATACGGAAGAGATCATCCACGATCCCCAGCACCCATACACCCAGTTATTAGTGTCTGCCGTTCCCGATCCGAGCAAATCAATCCATGAAAAACTAAAAGGTAACAAAGGGGAAATCCCTCTTTGGACGCCAGATAGCCTTGGTTGCCCATTTGCAGGCCGATGCACCCACGCTACAGACAAGTGTCGTGAACAGCTACCGGGGATAACCCAGCTGTCTGACAACCACTTTGTCCGTTGCTATTTATACGAAAACTGATCGGAGGATCCATGCAGCTGTTAACGAATCACTTGGGTTATGAGCGCCATAGCGCTAAGCAAGCTATCTTGCAAGCATCTCAACCTCAGCACTTTAATAATGCAGAGCTGGTATGCAATTCAACTAACAAGCCCATGTTACAGCTGCCTCTCAAGGCCTGTGGTCCGGTAGACCAGTGGCACACCGGATATACCTACACCATCGATTTCACCGCACTAGATACATGTGGTGAGTTCTTTCTTCGTGTTGGGGATACCCAGTCGTCGCCATTTAAGATTGCCGAGGGGCTGTTAATGCATCGCACATTTAGCGATGTACTCCATTACTTCAAGTCACAACGCTGTGGCGGGATCTATGAAAAGGCAGATCAGTACGCGCCTGTTCTTGGTAGCGATAAAACCGTTGATGCCCGAGGTGGCTGGTACGATGCATCGGGCGATGTTAGTAAGTACTTCAGTCACCTTTCTTATAGTAACTACTTAAACCCACAGCAAACACCCATGATCGTATGGAACATGCTTAATACCTTTGAGCTGCTAGGTAATGAGCAAGATATTGCTAACTTCACGCGCATTCGATTATTGGAAGAAGCACTACACGGTGCAGACTTCCTGCTGCGGATGAAATCACCTGATGGTTATTTTTATATGACGGTGTTTGATAAGTGGAGTAAATCAACTGAGCAACGTGAAATTTGCAGCTATGCCACGCAGTGTGGCGTTAAATCAGATCAGTATCAGGCCGCTTTCCGTCAAGGAGCAGGCGTTGCCATTGCTGCTTTAGCGAATGCGGCTCGTCTACTCGATGATCATTCGGTACAAGCCCTTGGTTTTGGTGACGCAAAGCAAGCAGCAGCTTACCTAGATGCGGCCAAAGAGGGATATTGGCACCTGATTGAAATGAACTCTCGCTACCTTGATGATGGCTGCGAAAATATTATTGATGAGTATTGTGCCCTACTCGCAGCAATAGAGCTCTATCGCGCAACGGCAGAAAGCCGTTACTTAAACGAAGCACGTCGCTGGGCTGATCAACTGGCTGCACGACAAGTTAACGATGAGCAATATAGCCACTATTGGTCTGCTAATAGTGATGGGAGTCGCCCTTATTATCATGCAGCTGAAGCAGGATTACCCGCGATCAGCCTTATGCAATACCTCAACATTGAAACCGAATCTGAACGCATTCAGGCTTTAGGGAACGTGGTTCATAATGCGCTTAAATTTGAATTAAGCATCACGAATGAGGTTAACAACCCATTTGGCTACCCTCGCCAGTATGTCAAAGCAATTAATAGCCATAAACACAGTGCTTTTTTTATTCCTCACAACAACGAAACAGGTTATTGGTGGCAAGGTGAAAATGCTCGAATTGCCTCACTAGCTGCAATGGCCTATATGGCTTTACAGTGCTCAGCCGCTTCGCCTTTACACCCTGCATTAAAAATCTATGCACAGCGTTTAACAGATTGGCTTGTTGGCCTTAATCCTTTTGATATATCGATGATAGATGGGCATGGACGAAATAATCCTGACTACCTCTCAGAGTTAGGTTTTCACAATGCCAAAGGAGGGGTCTGTAATGGCATCACCGCTGGCTTTGAAAATGAACACGATATCGCTTTCAACCCCAAACCACACGATCAAGACATACTGCAAAACTGGCGCTGGGGTGAACAATGGATCCCACATGCTGGCTGGTACCTGCTCGCCATAACCTTGCAGTATAAGGAGCGTCACCATGGCTAACTCTATCGCTTACTTCGTTGGTATCGATGGTGGCGGCACATCCTGCCGAGCACGTATTACCGATATCAACGGCACATTACTGGGTGAAGCAAAAACAGGCAGTGCCAACATCTTATTAGGGGCTGATGTCGCAATGCGTTCTATTCAGGATGCCATTGCGACAGCAGCAGAGATCGCGGGATTAAACGAGCAACACTATACCCAAATGGCTGTTGGTCTAGCGCTTGCTGGCGCAGAACAAAAAGACGCGTGGTATGAGTTCATGTCACTGCCACATCCTTATGCGTCAGTAACATTGAATACGGATGCTTACGGTGCCTGTCTTGGTGCTTGGCGGGGACAGGATGGTGCAATCTTAATTGCTGGTACTGGTTCATGCGGCATTTTATTAAGCAACGGTGAACAACATATTGTTGGTGGACGAGAGTTTCCAATTTCCGACCAAGGTGGCGGTGCTGTCATGGGGTTACGCCTGATCCAGCAAGTACTACTCGCATCTGATGGTATTCGAACCACAACCCCACTTGCTCAATATGTGCTTGAACACTTCAACCATGATATTGATGCCATTGTTAGCTGGTCAAAAACCGCTAGACCTTGTGATTATGGACAATTTTCCCCCGCAATTTTTTCATATGCCAGCCAAGGCGATCAACTTGGTATTGAAATGCTCAACCAAACAGCGGCTGATATTGAAATGTGGATGCAAGCACTTATCAATAAAGGCGCGAAGCAAATCTGCCTAATGGGCAGCATTGCAGAACGGATAGTGCCATGGCTGATCCCTCCTATGCAGAAGCATGTCGCCGTTCCTCAAGGCGATGCGATGGATGGTGCACTTACCATGGCTCACGGACACCATAACTTATACCCACTGCGAGGCTAATCATGAGCTACCGTCTGGATTTTGCCGTTATAGAACAAAAAGCCAAGCAGTCACGCTTTGCACTGACCCTTCATAATCTAACTGATAAACCGTTAGATAATTGGTCTTTGCACTTTAGCATTGGTCGCTGGATCACCCCCAACTCATTAACTCAAGGTTCATTACAGCAGCTTGGAAGTTATTGTATTTTTCAACCCAATAGTCGCAATACGCTGGCACCCAATTGTCACTATTATACTGAATTTACAATTGGTACCGCGCCATTTAGCTTATTTGACGACGGGATCCCTGAAGCTTTTCTCTCCATAAATACCAGTGAGAGCTTCATTACCCCAATCCCGGTAGAAGTCACAACCATTGACTTGCAACAGCAAACCCAAGAGCGATTCACCACCGCTTTACCGCCAGCAAACGCGATTAATATTATCCCGGCTCCAAGCTCACTGCAGATATTGGACGGTGTATTTGCCCTCAATCGGCATACTTCAATAGCAAAACCTTGTAGCGAAGCAGCTGGCAGTTGTCGTTGGCTTCAAGCGCAATTAACGACTCTGCTACATGAAGATATCCCAACAAGCCAAAGTGGCAATATCATCTATCAGCAGAATGAGAACCTTAGTGACGGTGAATACTCTGTATTAGTCGAAGCCGAGAATATCTGGCTTCAAGCAAACTCCGCAGCAGGCTTCACTCATGCAACCGCAACGTTATTGCAGCTGATCCCAACAACGCTAAGCCATCAAGCGCAAGCGGCCTATCATATTCCGATGATAGAAGTGCACGATGCGCCCCACTACCACTATCGTGGCATGATGCTGGACTGTGCTCGCCACTTCCACCCCATCAAGCGTCTCAAATTTCTTATCGATCAACTTGCGCGTTTGAAGTTCAATACCTTCCATTGGCACCTAACTGATGATGAAGCATGGCGAATTGAAATTGATGCTTACCCCGAGTTAACGCGAATTGGTGCTTGGCGTGGGCCAAATGAAGCTATCCAGCCTCAATTCACAACGATCAGCCAGCGTTATGGTGGCTTCTATTCCAAGCAAGATATCCGAGAGTTTATTACCTATGCTCAAGATCGCGGGATCACCGTTATTCCTGAGATAGACATGCCAGGCCACTGTCGCGCCGCGATTCGATCGTTGCCAGATTTACTTATTGATCCTGATGATAAATCGCAATATCGCAGTATTCAGAACTACCCTGATAATGTTTTATCACCCGCAATCAAAGGGACGTATACCTTTATTACCAATGTACTTGATGAGGTCTGTGAACTATTCCCAAGCCCATACATTCATATTGGTGGTGACGAGGTACCAACAGGCGTATGGACTGATAGCCCTGCTTGCCACGCCCTTATGACAGAACATGGCTACCAACACCCAGAAGAACTCCAAGGTCATATATTACGCTTTGCTGAAGAACACCTTCAGTCTAAAGGCAAACGTATGATGGGTTGGGAAGAGGCAACCCATGGTGACAAAGTCAGCAAAGATACCGTTATTTTTTCTTGGCAAAATGAAAAAGCGGGCCTCGAATGCGCCCAAGCAGGCTTTGACGTCATCATGCAACCAGCGCAATACACTTACCTCGATTTAGCTCAGGGTTACTCTGCAGAAGAGCCGGGCGTTGATTGGGCCGGAAAGCTCCCACTTGACCATATCTATACTTACCACCCACTTGCTGAACTTCCAGCTGACGATCCTGCTCACCAACATATAAAAGGCATTCAGTGCGCCCTTTGGTGCGAAATCGTCAATAGCCAGAGTCGACTCGAATTCATGCTTTACCCTCGCTTGCTAGCAATAGCTGAAATTTGCTGGACAGCACCAAACAACCGTAATTGGTCAGATTTCAAGGCACGCCTTAATGGCCAGTTAGCTTATTTAGATAAGGCGGGGATCAATTACCGCCACTGCGAATAAAACGCAGGAACACGAATACATTTAAAGGATTGAACACAATGAAATACGGTTACTTTGATAACGACAACAGAGAGTATGTGATTACCCGTCCCGATGTGCCTGCACCTTGGACGAATTACCTAGGTACCGAAAAGTTTTGTACTGTGATCTCGCAAAATGCAGGCGGCTATTCCTTTTATAACTCACCTGAATACAACCGTGTGACAAAATTCCGTCCTAACGCGACGTTCGACCGTCCAGGGCATTACGTTTACCTACGTGACGACCAAACAGGCGACTATTGGTCAATCTCTTGGCAACCTGTAGCCAAAAGCCTTGATGAGGCGAATTATGAGGTACGCCATGGCCTGTCATACTCTAAGTTCAAATGTGAATATAGCGATATTACAGCCACTAAGACCCTGTTTGTACCTAAAGGGGAAGATGCTGAAATTTGGGATGTCGTAATCAAAAACACAGGTGATACTCCACGTACCATCAGTGCATTCTCTTTTGTTGAGTTCTCATTCAGTCATATTCAGTCAGATAACCAAAACCATCAGATGAGCTTGTACTCAGCAGGCACGGCTTACCGTGAAGGCGTAATTGAGTACGATCTTTATTACAACACCAATGATGCTGAAGGCTTCTACTACCTAGCTTCAACATTTGCCCCAGACAGCTACGACGGTCAACGTGATAGCTTCTTAGGTTTATACCGTGATGAAGCAAACCCAATAGCGGTAGAGAAAGGCCAGTGCTCTAACAGTGCGCAAACCTGTTACAACCATTGTGGCTCTTTACACAAACAGTTCACCATACAACCCGGTGAAGAGGTTCGCTTTGCCTACATTCTGGGTATTGGTAAAGGTAACGGCGAGCGCCTACGCGAAAAATACCAAAATTTGGCAGAAGTTGATGCTGCATTTAACGGTATCAAAGCGCATTGGGATGAACGTTGTTCGAAGTTCCAAGTCAAATCGCCGAATGAAGGCCTTGATACCATGATCAACACATGGACACTATATCAAGCTGAAACTTGTGTTGTATGGTCTCGCTTTGCTTCATTCATTGAAGTCGGTGGCCGTACTGGCCTCGGTTATCGCGATACCGCTCAGGACGCGATTTCAGTGCCACACTCTAATGCTGAAATGACACGCAAACGCCTTGTCGATCTGCTCCGCGGCCAAGTTAAAGCCGGCTACGGCTTACACTTATTCGATCCTGATTGGTTCGATCCAGAAAAAGCCGATGTTGAGCCTTCGAAGTCACCGACAGTTGTCCCGACACCATCTGATGAAGATAAAATTCACGGTATTCAAGATACCTGTTCGGACGATCACCTATGGCTCGTCCCAACTATCTGTAAATACGTAATGGAAACAGGTGAAGAAAGCTTCTTTGATGAAGTGATCCCTTATGCCGATGGTGGCAATGCTTCTGTTTATGAGCACTTGAAAGCAGCACTCAACTTCTCCGCTGAATACGTGGGTCAAACAGGAATTTGTAAAGGTCTACGCGCCGATTGGAATGATTGTCTCAATCTAGGTGGTGGCGAGTCAGCAATGGTGTCTTTCCTTCACTTTTGGGCATTGCAAGAGTTCATCGAACTTGCCAAATACCTTGGCAAAACAGAGGATGTCGACAAGTACACGGTAATGGCTGCCGATGTTCGCGAAGCCTGTGAAACTCATCTATGGGATGAAGAAGGCGAATGGTATATCCGTGGCTTGACGAAAGATGGCGATAAGATTGGCACCGCACAACAAACCGAAGGCCGTGTTCACCTAGAGTCAAATACTCTCGCGGTTCTCTCTGGTCTTGCTTCGCAAGATCGTGGCGAGAAAGCGATGGATGCTGTCGATGAGAACTTGTACTCAGAGTATGGTCTCCATCTTAATGCACCGTCATTCTCGACTCCGAATGACGATATTGGGTTTGTTACCCGTGTATATCAAGGCGTTAAGGAAAACGGCGCAATCTTCTCGCACCCTAACCCATGGGCTTGGGTTGCAGAGGCAAAACTCGGGCGTGGGGATCAGGCAATGAAGTTCTTCGATGCCCTTAACCCATACAACCAAAACGACATGATCGAGAAACGTATTGCCGAACCATACTCGTACGTGCAGTTCGTTATGGGTCGAGATCACCAAGATCATGGTCGAGCAAATCACCCATGGCTGACAGGTACGTCAGGCTGGGCATACTTTGCCGTCACCAACTTCATTTTAGGAATACAAACTGGATTCTCCGGTTTGAGCATCGAACCTTGTATTCCAACCGATTGGCCGGGATTTGAGGTTAGCCGACAGTGGCGTGGTGCGACCTACCAAATCAATGTTGAAAACCCTGACGGTATCAGTAAAGGCGTGAAATCAATCACCCTTAACGGCGAGGTTATTAACGGTGTGATCCCTCCACAGGCGGAAGGAACCACTAACATCGTCACGGTTGTAATGGGCTAACTTTTTCGGGAGCGTCCTTTGCGCTCCCACTTTTGCGATAAATGAGAGAAATAGGAGTTCCACCATGATTCAGTTTGGAACCGGTGGCTGGCGCGCCCTGATCGGTGAAGAGTTCACGAAAGAAAACGTACGTATCGTGGCCCAGGCCATAGCCAATATCATGATCACAGAAAAAGTCACAGAAAACGGCTTTGTTATCGGTTATGACCGCCGCTTTTTGTCTGATAAAGCCGCAGTATGGTTTGCCGAAGTACTTGCAGGTAATGGTATCACCGTCAGCTTTATCGATAAGTATGTACCAACCCCAATCGTCATGTTCAAGTCAGGGCAAATTGGTGCAACTTACTCAGCCTGTATTACAGCGTCTCACAACCCAGCTGACTACAACGGTATTAAAGTCTTTATCGAAGGTGGCCGAGATGCCGACGAAGTGATCACTCAAAAAATTGAACAGCAAGTTAGTGCCATGAAGGGCTGTGATGTTAAATCGGTTGACTTTGAAAGCGCTCTTAATGACAAACTAGTTATCTCAATTAACCCGATGAATGAGTTTGTTGATTCAATCATCGACTTTATTGATATTGAGTCAATTAAACGCGCTAACCTTCGCGTACTCATCGACCCAATGTTCGGGGTAGCCAAGAATGCGCTACAAACCGTTTTAATATCAGGGCGCTGTGATGTTGATGTCATCAATGACGGCCAAAATCCATCATTTGGTGGCCTGATGCCATCCCCTAATGCTGCCACCTTATACCGCTTAAAGCACCTTGTCGCTCATGAAGGTTATGACATTGGTATTGGTACCGATGGCGATGCTGACCGCTTGGGGATTATCGATGAAAAAGGTAACTTCATTCACCCTAACGAAGTATTAATGCTGCTTTACTACTACTTACTGGAATACAAAGGCTGGCAAGGTTCTGTCGTTCGAAATATCGCAACCACTCATTTGCTCGATAAAATTGCCGCAGGCTATGGTGAAAAGAGCTTTGAAGTCCCAGTAGGCTTTAAACACATCAGTGCGCAAATGGAAGCGGATGATTCACTGATCGGTGGTGAAAGCTCTGGTGGTTTAACTATTCGAGGCCATATTAAGGGTAAAGACGGTGTATTTGCATCTAGCTTATTGGTTGAGATGATCAGTGTTACAGGCAAGAAACTGTCCGAAATGCTCGATGAAATTTATAGCAAATATGGCTATGCCTACACCGCAGAAGGCGACTGTACTTTCAAGCCAACTGACCGACAGCGCCTCTATAACAAAATTTATACCGATAAAGAACTGCCTGAATTTGAATGGGACATTGAAAAAGTTAGCTATGCCGATGGTGCAAAGGTTTATTTCAAAAATGGCGGTTGGGCGCTAGCCCGCTTCTCTGGTACTGAACCATTACTACGCCTTTTCGCTGAAATGGAGAACCAAGAGCAAGCTGAAAAGGTTGTTCAGCAACTTAAAGCATTTTTAGATATTTAACGATCCCCCCTTTCAATGCTGGCGGCGATCTAACGCTGCCAGTATTGACACTGCTGTTGAGTCCTAAAGTAACACGCGTATAGCTGTTACATTTCGCAAGCCGTTTACGGTATTCGCGACAAGGGTAGCTACGCTACCCTTTTTCTTTTCAAGACAAGGCTTTTTCAGCTATCACGAACTCTCTTTGCCCGTTCGATAACCGTCTTGGCAATGCAAACATTTCCCCCTCTTCAGCCAGAGGATCAATCGTTACCGCGCTTTTCATGCCAACCTGGTGGCATAAGTGAACCTCTCTAGCACCATAACAGCCATAAGGGTATGAAAAGTGGCTCACCGCAATCCCATTGTCATTAAGCCGCATTATTGACTGAGTTATCTCTTGTCGCGCCAATTTGTCACTCAATCGAGTTAAATTGGGGTGGGTGACCGTATGTGCGCCAATGGTTACCAATGGATGCTTATCAAGCTGCCTGATCTGATCCCAGCTCAGAGAGAAAGAACGATAGCGTTCTGTATCAATGCCGTTACTTTCAAATACCTGCTTCATGTCTCGTAATGAATAAGCACATTTATCCAAGACTGAAACGAGGGTTTCATATGCTGCTTTTTTTTCTTCAATACCCGAACACGATTCAGAATAGCATTGCCCTTCCACCAAGAGATTAACGTGTTTCTGTTTCAATATAAGATCGTGAAGAATTCCCGCCACATGTACAATTTCGCCATCAGGGTACCCCGTAGTTATATAGACACACGAAGGTATACCTCTTTTTTCTAGGATCGGAAGGGCTATATCTAGATAATTACTGAACCCATCATCAAATGTAATGGCTACCGACGGTTTATTTAGTGATAAATTCTTATTTGATATTAAATTCATATCAACAAAATCTACATCCAGTGCTAATAACTGTTCTATTTCGTTAATAAAGTCACTCTCATTCATTTCAAAATCAGGATAAAAACCTAACCGTTCACTCATCATTTTTTCATTATAAATATGATGATAGCCTAATATTGTCACTTTCCCAGGCATTAAACTTATTACTTTGTCCATGTAATATCCACAATATTTTAAAGATAATTAAACATTTGAAATATAGCGATAGAATAATTCAATAAATAGTCATTAACTATATATTTCATATTTTCAATTTATTTTGCGAGTCAGATTCAATTATTAGCCTTATCAGTATGAAAGTACCAAATACACCAATATGAACTCAATATCAATTAACATTAGAATAAAACAAGCAGATATCACAGAGTTAAATAAAACAAAACTTAACATTTAATATAAATGTTAAGTAACCCGTGATGAATTAATTATCATCAATTTAATCAATTCAAACAATATCAATCTTATTTATGCAGATATAAAATCCACGTCGACACTTTTATTTAACAAAAAATCAAGATGTTCATCCAGTACGGGTAACAATAAATAAAACCACTACAGGACATTTTCCATTGCGTAAATACATATTATCCCTCAAGAGGTTTCCTCTCCTATCGAGAGTATTCATCTGGGTAGGTGTACCCAGTATCATATTTCTGACTACTACCTTACTCTACTTTCGACAAAGTCTGCCACAACAGAGTGGAGTGATTACGATCGAAGGCATCACTCAACAAGTCACCATTAGCCGAAATGCCAATGCGATACCAACAATAAAAGCAGCAACCGATCTCGATGCTTTTTTCTCTCTTGGCTTCACCCATGCTCAAGATCGCCTTTGGCAAATGGAAACCAATAGAGCCATTGCTGCAGGTAAATTGAGTACGATAATTGGTGAAGAAGGCCTACAATCCGATATTCTAATGCGCACTATGGGGCTAAAACATAACGCTGAAACCATGGCGGCGGCGATTACAGGATGGGAACGGCAAGTACTTGATGCTTATGTAAAAGGCGTGAATCAAGGTATTAGCCAACTCAATACCCTTCCCACAGAATATCACCTACTTGGTATCACACCAGCAGCTTGGACCGATGTTGATTCTATGCTCTGGATGCAACTGATGAGCTTTCGCCTCAGCGCGAGTATGTGGCGAGAAATCGCTGCAGCAACCCTAGTTCAATCATTTGGCGTCGACAAAGTTCAAGACTTACTCCCAAATTATCCATTAGATCTGGCCACTGATACCTTAGCATTTAATAGTCAAAGCCTAGATTCCCTGCTCAAAATGACGCCAGACAATATCTCGGCACCCAAACCTCATATGGGCAGTAACAGTTGGGTAGTCAGCGGCCGTCATACTGCATCCAAAAAGCCTTTACTGGCGAATGATCCGCATTTAAATAATTCCCTGCCGTCAATTTTCTATCTAGCCAGTTTACAGGGCGATAAGATCAACATAAAAGGAGCAACCTTCCCGGGCCTTCCTTTCATTGTAATTGGTGCCAATGAACACATCAGCTGGGGCATGACCAACATGCTCGCTGACAATGAAGATGTCTACCTTGAAAAAATCAATCCAAACAATCGCTATCAATATGAAGTAGATGGTCAATACCGCGATATGGAAGTCTCTGTCGAAGAGATAGCAATTAAGCAAGATTTATTACGACGTCAGCCTGAGCCCTATCAGCTTGAGGTCCGTCGTACCCATCACGGCCCGATCTTAAGTGATGTTTTTATTCCACAGAATAACTACGCATACAGTGTACGCTCGACAGCTGATGACCAAACAGGAGGCACCTTCAAGAGCTTTCTCGCTTTAAATTATGCCAAAGATTGGGAGAGCTTCAATACCGCACTCAGTGACTTTGTCGCGCCAATACATAATTTCGTCTACGCCGATAAATCAGACAATATTGGCTACCTTGCACCCGGAGCTTTCCCATTACGCAAAAGCAATAATGGTCCATTCCCAGTTGCTGGCTGGCTAAGTGAAAATGACTGGCAAGGTTGGATCCCAACTGCGCAATGGCCCCGAGAGTACAATCCCGAGCGCGGCTATATCATTACAGCCAATAACAATGTTCCTGGCGATGACTATCCATACTACCTTGGTAGTGATTGGGCACCAGGCTACCGTGCCAAGCATATTCAACAACAACTTGATACGCTTATTAATGAGCAGGGAGGAAAGCTGACAGCCAGTGATATGCAGTCGATACAGCTGGATGTTACCTCCCCAGCACTTGTGTTACTTCGTCCTTATATTGAGCAAATCTCAGCAACATCACCAAGTAAAGCCCAGCTTATTGCCCCCTTGCTAAGCTGGGATGGCAACATGGCTATTGACAGTAGTGAAGCAACGCTTTTTTACTCTTGGATGCAACATTATAAACGTCTACTACTTGAAGATAATGCTGAAAGGATCAACAACACGCAACAGGCAGAACAATTACTACGGGAGCTGATTCTAGAGGATAACCTACCGTTTATTGTCCGCACTCTTAAAAATAACAGCTCAGGTTGGTGCAACTATTTACGTCGAGAAGGAACACAGGATTGCCTTGAGTTGCTCTCCATTTCACTCGACCACACCATTAATGAATTAGAAAGAGAGCTAGGCAGCAACATCAATAATTGGCAATGGGGGAATGCTCACAAAGCACACTACCCACACTTCCCGTTCAGTGATCCTAACTTTGGCCCTGATTTACCAGACGACGTTGAGTATCCATGGGACTTTGTATTCCATCGTTCAATATCAGCCGTAGGTGGCGGCTATACCGTGAATGTGGCACCTGCTAGTTTTGCTGAAGAAAGTCGATTTGCCCAATTTTACGGTGCAACTTTCCGTCAAGTCATTGATATGTCAGAGCCCCATCAAGCAGCATTCAGCCTTTCTACAGGCCAATCAGGTAATGTACTTAGCCCCCATTATGATGACATGCTCCCACGCCACCAGCAGGGTCGCTACACCACTATCGGTCAAGAGCAAGCACATAACCTTACGCTTCTACCTCAGCACACAACCAAATCGGAGCTGCAATAATGGGACTTAAAAAGATTTCAGATCTCTATTGGCGCACCAAACCTAATTTATTTTTTCTGTCAGTGCTGCTTGGTGTGGTAACCGGGATCTGCTATTCCCTACTGATCCCGTTTATTATCTATGCGACCAATTCAGACAGGCAACCAGATCTCAGCTTAGAGGTAGAAAACTTCCATTTTTTTGCCTCGCCCACGGCAGATCTCGCCGTCGTATTTCTCGCGACTTGCCTTGGGATCATTGTCATTAAATCAACCTCGTATATCTTATCAGCGATTATCGCTCACCATGGCGCTGTGGCACACCGAATAGAGATATATAAAAAAATCAACAACTTGCCCTATGTGAAATTAGAACAAATTGGCCAAGCTAGGCTCATTAATCTACTGAATGTCGATATCAAACACATCACGTTGGCTGCGACGAGCCTCCCTCTAGTGTGGATCAGCCTAATTACGATTATTGGTACGCTGGGCTATCTGATTTACCTTGATATTAAAGTGTTCAGCTTTGTTTTAATGTGCCTAATCGGAGCTATAGTTACCTATCAACTCCCAATCTGGTATGCCAACCGCTATCTCACACGCTCACGAGAACAATATGACCGCGTTCAGCAAGGGGTCAGAGGTCTCATCCTTGGTGCCAAAGAATTAAAACTCAGCGCGGTGAAAACGAAAACCTTTACCGATAAAGAGTTGGTAGATCCCGAAGAACAGGCACTTAACGCTGAAATTAAAGGGCTCTCAATACTTACCTTTACTCAGGTATACGGTGAAATCATTGCCTTTCTAATCATTGGTGTTGTTGTCTTCCACCTGCCCTATCAATATCCACTCGGAAATATAGAGCTCTTTGGTATCGTTATGGCTCTGCTTTACCTCACGGGTCCAGTTGCCGCAATACTCACAAACCTCGAACACCTGCAGAAAGGGCGAGTTGCGCTAAGTAAGCTACAAGACTTTTACCATGATTTAGATAGCGAAGAGTCAGCTGGCTCTGCTGCCATCTCACCCAATTGGTCAGCGTTGTCACTCAATAACGTAAGCTACCGCTACCCAGGTAATAACAGTAGTTTTGCTCTCGATAATATATCCCTTATTTTCAATAAAGGAGAAATTACTTTTATTATTGGCGGAAATGGTTCTGGTAAATCAACCCTATCAAAAATCATTTCACTTCACTACCAACCTACCCAGGGTCATTTATTCTTAAGTGACCAAGTAATATCGAATAATAACCTAGCCTGTGCTCGTGAGAAAATTTCAGCAATATATACCGATTACCATTTATTCCCAGAATTATATGGTCAATGGAATAATCAAAAAATCAACGAATACCTTCGCTACCTTGAGCTCGATAATAAAGTAAAAATCATCAATAACAGATTCAGTACCACCTTATTATCTGATGGTCAAAAGAAGCGCCTTGCTTTACTCAGCCTATTACTTGAAGACCGTAATATTTGCTTATTTGATGAATGGGCCGCCGATCAAGATCCTAGATTTAAAGATATATTCTATCGAATTATTTTGCCCGATTTAAAACAGCAAGGAAAAGTCGTCATTGTTATTTCACACGACGACCGCTATTTCGATTGCGCAGATAAAGTTGTGGTTATGGATCAAGGGTCAGTAAGAGAAATAACAACTCAGCTTGATAAACAATTAGATCTCACCACATAAATAAACTATTACGGTAACGGATAAAACTATGCATATCGGTATTATTAATTTGATGCCGGATCCTGAGTTATATATAAATGAAATAACCTCTTTACTAAAGGGGTATTCTTATGATTTGTCTTGGATCCACCTATCAGATAAAAAAAATGGGCACCAAAGTGCGCAAGTCCCTGACTTCCACTACCCAACCTTACAACAGGCCAAGCCTTTTGACTTAATCGTCGTAACTGGTGCGCCTGTTGAAAAGCTACGCTTCGAGGATGTTGAATATTGGCAGGAGCTTTGTGCCATTTTGCACGATGCTATTTCAAACGGTACCCGTCTTCTAGGAGTCTGCTGGGGGGCTATGGCCGTTGCCAAACTTTATGGATTAGATAAGCAGGTTAGCACCAACAAAGCCTTCGGTGTTTATGGCTTTAGCAACCCCCAGCCAAGTCTACCGCTAATGGAAGGCATGGAAGAGACATTCCACTGGCCAGTCAGTACCTATGCCACCTTCAACACGGAGCAAGCCGACGCCCTGATCTCGAGTGGTGAATGGTTAGGTATCGGTAAACACCCTGATATTGGTTACGGTCTACTGTGTTCGACTAATCAGCAAATCTTACTCAGCCTTGGCCACCCGGAGTACTCCCCTCAACGATTACTCAACGAGTACCTGCGCGATAGTGCACAGGGCCTAAACACTGCCTTTCCCTCAGGGCTAACCGAAGATGATCCCGTGACCTTTCGTCACGCCAAAAACACCTGCGTATTTAGTAACTGGTTATACGGAATTTATATAAATAATAAGGATTAATAAAACATGGCTAACCAATATTACCTTCGCTCCGATGTCTATTTCGAGCCACTATTCAATAACTGGTATGTTTGGCCCTATCTCCTTGCACCTGCCACTGGTGCAATGAATATGGCAAACCACCAGCAGCGTCTACTTAAATCATTTATTGCCAACGCCAAACTCCATGCCGCTTCTGCTAAACATAAAGCCATGGTGGGTAGCTCGATGGTCGATTGTCGTGAAGAGCAAGTTGACCAAGTGAAAGCGATTTTGCAGCAAACCCAGACAACTCACGCCAACTTACTCGATTTTGCACAGGCTATCCGTGATCTCGATGACCTACTGCGCGAAAAAGCGCACGGTGAATCCCTTGAGCCACTGTATGCAGAGGTGCCTGAGTGTCTAAAAGGCTATGTTGAGTTGGTTTACGACCTAAATAACCAGCCATCTTACCGTCTGATCGAAGGTTTGCTCTACCTCAGCGAGTTCTACAAACCTGAAGGGCAGAGCTTGTGCTTTGGGGTCCAGCATAGTGATGAGCGTCCCTTTGTACTCAGTACCCCACGACTGGCCGATGAACACCATCTACACATCAAAGTACCGTTTGATCACCCATTTACAGAGGCTATCTTCAGAATGCGTGAAGAGCCCCAATCTCTTGAATATCTACGAGAGTTACTCGGAGAGAGTGAATTGGCAGGCGGGCTTGATTTTGAATCCTTGTTCACGACCGAAGCACCACGTCGCTCAAATGCTTATCAAGGGCAAGATGTAAAAGTAAATTATCTTGGCCATGCTGGCGTTATGGTGGAGACCAATCGTACCTGTATTATGGTCGATCCGGTGATCCCCTACACCAACGATGAATATACAGACAAACTCACGTTTGAAGATCTTCCGCCATTTATTGACTACGTGATGGTTACCCACACCCATATGGATCACGTCTGTATAGAAACACTGCTTCAGCTAAAACATAAGATTGGAACCATTCTAGTACCGAAAAATAACGGTGGCAGCCTGGCCGATCCATCCATCAAACTGATGCTCCAACATCTCGGTTTTCCACGTGTACAAGAAATGGAAGACATGGAGTCATTGACAGTATCTGATGGAAAAATCACTGCCTTGCCGTTCTTAGGCGAGCATGCTGATGTCAACGTTCGCTCTAAGGCAGCTTGGCTTGTTAACCTGAAAGGTCGCAAAATACTACTAGCTGCCGACTCATCGAATATCGACCATCACCTCTATGAACATATCTATCAATTTAGCGGAGATGTTGATGCCCTTTACATAGGCATGGAATGTACTGGAGGCCCACTAAAGTGGCTTTATGGCTCACTACTCACCCAACCTATCAGCAAAGAAATGAATGAATCTCGTCGCTTTAACGGGTCTGACTTCAATGCTGCTGTCGGTCTAGTTGAAAAATTTAATGTCGAAACAGTCAATGTTTACGCACTCGGCATGGAGCCCTGGTATCGCTACTTTATGGGGATTGTCTACAACGATGACGATGCCCAAATGCAAGAATCGCAACGCCTCGTTGATTACTGCAAGCAGCAAGGCCGCAATGGAAAACGCTTGTTTGGTAAAGATGAAATTATTTTCAGCGCTCGCTAACCCAATATGTCGGCCAGCAGTGCTGGCCGTATGATGACAAGGAAGCCAATTAATCATGAACGCACACATTGAACAACACGAAGCACCGCGCTCATTACTCGCAATTCTGGCCAAACGTGCCATTCACCAAGCCGACAAAACGGCGTTTACCTTTATTGATGACAAGAACCAACGCAGTAGCATCAGCTATAGTGAGCTGCATCGTGATGCAACTAGCTTGGCACGCCATTTAAAAACCAAGCTAGATGAAGGAGATCGCGCCGTATTGCTCTATCCCCCAGGCCTTGATTATATACGCGCCTTTTATGCGTGCCTTTATGCGGGGATCGTCGCGGTACCACTTTATCCACCAGCACCAAACCAAAAGCTGGATCGTATCGACAAGGTGGTCAAAAGTTGCAATGCGCAATTAGCTCTCTTCAATGATCAGGTTGCCAAAGGGATCCATGCCTTCTCAGGTGAACATGGTATTTTTCAACCGCACCAGTTACTACAGACCGATCAATTACTGCGCGACACAAATAATCACTCAACAGCGGTTCAGCCAGCTCTCCCCCCGATTGCTGAAGATAACTTAGCTTTTTTACAATATACATCTGGCTCAACAGGCCTTCCGAAGGGGGTTAAGATCAGTCACGGTAACATTGTGGCGAATCTAGAAGCACTCACCGCACAGACTGGCTGTAACGGTGATGATGTATTTGTTAACTGGCTACCCTTATTTCACGATCTTGGCCTCGTTAATACCATGCTACTTCCCGTCTTCCTTGGCTCACACTCCGTATTAATGAGCCCTGTTCGTTTTGTTAAACGCCCGAGTTGCTGGTTCGAGGCTATTTCTGAGTTCAAAGGCACAATTTGTGGTGCTCCGAATTTTGCCTTCGACTTGTGTGTCGCCAAGATTGCCCCTGAAGACTATTTTGAACTCGACCTCAGCCAATGGCGCATTGCCTTCAACGCCGCAGAACCGATCAATCCCGATACACTCGCCCGTTTCGGCGTGCGATTTGCAGGACTGGGATTCAAAGCAAATGCTTTCTATCCTAGTTATGGAATGGCCGAAGCAACCGTCTTTCTTTCTGGTGGCCAAGCAGCAGCACCTTCCGTGATCCGCCTGTTTGATAAGCAGCAACTCAAAAACCGACAAGCCACACTTACAGACAATAAAGAACAAGGACAGAAGCTGGTAGGCTGTGGTGCTTTTCCACCACACCACCACTTTCACATTGTTGATCCAGATAGCCAACAAATCCTCAATGAAGGGCAAGTCGGTGAGGTTTGGGTTGCAGGCCCGAGTATAGCCAAAGGTTACTGGGAATTAGAAGAGCTAAGCCAAGCGGTGTTTGGCGCTCAATTAGCCAATGATGACACCCCTTACCTGCGTACTGGCGATCTTGGCTTTTGTACTGATGGCGAGCTCTATATCTCAGGTCGGATCAAAGATGTCATTATCGTTAGAGGCCAAAACTACTACCCACAAGATTTAGAACGTATTGGGCAAGAAAGCCACCGCGCAATCCGCCCCGGGTGCTGCGTCGCCTTTACTAGCGAACATAACGACAATGTGATCCTCGCGGTCGAAATTAACCCTCGCCAGCTCAAGCAACTACAAGATGCGCCATTAGCCGATCAAATTCGCCAAGCTGCGAAGTCAGCCATCAGCCAAGAGCTGGAACTAAGCATTGACACCGTTCTACTGCTACCACCCGGCACTCTACCCAAAACATCAAGTGGTAAGGTGCAGCGCACACTAACCAAACAACGTTTTCACGATGGTCACTTCACCGATCTTGTTGCAGAAACCGAAGCCTCAAATGGGAAACAAACGGCAAGCCAAATTATAACGGCTAACCATGTCATGGCTCAGCTAGCACCAGCATGGGCAGAAGTACTAAAGCTTAACGATCCCTCATCGCTAACACCTGAAAGCCACTTCTTCAATAGTGGTGGTGATTCACTGGCTGCCACTCAACTAATTGCCGAGGCCGAGAAACATTTTTCACTCACCCTCGACAACGCATTGCTGTTCGAACATCAAACGCTCGGCACATTGGCAACCTTCATTGAACAGGCTATACAACAAGCGACGTCACAACCTGCCGTACAACCGGAGAAAGCAGTCCCGCGAACAGGCGCGATAGTCGCCCCCCTATCTTCAGCCCAGCAGCGACTCTGGTTGATGAACCAGCTAGGGTATGGGGAACTCTGTAATTTACCTCTCAAGTTAACACTTAGCGGCGATCTCGATCGCCGCAGCTTGCAAGAAGCCCTACAATATCTGGTCAATCGCCACGAAACACTTCGGACCTGTTACCCAGCGAATAATGGTATTCCCCAACAGCAAGTAGAAGGGCAAGTCGATGTCACGCTGAGCGAAATAGATCTTAGCCATCTAGATCACGTTGAACGCCAACAACAGCTTGAAACAGTTCAAGCTAATGAAGCGAAACGGAATTTCAGCCTCGAGCATGGGCCAATCTTCGCCGCTAAGCTCGTCATTCTGGGGCCGGAACAACACCAACTGCTGTTCACTGTTCACCACATTGCAGTGGACGGCTGGTCTATGCGCATACTGCTAAAAGAGCTAAAAGCTTGCTATTTAGCAGCTAAAGCGAAGACTCAAGCCGATTTACCGGCTTTGGATATCAGCTATATCGATTACAGCCAATGGCAAAATAATCAATTAGCCGAGTCCACCCCAGCACTGCTTAGTTACTGGCAGAAGCAACTTGCCGGCGCACCGGCACTGCTTGAGTTACCCTATGATTCAGTCCGACCTGCTCGCCAAAGTTTCAATGGCGGCAAGCATACCGAAGTACTTCCTTCGACACTGATTGAGCAAGTGAAGCACGTCGCCAATCAACATGGAGCAACACCATTTATGGTAATGCTCGCGGCTTACCAAATTTTGCTGCGTGCCCTTTCTGATCAAGACGATATTATTGTTGGCACCGATATTGCCAATCGTAACCATCCTCAATTGGGTAATAAGGTTGGCTTTTTCGTAAACCAGCTTGTTTTACGAAACCAAATCGATCCTAATGCTTCGATTGCGGCCTTGATCGACAACGTAAAAACAACAACGCTTGAGGCATTTTCCCATCAGGAATTACCGTTTGATAAACTCGTTGAAGGGTTATGCGTCGACCGTAATCCACAATACTCTCCACTGTTTCAGGTTAAATTTCTATTCAACATTAATCCAAGTGATGAACTTGCAGGGATAGGACTTGAAACGACAGTTGAAGGACAAGACAACGCAGCGGCCCAGTATGATCTGACCTTAAGTGTTGATCAGCAAGCCGATCAAAGCCTAAGTACCACTTTCCATTACAATAGCGATTTGTTCCATGCCACCAGCATTAATCAGATGATGGCATGCTACCAACAAATTTTAACAGCCTTGGTAACGAACACTGAACAACCCCTATCAGAGGTAACCCCTTGGCTGGATCGAACCGCGCCAGCCAGCAATCCACCACCACCCACAATGAGCTTCCGCGAAGTCGGGTTGCAAGTCCATCAGCACGCCCTTGAGCATCCAGACAAAATTGCCGTTAGCACCACTAAAGTACAGCTGACTCAGGCAGAGTTGGATCGCCAATCTAATCGCCTAGCAAACTTCCTTGGGGATATAGCTCAAGAACCTGATGTACCTGTTGGGATCTACCTTGAACGATCCACCGATTTGGTTATTGCCGTACTGGCTTGTATCAAAGCTGGGATCCCTTTCTTACCATTGGATCCAGATTACCCTGACAGCCGAATCGAATTCATGCTGGAAGACAGCGATACCGAACTGCTGCTCACCCACTCATCGCTTGAGGGACAGTTAGTTGACTACTGCGGTGCGACTATCCAGCTTGATGAGGCAGAAGCTTTCCTTGGTGATTACCCAAATAGTCTGCCTGATATCGCAACGGCGAATGAGGCTCTAGCCTACGTGCTGTATACATCTGGCTCTACAGGCCAACCTAAAGGCGTTAAAATTGCTCAGCAATCATTGGCTAACCTATGCCAATGGTATATTGAGTTTGCCAAACTTACGCCTGCAAGTAGAGTGCTTCAGCTAATCCCGTTCAGCTTCGATGCAAGTATCAAAAATATCATTGCCCCTCTAATGGCTGGTGCCCAGCTGACGCTTGCACCTTCAGGTCGTTTTGATGCCTTTGCCACCTGTGAATTAATTGCCTCTGAACAAATTACCTTCTTTAACTGCGTACCAAGCGTGCTGTACAGCTTGGTTCAAGCAAGTGAAAGCCATCACTATCGTCACCTGCAGAGCCTTAAGCTTGTCGCGATGGGGGCGGAAGTACCCGATCTTAACAAGCTGACACCTTGGTTAAGTCAAGGCGATCAACAATGCGATCTCGCCAACATATATGGCCCAACAGAATGTACTGACATCAGCAGTGCATTTTATTTGAAACATACTGATATCCAATCAACCCGAATGCCACTGCCCATTGGTCAATCATTACCGGGCTGCCAATTGCATATCATCAATCAAGAAACATTAGCCCCTACCTACCCCGGAGTATCGGGTGAGCTGTTAATCGCCGGTATTGGCGTCGGTTTGGGCTACCTCAATAATCGTCAGGAAAACAAAGCTAAATATATTACCAACCCATTTGGTGAAGGACTCGCGTATCGAACCGGAGATCTCGCCAAATTAAACAGCAATGGTCAACTTGAATACCTAGGTCGAATAGATCAACAGGTGAAACTCAACGGGATCCGCATTGAGCTCGGGGAGATCGAACGTTCACTCCAAGTGCATGATGCCATCGAGGAGGCTGTTGTCATCGTCAAAGCCGCTAACCAACTCGTCGCTTTTGTAAAAAGCACCGTATTAACACCACCAAATCCTGCTCAATTACGCCAGTATCTCGCCAGCTCGTTACCAGAAAGTATGTTGCCGAGTGCCATCGCCTTTGTTGATGACATTCCACGACTACCAAATGGCAAGGTTAACCGACAAGTATTAGCGGATATTCCCTTGCAAAGTAACGCATCTGCGGCCGAATGTGTTGAGCCACGTAATGACTCAGAGCAGCAGCTGGCAGCGATTTGGCAAGAAGCACTCGAAAGCACCAACTTTGGGGTGCGAGATAATTTCTTCGAGCTAGGCGGGGACTCCATCCTTTGCGTTCAAGTTGTAGCCAAAGCTGAGCAAGTCGGTTTGCTATTTACCGTTGCAGATATGTTCGAGCACCAAACTATTGAGCAACTTGCTGACATTGCTCGCCAATCAACGCCAGCCAACGACATCGAAGAAGAAGACGATGACTTTGATCTGATGTCTGATGCAGACCGAGAAAAACTATTCAGTTAACCCGACATTGGAAGGCCCTGCCGTATACGGCAGGGCATATGAAAAGGATATCACCATGCAACAGCAGACCCTTCCACCAGTGATTGATGGCTACCCGCTTAGCCGAATGCAAGCTGGCATGCATTACCATAACCAACTAAATACCCATTCATCCCTATACCATGATGTCTTCAATTTACATCTTCAAACCCGCTGGGATCAGGCTGCATTTACCCAAGCAATAAAACAAACCCTTAGCCAACATCCATTACTGCGCACCAGTTTTAACGCCACCAAATTCAGTGAACCGATGCAGCTGGTTCATCAGCAGGGAATTGTCAGACTTGAAGTACGCCAGCTGGCTGATAAACCAACGGCTGACGTGCAGATCGAGTCAACGATCAATCAACTCAAAGCATCACCATTAAACCTCACCGAGCCGAGTCAGATCCGCTTCACGGTCTTATTGAGAGAGTCAGGGCAATTCCAATTACTGATCGATGCCCACCACATGATCCTTGATGGGTGGAGTATGGCAACCTTGTTGACTGAACTTTTCCAGCGCTACCTGATAATTCAGGGGTTACTCCCAGAGGTCCCCGACCAACCGCTTCAATCAAACTATAAAGCCTTTATCAAAGCTGAGCGTAAATGCTTGAAAGATGAAGTAACCCGTCAGTATTGGCAGCAACAGCTAGCCGCATTTGAGTACCATGAACTACCAAACTTACGCCCAGATAACGAGCGGCCCGGAGGCATAGCGGAATGGCGCTCAGCATTACCAAGACCGCTGATCAATAATTTGGCAGAGACGGCTAAAAGCCATGGTCTACGCCTAACTAGTTTGCTTCAAGCCGCTCACCTTCGAGTCATCGGCTTACTCACCAACCGTACCGATACGTGTAGCACCACGGTGACTAACGGTCGTCTAGAAAAAATAGATGGTGAACGCGTCATCGGTTTATTTATCAATAGCCTTCCATTGGCTATTGACCTAGTTGATCACTCTTGGCTAAGCCTGGCTCAAGCTATTGAAGCTCAGCTCCAGCAACACCAACCTTATCGCCGCTACCCTTTTGCGGAACTGGTCAAGCAACACGCTACGCCACTCAGTGACTTCGGCTTTAACTACACCCACTTTCACATCTATAAGCATGTGCAAGATATCAGAGGCTTCAATGTTATTAATGGAGAGATCCGTGAAGAAAATAGCTTCAAATTTCATACCTCATTCCATCAGGGATTAACTGGCGACATCAACCTTGCTTTGTCCTATCAGCAAGATTATATCTCTAACAAACAAGCTCAAGCAGCCGGACAGTATTACTTAACTGCACTTCAGCATATCTGTCAGACCCCTAACGCTAAGTGCCTAACAACGCCATTATTGGAAAAGCGAGAGCGGGAACGAATGCTCAACCACTGGAACCCAGTGCCAACAGACACCCAGCAAAACGCCTTTCTTCATCAGCGAGTTGAGCAACAAGCAAAGCATAACCCATCGAGCATTGCGGCCTACTGCGCGGGGTATGCACTGACCTATCAGGCATTAAACGAACGGGCAAATCAGCTGGCTCATCGACTTCGTCAAGAAGGGATAGGGCCCGATCAATTTGTAGGACTATACGTTGATCGCTCTCTGGAAATGCTTATCGGCTTGCTAGGTATCATGAAAGCGGGCGGCGCTTACTTGCCGCTTGACCCACAGTACCCAACAGAGCGTATCGAGTATATGTTGGCTGATGCCAACGCTCATCTTGTTCTCACTCAGCATCACCTTGAAGAGCAACTACCCGCCGGGGGATATCGCTCTATCTCTCTTGACGATAAAACTGAGCTAGCACACCAACCCTGTACCAATTTAAGTACAGCAGACATAGGACTAAAACCTAACCATCTTGCCTATGTTATTTATACCTCAGGAAGTACTGGCAAGCCCAAAGGCGTCATGCTTGAGCATCGTAATCTCAGTAACTTCCTGTCATCAATGGCGCAACAACCTGGGCTGACTGACGATGATACACTTCTAGCTGTCACCTCAATTTCGTTTGACATTCATACACTTGAGCTTTACTTACCTCTGCAAGAAGGCGGAACAGTTGTTATTGCAACCCGAGAGCAAACTCTCGACAGTCAGGCACTCGATAGCCTTATCCAACACCATGATGTGACGGCAATGCAAGCCACACCAGCCACTTGGACAATGTTGACTCAGCAACAATGGCGAGCTCCCTCAGGCTTTAAGGCAATGTGTGGCGGCGAAGCTTTAACCCAGCGCCTACAAGACAATTTACTTGCATCTCCTAGCCTACAGCTGTGGAATATGTATGGTCCAACCGAAACCTGTGTCTGGTCAGCCGTTAGTGAAGTCACGCACACAGCACCAGCCCGTATTGGAACTCCAATCGCTAATACGACCTTTTATATTCTTGACCCGCAAGGCCACCCAGTACCACAAGGGGTTGCAGGTGAGTTATTTATAGGGGGGGATGGATTGGCCCGAGGTTACCATAACCGTCCCGACCTCACCGCAGAGCGCTTTATCAAGCACCCAGTACCAGAGCTTAGCCATGAACGTATTTACCAAACTGGCGATCTCGTACGCCGCCTAGATTCAGGGGAACTAGAATTCATTGGCCGTACCGATTTTCAGGTAAAACTACGTGGATTCAGGATTGAACTGGGAGAGATCGAAACCTGTTTACTACAGCATCCATCGTTCAATCAAGCTGTTGTTCAAGTGGCAGGAAAGCCTGAAAAACTTGTCGCCTACTTAGTGACAGGGAAAGGCGTTGAGGGTCAATCCGCCATTCAGGAATTAAAAAAACACGCCCAGCAGCACTTACCCGCTTACATGCAACCTTCGGTTTATCAATTACTTGATAGCCTACCACTGACGCCAAACGGTAAAGTTAATCGTAAGGCATTACCAACGCCCGATTCTCAGCAGCTACTTGGTAATATGTATACAGCTCCCGAAACGGAAAAAGAAATAAAGCTCAGCAAGATCTGGTCAACCTTGTTAGGCCAGCCTCAAATAGGCCGTGAAGATAACTTTTTTGACTTAGGAGGTGATTCTCTAAGTCTCATTATGCTTAAATCTGAATGTGTTCGACAAGATCTCGACTTTGCTCTAAACCAGTTTCGTGAAAATGCCACTCTCAAGCACTTGGCACAACTGACTGAAACCCCTCCATTAGAAATACCAGCACTAAATGTTGAACTCACACCCGAAGGGAAGTCACAGGAACTACTTTCATTGCCTAACCGTTATGAAATGCAAGAATGTATTCAGCCGGCACGGGACCATCTCGATCTTAACCACTGGAATGCGCTAACAGTACTTGAAATCACCCATAAAGACTTTAATCTGGCGGCACTCAGACAGGCTTTAACGGCTCTATACCAGAGGCACGATTCCCTAAGAGTCAATATGCACTTCAAAGCTAAACAGTGTTTTGAGCATATTAACTCCGATGACTCACCACTTCCTTTCAGCCAGCTAACTTTCACTGAGCAGATACCAGACCTCACTACACATCTCAAAGGTGTGCTTATCGAGCTCCAAAAAGATATCACTTTGGCCAGTTCGCCAGTCCACTTCTGTTTAGTTAGCTACCCTAAATACAACAAACGCTACCTGCTCAATATCATTCATCATCTTTTAGCTGACGGGCACTCCCTCAATATCATGTTTGATGAGTTAAGTGATGATTATGGTAGAGCACTAACCCAGCCGGCCTCAGCAGTAACGAAAGCCGTTAATGATCATGCATTTATCCGTTATACCCAAGGGTTACAAGCCTTTTGTCGGTCATCTCAGGCTCAAGAGCAACTTGATTTTATCCGGAACTTGGATTGGCATGGCCATTCACCGATGAATAAGGATCATACTGGAGCAGATCACAACAACATTGCTAGAGACGACCGACGGATAAGCGTTACCCTTCCTCGAGAAGAAGTCTTAGCGATAAAAGATAAGCTCCAACCTCATCGACAATTATCACTACGAGCCTTAGTGTTAGATGCTGTCTTACATCAAATTAGCCAGCGTAGTCGCAACCAGCAAGTGTTGATCGATGTCCAAAAACATGGCCGGAATGAACTTGGGCTACCACTTGATATGAGCCGGACCGTCGGCTACTTCACTGAGATGTTCAGTATTCCATTCACCCTGAAAAGTACTGGTACGCCGATACAACAGCTACAGTATACGGTCGAACAATTTAGTGAATTCAATCGACGAGCACCAGGCTTCCCCTTACTGAAATACTGCAATGATGAAGCCTCTACTCAGCACTTTATCTCCTCTCTGAGTACTCCGGAAGTCGCAATCAACTTCCAACTTGAAGAGTTCAGTGAACCTGAAGCTATTAATAGCCCATGGTTTAACCCACGTTTTGATGATGCACTTGAGCTCGATGAAATCTGGCGTAATGAACAGCTAATGCGTAAGAGTCTCTGGTACATCATCTATACCGTACGCAACGGTGAATTAGAGATCACATTTACCTATAACCACCATCACTTTAAAGAGGAAACCATGCAAAAAGTTGGGGCTGACACTATTAACCATATTCGCCATACTGTTGAACAGCTTTAAACTTCAGGGATAAATATCAGAGGCGGAGCGGCTGAGCAGGCATTCCAGCTGGACTCATTTATCCTTAGGACAAATCACAAATATATAGACGTAAAAAAGCCCAAGTCTTTCGTCGGGGGACGCCTAGTCTTGGGCTTAGTATCAGTGGTAGAGGGCTGGCTGGGCTAACATTCCAGCAGTACTCATTCGACCGAAGGGCAAACAATCACATTATTCAGGCATAAAAAAACCCGAGTCGTTAGACTCGGGTTTAGTATAATTGGCGGAGCGGACGGGACTCGAACCCGCGACCCCCGGCGTGACAGGCCGGTATTCTAACCAACTGAACTACCGCTCCACACGGTGATAAATACTTACGTATCTATCCGATATCCATCGTTCAATATGAATATCTAAATTAGAAGCCTGGCGATGTCCTACTCTCACATGGGGAAACCCCACACTACCATCGGCGCTATTACGTTTCACTACTGAGTTCGGCATGGGATCAGGTGGGTCCATAATGCTATGGTCGCCAAGCAAATTCTGTTTTATTCACCACCTAATGGCAGTAAATAGCAATCTGGGAAAATCTGACTAGTCTCTCAAACACCATTCAAGYGTTTCGTGGAGTCCGTAAAAACCCCTTGGGTGTTGTATGGTTAAGCCTCACGGGCAATTAGTATCAGTTAGCTCAATGCCTCGCAGCACTTACACACCTGACCTATCTACGTCGTAGTCTCCAACAACCCTTTAGGATACTTAAAGTATCAGGGATGACTCATCTCAGGGCTCGCTTCGCGCTTAGATGCTTTC
>NZ_JAKJSJ010000039.1:0-62680 GCF_050336715.1 Photobacterium makurazakiensis
ATGGTGGGGTTCCCCTATATAGGACAGTAACGTCAAAAGGAACAGCAACATGCCAACAAAACTACACTCTTTTGTATTAATGCTACCCGTCATTATCTTTTCGTTGTTTATGCCATACATAGTAAACGCGAAAAGTGACAATAATGTATACCAACCTTCAGATATCACCAAGGTGGTCATGCTGGGAACAGGCACACCGTTTAATGACGCTAAACACTCAGGGCAATCCATTGCTATCGTGGTTAACGATCAAGTTTATCTGGTTGATTTTGGTCCGGGTGCTGTACGTCAAATGGATGCAGCTAGAAAACTTGGTTTTACTGGCTTTCCTGGTAATACCGTACGCCCGACATTCTTGAAAACCGCCTTCTTAACTCACCTAGACTCTGATCACACGACTGGTTTACCCGATATTATCCTTACTCCGTGGGTACTTGGCCGCAAAGAGCCACTACAGCTATTTGGTCCTCCCAATACCAACTTTCTCGTTAACAACGTATTGGCAGCCTATAAGTCAGATATTGATCACCGGATGAAGGGAGCACAACCCGCAACGCCTGAAGGCTATAAAGTAAATACCACAATCATTAAAAAGCCGGGTGTTGTTTATCAAGATGAAAATGTACAAGTTGAAGCTTTCAACGCCCGTCATGGCGACTGGCCCGATGGCTATGCGCTTGGCTACCGCTTCACGACCCCTGACCGCGTTATCGTGATTTCAGGTGATACTGCTTATGATGAAGAGGTGATCAAAAATTATAAAGGTGCCGACATTTTGATCCATGAAGTCTATAGCATGAAAGGACTTGCGAAACGTACCCCTGATTGGCAGAAATATCACCAAGCAGCTCACACATCGACTGAAGAATTGGCGAAAATTGGCAACCTAATAAAACCCAAACTGATGGTACTTAACCACGTTTTGTACTTCGGGGCGGGCGAAGAATCTATCGATAAGGAATTCCGTAGTTTCTACGATGGTAACTATGTCATGGGACAGGATTTAGACGTCTACTAACTATTGCTATCAATTAAAAATAAAACACTGGGCAGCAATACTGCCCAGTGTTCAGTTTAATACCCAGTATCTTCACACAATGTGTTGCTATGAAGAATATAAAGAGTGATTAACGACGGCGACTGAAAGTGGGTCTTTCATGTCGAGTATTTACAGGCTCTTCAACCGTATGTACGGGTGCTGGCGCTTCATACTCCGAGTCATCTTCACTTTGATGTTTTAAGCGAGTTTCCTTATACATTTCAGCCATGTATTGCGAAGGAGACTTCGCCTCAGACGTATCACTAAGCGTCGCTAGGTAAGCCACTAAAGCCGACTCTTCATGTTCATTTAATTTCAGATCACCCACCGCAAAGGTGGCAATATTGTGGTCAAACTCTGGATCGGGCCAGCAATTATTTTCCATTGCCTCTTCAACAGTAACATTTACACCAACACAACGCGTTTTTTCAAAGAAACAAGCGGTAGAAGCTGCCATTCTTTCAGCATCATTGGTTGCAAGATTACATGCTGCAATTGCAGCAGGATCGTCAATTAAGCCTGATGAGTTATAGAAGTGTACGAGTTGCTCCAATGTTTTAAACCAACCATTGTGGGTGTATGCTTTTGAAAATCCAGCATGAGGCCTTTTATCTACATTACGCAATGTTGGTACTTTATGTTGTCCTAAGTTCCCAAACGCACCAGTAAGCGCAAAGACACCTTCATTCGGCTCTGGATCTTCTGGTATTTCATGATTTCTTGGAACCCCAATATTGAAATACCGATCATCGGTATAGCGCTGGAATTTTGCCGTACCATCAGGATCATTATCGCTAACATGGCAGAAGAAGCACCGGCCATTAAAACCGTAAAAGATATCATGACCTTCATTTTCTAAATCAGAAAAGTCATCCAATGGAAATGCACCATCAGCATCGTTTTCCAAAGCAATATCTCGTTTAGAATCAAATGGGTTATTATCACTCGACATTTGCCATGATGCTAATGATACTGCAAATCGACCAAACGCTTGTTGAACATCACTATCGGTACTACAGCGAAGTTTTTTGCCCCAAGCATATTGATACAGCTGCGGCCCCCACAATGTCTGCTTCACCTGTTTACACACCTTATACATATTTGGCAAAGCCTGTTCAACAGGGTTAATAAACGGACTAGCATGTGCCTGATCAGCCATTGGCCCTAAATACTTGCTGTACATATCGTAATATTTACTATCAATACCGGCAAATACATCAACTTGTTGCTCTAATAAGTCGCCTGTCGCTCGGCCATTCCAAAATGCCCCACCACAAGGTACAGAGAAAGGTGGAAAAGGTACTGAACACATTTCAAAGTTCGCGAGACCTGTAACATTTTTCTCTTCATCCAAAAACTGCACATACTTATTTGTTGGCGGTTTAAGCGAACCAACGCTAAAGCCATCAGAACCCGTTACGGCAACTTGCCCTAAGTTCACTTCCGACACACCATTTGTTCCGCCAGTCCCTCCCGTATGACATGAAGCACACGACTGGTTTCTATTGACTGAGATCTCTGTAAAAAACAATCGTTTACCCATCTCCTCCAAATAAGTCATATTTTCAGGGTTTGAAGTAGGAAAAGATGGAGTATCACCAATCGCATGAGCGCCATAAGGGAAAAGACCTAGACTAACGATTAACCCCACAGTAGTACTACACCATATATCTTTATTATTTTTCAGTTTATTCTTTGTTTTTGTATTTATCATGGAATCCACCAGAATATCAACCTAGACAAGGACATCACTTTATATCAATAGCTATTTTCTCCTCTCAACATTTAACCAGAGGCACAAACTAAAACTAGCACGATAAATATAAAATCAATTCTCATCATCAGTAATTATCAATAAAAAGAAAAGTAGCAGGTTTAATCATCATCTTTATCCTAAGACGAAAATTTATATTTTATTAACAACTATAATCATTCTTATTAATGGATGTTAAATTCACAACTATTATTGAATTAATAAAATTAAGACTAAGTCTTATTAGTCGATTAATTTAACGCTACTTTGTCGTAGAACTATAAGATTAAAACTGAAATGTCTGACATTTCAGACAATAGACACGCGTTATATATAGCGTGTAGCGCTAATATGGGGGAAATATCTAAGGTTTATGTTAGGCCAACCTGCCAACGTCAGCCTATCAAAAGTACTGCAACGCAATATTACGTCGCCATTAATTTTAATCGTTTATATTTTCTCGTATCACCCGTGCAGGGTTTCCCACAACAACGGTGTCAGCAGGCACATCTTTTGTTACCACGCTACCACCGCCAACAACCGCCCCATTACCAATTGTTACACCCGGTAAGACCAAAACATTGGCGCCAATCCATACTTTATTACCAATGCTGATAGGTTTAGCAAATTCTTCATAAGTGTAACGCGTTTTAGCGTCAATCGGGTGACCAGCGGTGCATAACGTAACGTTTGGCCCTATCATCACATAATCACCAATAATTACTTTGCCACAATCGAGGATCACGCCATTGGCATTCATGTAAAAATCTTTGCCGACCTCAATGTTATAACCATAATCACAAGCAAAGTTACCATTTAGTGATGTCGACTCATCCGCTTTGCCAAACAATTGTTGGATCAACTTTTGTTTCTCTTCAGCATCAAAACTATTCGAAATTTGATGACATAGCTTACGCGCTACACCACGATCATCAGGTAACCCATCTTTCCCTGGGTGATATAGCATGCCACTAATTAAACTCTTTTCTCTATCGCTCAACGCCATTGATAGTACCCCTAAAAATTTTACCCATAATGATTAAACTGAGTGCAAAAAGAACAATATGACTTAAACGATTTACAACAGAATATTCCACCACATTTCACTCATTATAAAGATTAAGAGTTCATCTAATAGCCATGATTTTAAAATATTTCCCACTGTGAGATGAGCATCACATCAACCTTGATATGCTTCATATCCATAAATATAAAATTCAACTGAATCAATACTTCAAGTTTGCATCACAATGTTTACCGTAACATATTTACCTATATAACGAGGAAGAGAATTATCAACTTTCAAAAATTAAACTAAAGGCTTAACAAAAAGATCATCAAACGATGACATTAGTTTTATCTCTTTTACTATACCGACCATTTAGATAACCAATATAAATACTGTTAATTATAATGTTGAAAACACTCTTGCAAGAAAATTAAGCATTTAACATTGAGGTATTTACATAATCACTTGTTAAACATTGAATTAACGTCACACCAGCACCAATGACCAAGTCATATTTTACTGCTAAATTTCAATTACAAACATAATATTCAAGCTAGGTTAAAATAATGAAAACGTCTAACTATGATAAGATTACCCGATACTTACATTGGTCAATGGCAGCCATCATAATCTATGCGACAACGGCAGGTTACGTAATGCATTTGGTGGTCGATAGTCACCCTAGCATTTTCCAGTTTTTATCAATATTAAACATGTCACTTGCAACAGTCGGTAGCATTGTCTTTATTTTCCGCTGGTTTTGGAAGCACCTCCGTCCAAACTATAGCTTTACAGACCACTCAATTCCATCTTGGCAAAAAAAAATAGCTCATATGGTTCACGATATTATTTATCAGCTAATGTTCATCGTTTTCATCAGTGGTTTTTTGATGCTAGAAACAAATTATGAACTATTTTGGCTCATAACCGTTCCGAACCCTATTTCTTCCCCAGAGGTTAATTCTTTCTTTTTTAGCGTTCACAGAGCCAGTTGTTTACTTCTAGCTATCGTTGTTTTACTCCACGCTTCTGCTGCGGTTAAACACCATTATTTATCAAAGAACTTAGTTTTACTTCGTATGTTAGGTCGAGCATAGCCTTTATTAGCAGAAAGCTTGTCCCATACTCGTAGGCAAAAAAAGGCCTAACATAATATATGCTAGGCCTTTACCATTTAATCCGCTGATTTTAACTTATGACGTAGCTATATTAATGAAGATTTGTGCACCTACAAGCAAGAAGTCTTCATCAACAAAGTATGGATTTGAGTGCAGATAATTATTGATACCTTTCGCACTGTTGCCTGAGCCAAGGAAGAACATAGCGCCTTGCTTATTCTTTGCAGCTTCAACCATTAGGCTAAAGTCTTCGCTACCCGTCATCGGCGAACCTGTCGCATCTAACAGCTCTGCTGGAATCGTCTCGCTTGCTGCTTTAACCACACGTTGATAAGCGCTCTCATGGTTAATTACCGCAGGGTAACCACAGTAATTAATTGAGGTTTTATAACCACGTAGTTCACTTTGAGCGACAATACCTTCAAAGCTATTTTGCAGGATTTTATTCGTCTCTGAGTCCATAGAACGAATGGTACCGCGAGCTTGAACATTGGCAGCAACAGCGTTTGGAATCGTACCGCCATTAAACAAACCACACACAAATACCGCAGGTGAGAATGGGTTGGTTTGTTTAGCAACGATGTAGTCCATATCTTCAATGATACGTGCACCTTCACGGATTGCATCAAGGCCTTTATGCGGCGTTGAACCGTGTGCAGACACACCCTCAATGTCTAATGTCCAAGCATAACCATAAGAAGACATAATGTTGTTGTTCACACGAACAGCACCACATTCCATCGCCGCATCGTTGTGAAGTGCGTAAACTTCATTAACGCCTTCCATGCAACCCAGCTCGACCATTTTATTAGCGCCATCAACACGCATATCTTCTTCCGCCATTTGGAAGATGAAGCGTACGTTATGACGTAATTCACTTTGATTTGCGGCTAAGTACTTAGCCGCAGTCAACAAAATGGTCATGTGAGTATCGTGACCACAGTTATGAGATCGACCTTCATGCGTTGACGAATACTCATTATCGGTCAAGTCATCCATTTCCAATGCATCCATATCTGCACGGAAACCAACCAAACTAAACGCTGGGTCAACAATCAAATCAGCAATAAAACCGGTATAGCCATCGTAACTGACTACTGTATAACCGTACTCCGCCATCAGCGTTTTACAGTACTTCGAGGTTTTGTACTCTTCACCAGATAATTCTGGAATCATGTGTAAATCACGACGTGTTTTTACACTGTATTCTTGAAGGCTAAGAAGCTTTTCGTTTAATTCAAACTTACTCAACATTAGATAATTCCCTTCATGGTGAAACCGATTTGCGCAATAATTGATGCACCAAAGAAACAAGCGGTAGAAACAACGAAGAACAATACAACGATCTTCCAAGATAGCTTCTTAAGCTCTTCCATTTGGCCACCAACAGACAAACCAGCAAAGGTTAGTAGTGGAACACAAGCAGAAAGGAATCCAACTTTACCAATAGAATCCAGAATAAAGGTACGAACCACGGTGTCTGGTAGACATAGGAAGATACCAATCAAGGTCGCGTAGGCAAATGTTGGCAGTGGTGACTTGATGTACTCTTTAGCAACAAGCGATAAGAATACAACCACAGCCATAGCGATAAAGCTATCCCACATGCTTAATAGTGGAGTACCGTCTGTTAGAGTTTGTGTAAAAATAGCAAGTGCTAGTGCTAGAAATACAAACTTCATATCATTGATAGCATTAAGCATTAGTTGATACCTCTGAGTTACCCTTGTTGCACATTTTATACACGAATTCAGCTAGCGGCAGACCAAGGAACGTTAAAGACAACGCACCAACAACCGATGATAATAAGTTTGAAGCAGCAGCAATACTTAATGCTTGGCTAGCCATTTCAGCATCAAGACCACTCACTAACGATGCAGATGCTGCACTTAGCATAGAGCCACTACCAACACCACTACCCGCAGCTAGAGCGAAAGGATGAAGCCCCGTCATAGGTGCGATGCTACCAAGAACACTGAACCAAATAGTACCGATCACTGAACCACATAGGTAGATAGCCAGCACACCTACATATTCAGGAGAGCCTGTACCGTATTTACCCTGAATTACCGCAATAGATGGCTCACGACTGATTGACGAACAAGCACCAATAGCATTTCGACCAAGACCGAACTTAACCGCAAGAGGAACCGCAACTAAAATAGGCAGTAAGTTTCCAAGTTCTTGGAAAAGAAGTGGTAAACCTGCATCAATAATATTATCTAAGTTTGGAATGATCATTCCTGCGTACTGAGTACCAAGAACAAGAAGAGAAAAGCCAACCATTTTTGAAGCAAAAGATTCTTCTTTGTCTGTAAATGTTTTTCCCCAGACTTTAACTTTGTCTCTAACAACATTCAGTGAAACAGTCATACCAATAATGACCGCAAATAACATTGGAAGAATTGCGATTGATACTGATCCAACCTCAATTGATTGTGCCCCAATTACAACTTGGGCTAAAAATATAACAAGCATAACAATAATAGTTGTTATTACAGTTACTTGTATGGATGAGCGTTTACTCATGGATGTATACCTTATAAATATGCGTTAATTGCGCGAAGAGAATAATAGAGATGCCGCAGATAATTTTTGTGATATCAATCCACTTAAGTAATAACGAAAAGTTATTACTTATTAATTATTTTCGACTCAAAACATTTAATTAACAGAACGCACATAAAACACCCCACATCTATTCTTATAACGATTTAAAAGTCACAAAGACCTTACAGTCGTGCTCATTTAAGTCGCTCAACAAAGCGAAAAGATAAACCTGTTAACCCATGAATTTTAATTTATCCACAAATCCATTACAAAACAGGAGTAAAAAAACCATTCCCAATAGAATAAGTCACACCGCTTATTAATATTTTGTAATAACTTTCGAGTTCTATAGACACAATATATTTGAGGTTAAATATGCTTCTTTCTTAACCATGTAAAATGTAATGACCCGTGGATGTATGTGGTTTAATTGTTGCCATGCGTGCGGCAGATTCAGCTAAGAAAAGCTAATCAGTATCATAACCAGTACTCTCAGCAGGCTGATGTTCGATGATCATTAAGAAAACCTTTGGATTTAACAGTACTTTTTAGCTACGCATTAAACTGCATATATCATTTTAAACTCAATTCCAAAACAAACCTCACATAAACTTGCGACTTAGTTATTATAAATAACAATTTGTTCTATGAAGCGCACCGCAAACTCTGGCAGAATGCCTATATTAAATAATTTTGCTGATTTTAGAGGTGTTTATATGAAACTACAGCAGCTCAGATACCTAAAGGCGGTTGTCGATAACAACTTAAACATTTCTCTCGCCTCAAACTCTTTGTATACAACCCAACCGGGTGTTAGCAAGCAGATAAAGCTATTAGAGCAAGAGCTTGGAGTAAAAATATTCGAGCGTAAAGGCAAATCACTTAGCTCCGTAACTGCTGTTGGTGATTTGATCATTCAAGAAGCCATTCAGATGTTGGATATAGAAAGCAGGATCAAGACTATCGTTAACGATCATGTGAAGCCGGAAGAAGGCTTTTTGAATATCTACACCACCAATACTATCGCTAGATATCTATTACCGAACACCGTTGATCAGTTCGTTAAGCGATACCCAAAAATTAAATTTCATATTGGTAGCTCACAACTCGATAAATACGGCCATTTAATTAAACGAGGCCAATCCGATTTTTCGATTGTTGCTCAAAAAGTTGAACATGATTCAGACGTCATTGTTTTACCTGCATACAAATGGAATTTAGGGTTGATCGTTCCTAAAAATCACCCTTTAGCGACGAATAAAGAAGTCACTCTTGAAAATATCAGCCAATATCCGCTGATCAGTTACGAGCCCGGCTCTACAGGTCGAATAGCCCAAGACAAAGCCTTCAAAGAGCATGGGATCAGCCCTTACTATTTCATGACGGTTATGGATGTCGAGGTCATCAAAAAATATGTTAAGTTGGGATACGGTATAGGTGTTGTTGCACAAGTAGCAGCAAATGACGTGATTGACGATGAACTCATCAATATTCCTCTTGAGCATGTTTTTGAGGCTTCTGATGCTTGGCTCTGCTATAGCCGTAATCTCTTTTTACAAAAGTACATGCTCGATTTTATCGAAAGCTTCTGCCCTCACCTAACTCGTGAAGTCATGGAGAAAATTGCTAGCTATACAGACAACGATATTGTGAAGTTATCGAAAACCTTTCAGCTGCCAGAGTATTAATTCTTAAAATTGTCCGCCCTCTCGGCAAGGCAGCACCACGCTTACAGTCTTGGGTCGCGCAACCATCTATGTAAATATCTACATAATCACGACTAGGTCGATGCTACCGTAGCATGACACCAGCTACCTTTGGTCGAAAGATATCGCTGGAAGCGGGCATAAGTTAACTCAAACATATGCGCTACAAAATAAGGTTGAAAATACACTTGTACTTACTTAGGTACAGGTGTAAGCTTTACTCAAGCCATAATGGCATCGTACTACGTCCTATATTAGGGTGTAGTGCACGAAACAGATGAGGAAACTCTGATATTACGCTGAGATAATTTCAGGTAATAGAGTGTTAAATTCGGAGCTGACAACGCCTAAAAACGCTTAGTGAAACACGGAATCATTAACTATGAAAACCTATACCTATACCGAAGCCCGTAGTTCGTTGAAAACGGTATTCGACACGGTGGTTGACGATTGTGACCAAGCGTTGATCCACCGCCGTGACGGCGAAAATGTCGTTGTGATGTCGGAGTCCGAGTTCAACAGCTGGCAAGAAACCATGCACCTGCTGAGTAGCCCGGCTAATGCCCAACGCCTCCGTGAGTCCATGCGCCAATTACGTGCGGGTCAAGGCCAAACACGAGAACTGATTGACCATGACGAAGACGACAACGAAGCGCAATCTGACATTTGCTGATCATGCTTGGGACGATTACCTGTACTGGCAGACCCAAGACAAGAAGACCCTGAAACGCATAAACAAGCTCATCACTGCCATCAAACGCGATCCGTTTGAAGGCGAAGGTAAGCCCGAGCCACTGAAACACGACATGACGGGGTTCTGGTCTCGGCGCATCGACTCCACCAACCGCTTGGTGTATGCCATCACCGATGACGCTATCCTAATTGCCAGCTGCCGCTACCACTATTGATTGAAAGGCCACTGTTCACGGTGGCTTTTTCGTTTGTAGTACCTAGATACTACTTTTGGCATCTTCTCTCTTGTGGATAACATTCACTATTCCAAAGATAACATGGCGAGTAAACTCGCTAATTAATGCTTTTCCTAAGCCAATTTTTAAACTGTGCGACCTTATATTGATTATCTCGATTCCTATTTACAATGATGTAATGGTTACTCTGGCTATCCAACGTTGCTGGATGAGCTATAACCAAATCCCCAGCTTTCAAAGCATCTTCAACTAAAATAGTTTTAGCCAATAGCATACCTAAACCTTGGCACGCGGCCTCCATCGAAATTTTAGTACTATCGAATTCAAGTTCAGGATCGGTGAATGGCATACCTGGAGAATGTAAATTAAACCAATCACGCCAACCTTCACTGTACCCCATCGTCGCGATCTTAGGGTAGCTTGAAATCGCTTCTATGGATTGATTAAAATCGTACTGTTTTAAATAAGAGGGACTTGCAACAACAACCCAGCGCTCGTTGTTAGTAATCCGCTCAGCATCTTTACCTTGCCAGTTACCATAGCCATTTATAATCTCAATATCGACAGACTGATTCGTTGACGGATATAAGTTAACGGTAGAATAGAACTTAATTTTTAAATTTGGGTTTTGCCTTTGAAAATCAGCAAGTCGAGTTAGCAACCATGCGCAGCAAAAGCTTTGTGATATTCGGATGGTCAGCGTGTGACTCACATTTTTACCAAATAGACTTTGTGTACCAACTTGAAGGTTATTAAAGGTTTCCGTTAGCAAAGGCAGGTAATTAATCGCTTGATCGGTCAAAGTTAGGCTCGAACCTTGGCGAATAAAAAGTGCTTCATTCAGGTATTCTTCTAGAAGCTTAATTTGTTGACTAATAGCACCTCGGCTGACACTTAACTCTTCCGCTGCCCGTGTTAAGCTTAAATGCCTCGCGGCTGATTCAAAAGCGCGAAGTGAATTAAATGGGGGTAAGGAACGCTGTATTACTCTCTCTACTCGACTCATATTAAAGCCCTATCAATCCAATCAACCTAACAATAAAATCATGGGTAATACTGCTCAGCCAAATAGCAAGATAGGAGCCGTATTGATTCAAATTACAACTAAGGTACTGCGACGCTTGATACTGCTTGAACAGGGTGGCGAACATCGCAAGAATAGTCCGCAATATCTATCACTTTATCGCATACCTGACGAATTAAGGTGTGATCATGGCTAATAAGCAGTAGTGCACAACCAATGCGCTGTGTTTGTTCGATTAATAAACGCATTGTTGATGCCGCAGTAATAGGATCAAGTCGTGAAGTAGGTTCATCCGCAACTAATAACTTAGGTTCCATTAAAAGCGCGCGCAATATAGCAAATCGCTGTAATTCTCCACCTGATACTTGTGCAGGTTTTCGAGAGAGTAATGTTGGGTTCAAATGCAAACGTCTCATTAAATCGGCTATGGGTTCTTTATCAAGACCATGTAACTGACACAAGTCATCTACGTTTTGTCCCAATGAAATCGATTGTGCAAACGCCGATGGTGGGTCTTGATATAACTTGAGTGCTTTACCTCTACTAAGGCTATGGCAACGTAATATGTTACCGCTATCAATAGTAGTCAAGCCAAGTACCATATCTGCTAGTGTCGACTTACCAGTACCACTATCTCCAACAACACCGACTATTTCCCCTTGATCTATGGTGAAATCTAATTGGTTGAACAACCTTTTTCCACCTCGATACTTGTTGAGTTGGTGACACTGAATCAATGCGTGGGATTGATGAGTACGATCCCGACTAGATAACGTGTAGTGTTGCGCTTCAATCAGCTGCTTCGCATATTCAGATATAGGCTGTTGAAGCAGCTTTTCGCAGCTACCACGTTCGACAATCTTGCCCAACCGCATCACGATAATCTCGCCACCTAACGCTCGAGCTATGTCAATATCATGAGTAATAGTGAGTAAACAGCCCTTCTTACTGTGTTGCTTCAATAACGTTATGATCTGCTGCTTTCTACTCGCATCGAGCCCTTTAGTTGGTTCGTCTGCAATCAATACTTCACCACCAGCTGCCGTTGCACATAAATAAGCCAAGCGCTGTGCCATTCCGCCAGAGAGCTGGTTTGGCACTTTCAAGCCATCTTGCCCTAACCCGAAGGCGCTAAAATTCTGCTTTGTCGACTTTTTTGACTGTTCTTCTGACTCATGATTAACCAACGTTTTGACTAACGCGTACTGTTTTTCTCCCGCCATAATCGGGTCTAACGACAACCATGGTTCTTGAGGCAGCATGGTAATCTTACGTCCCCAGTATGATTCAAGTTCTTTCTGAGAAAGGTTTTTCTTACCAAACAAGGTTATTTGGCCGTCACTGTGAAGTCCTGCAGGCAAGGCCCCCATAATGGCTTGTGCTAGCAAACTTTTTCCTGAGCCAGTCTCACCGAGGATGGTTACTGGCTTTCCTAATCGTAAGGCCACAGACAAGCGCTCAACAATGCAATCTTCGTCTGAGTAAATTGAGAGGTCGTTGACCTCAACAGCAGGGTTAGTCATGCTTCCCTCCTGCAATCAGGTTAAAGCTTAAGACCAAGACGATAACCGCCGCAAGAGGCTGAAATAGAACCCAAGGCGCATCACTATAGTAAGGGAATAGCTCTACCATCATTAGCCCTAACTCCGCATGGGGGGGCTTAAGGCCTACATAAACAAATCCAATTGAAGCCAATGCCAAAACAGCATTTCCTGCGCTAAAGCACGCCAAAGTAAACACATCTTTTTTGAAAGCAGGCCATAAATGACGCTTAAAAATATACCAGCCCCCAAAACCGTATAGTAATGATGCCTCTACTTCAGGGTATTGCATGGTGACAATGGTGCGAGAGCGAATAACACGAAAGTACTCAATCCAAAGTACTAATGAGATAGCAACATACAGAATAAAAAATGACCCTGGGATTAACGCGCCAAATAACAGCACTAAGATTAACCCCGGCAGTGCTAACAACACGTTAACTAGAAACGAAAGTAGCTTGTCTATCCAACCACGCTTCCAGCCAGCAACCACCCCAAGGAAAACACCTAATGAGGCCGAAGTACCTACGCTAACAAACACCATGAGCAATGACGTTTTAAGCGCACTGGACAACCTTGCTAAATTGCTACGGCCAAATTGATCGGTACCAAGAGGTTCTATGGCAGAGGGATTGGCAAACACCATATCTAAGCGTTGAAGGGCAGGATCCCCCGCAAAGAAAAACGCCTCGATAGCAATAACAACGCAAAGAGTCACTAGCAACAACACGCCAGCCCTCTGTGAGAAACTGAACGATGTCATGCTAGTGCCTCCTCTTTTTGCCTAGGGTCAAGTAAATACACTACAAAATCGACCGCCCCGTTGATCAACACAAATAGCAAACCCATCACCAGTGCAGCGCCTTGGATCATAGGCACATCACGGCCAAAAATCGCATGTGCCAACGCATGTCCAATACCAGGCCATGAAAACAGCGATTCAATCATAACAATCCCTTCAATAAGCCCTACCGCTTGAATACCAATGAATGAAATAACAGGTAACGCAATATTGGGCTGAGCATGATGCGTAAAAGCTTGCTGTTCATTTAATCCCTTAAAACGAGCAAATCGATAAAAAGGAGAATTAACGACATCAAACGTGGAGTTTCGAATAATCCTACTCGACAGTGCCGCCATCGAGAGCGCCAGCGAAATAGCTGGAAGAATGACATACTCGCTGCTCCCAAACCCAGCAACAGGCAGAAGTCTTAGCTGTAATGCAAAGAACAGCACCAACACTAAACCAATCACAAATACGGGTTGCGCGCGTAAATAGACAGATACGAACAGTGAGGCTTTATCCGCAATGCCACCAGCATTACGCCCTGTATATAGCCCAATAGGAATGGCTATCAATAATGAAAAGAAAGTGGCAAAAAGAGCCAGTTGTAGTGAGTGTCCTAATTGGTGCTGTAACTCATCAATGACAGGGTTTCCACTCACCAGTGAATCCCCAAGGTTGAATTGAACTAAATTAAACAACCACTCTAAATATTGTATGAATACAGATCTATCCAGCCCCAACTCTATCCTTACCGCATCAGCTGCAGCTTGATTTACATAATCGTAACCGTAACGTCCTGCTGCAATTCGATAAGCAAAATCCCCAGGGAGTAGCTGCATCAAAATAAAAGTTAACGTGCCCACCGCCCACGCAACGAAAGCGGCTTGCCCTAATCGTTTAGCAATGATCTTAGTTAGCAAAATACATCTCCGATACTCGGTAGTTATTTTCAAAGGGATCAAATTGAAAATTCATAACGCGCTCGTTGATCGCCACCTGCTGGGTATAAAACACCACGGGGATCAATGGCATTTCATCTGCTAGGAGATTAGCAGCTTGCTGTGATAGTGAATAAAACGCCTGATCTGTACTGTTCATCATGCGATCTAACACAGCGTTTAACGCTTCAGATGACCAGTTCATTGGCCCCCAATCACTGCCTTTGTGAGTACGAGTATCATCAATTAATAAAGCAAGAGGGTCAGATATAATGCCAAAGTTCCTCGCAATAAGAGCCAGCTCCAAGGTGCCATCATGATGCCTTGATGGAATCGCGCTCGAGTTATCAACACTAATGTTAACCTCAATGCCAACTTGACGTAATTGAGCCTGTACCGCCGTCGCGATAACCGTCAGCTCTGGGCGATCAGCATAGGTCACTAAATTCACACTAAAACGTTCGCCATCACGCTCAAGTATGCCATCGACGTTAGGCTGCCATCCTTGTTGAGCTAACAGCTGTTGTGCCTTTACTCGATCTTGTTGCTCGACTTGCATACCTGACAGGTGCCAATTTGATAGCGAAGGAGGGAATAATTGATACGCCTCAGAATCAGGAATTCGCACAATATGTTCTGATATGCCTTCTCGGTTCAAGGCCAAACTCATTGCTCGACGAACATCCTTGTGATTAAGAAATTTATGTTCGTTATTTAACTTAATGAGTACCGTGCGAGGAATAGACTCACTGTACACATCAATGTGGTTAGTTCGTTTAAGCACCTCTATGCTGGCAGGATCAAGGGTATAAATCAGATCCGCCTGCCCGCTTTGAGCCTGCAAAGCTCGACTTTCCGCCCGGTGTCCCGTTAGGTAATGAACGTGCTCAATAGCTGGCTTATCACCCCAGTATTGATTGAAGCGTGTAACATTCAGCTTATGCGGTGGCGCCAACAGTGACACTTGGTAAGGGCCTGTGCCATTAATGTCAAATACACTCCCCTCTTGGTCAAAAGAATTCGGAGACAAAATAGCCGTAGAGAAATGTGCCAATACCGATAACAATGGTCTGTATGGTTCGCTCAGCTCAACAACAACTTGTTGATTATCTGAATAAATACGCTTAAGCGGTAGTTGCTGCAAAACGCCTGGCTTGTTAAGTGCGTGAGATAAAGAAATAACGATACTTTCAGCCGTTAATGCCTCACCATCATGGAACAAAACATCCGGCCTTATATCAAAATACCAGACTAAATTATCATCACTGGTACGCCATTTAGCCGCTAACTTTTCAGATACTTTCCCATCAGGCTGTACTTCAAGTAGCGTTTCAGCTACCTGCATTCGAGTATAGATAAAGCCATCTTTGGATAGGTCTTGGCTTGTAAACTCAAAAGGACCACCTATAGTCAGTGTTTTCTCTGTATCAATCGCTTGATAATCAAGAAGTAACCAAGCAAGAAGAGCAAAAGCCAGAGCAATGGTCGTGTTTTTAAACATAACTAGATACTACCTACCAACACACTGAATATGCCCAAAGTGATATAACCATACCCGCTGGCATTCACCACCTTGTGGTAATTCCTATATTGTTTAGGAACCATGCCAAACATCACGCCGATAATATGAATAAGGACAGAGCCGAGGAAAAAACCCTTTCTAAAACCCGTTGGATTAATTAACCCACCAATTTCGATGCCATGAGCATATCCGTGAAAGACGCCAAAGAATAAAACAAACGAAACCATCATATACAAAGGTGGCATCCGCTTAAGGGCAAGTAACCCACCAAGCAAAATCAATGAAACAGCAATTGCCAATTCAAAGTAAGGCAGTTCAAACCCACGTTCACCCAAATAAAGTCCGAATAACATTGAAGCAATAAACACGGCAGGAACCTGCCAAATAGTTGAACCACCAAACCGGCTACTTAAAACCCCAACGGCCAGCATTGCAAATAGATGCAGCCAACCGCTCAAAGGATGAATAACTCCATCAATAAAGCCAGCGGTCGACTCAGCACTATGAGCAAATGCAAAAGAGGAAGTAAGTGATAAAATTAAAAGCAACAATTTCATAATAAAACCAAAACGAACCTTTCTAAATACAAGCTGTCGGTACGATATATCAATAATATTATAGTTTCATTTCAACTTGGACTACACCAAGGATATTATTTTAATAACACCCACAAAAAGCAATATTTAACTCGCAGTCACATTTAAYTTCTGCATTGTTTAGAAAATCTATACAAGCGTTAATTTTTCAGTCATAAATCGATCATATGCTATGAAGAATCAACCTATTAAGCATTCATGATTAATATACACAATGAAAACATTACTTTTAAACAAAATGACACAGTTCATGAGACAGCCTTTAGCTATCTTTTTTTTAATCGCACTATGCGTCCTTGTTATTGATAAAACAATTTTGTTTGATAGACAAAGTAATAACGTTTTAATAAACCAAGATAACTTAAGAAAATTCGTAAATGTAAAATATGGCTTAGATAATGCTAGCATGATTAATTCATACATTAATGCGTTAGAAGGCGAACAAAAAGATAAGCTAATAAATGAATACCTCACTAATGAAGCATTATATAACTTCGCTTTAAACCGTTCATTAGATAAAAATGATGAAGATTTAAAATCAGTCATTACAGCAAAATCACAAAATATAATTGAAATGATGATTAACGCTGAACAGCCTATTCCTAGCTTAGAAGATGCCAAACAGTATTTCATTGATAACAATGACCAGTATGTCAAAGGTGAGAGTTTCAACCTCATGCTAATAAATAGAAAAAATGAAAGTAAAACATTACTGGAAAAATTACAGAATGAACCCTTAACGTTAAGACAAGCTGTTGGCCTATCCGATATCATTAATTTCGACAAAGTATTTAGGCAAGCAGATATTACCACCATAAAAGACGTGTTCGGACAAGAACAAGCCACACAAATTATCACTCAGAAAGATGATGATTGGTCTGGTCCCTATAAGACACAGAGTGGCTACCATTGGGTGAAAGTTAATCGCAACCCAGCTCAGTCCCCTGACTTTGATTCAGTTAAAGAACAGGTTATCAATGATTTATATAACGAAAAAGTGGAAGTTCGTTTACAACAAATCATCGCAGATCTTATTGGACAACTGAATATAAGGTCGGATATCTAACATGAATATACTTTTCCGCTCTGCAATAAGGTTATTGCTAGTATTATTAACGCTATTTGCTACACCGGCATCCTCTCATGGTTTGGAGCCCATTTTTATTTCTGTCATCACAATGGAAAACAATCAATACCGTGTCGAATTGCGATTGCCAGATGAATACAAGGAGGAGAACAGCCCATACTTTATCCTTCCTGACACCTGTAAAAGTCATGAGTTTAACCACTTAATATCAACGATAAGTTGCCAAGAAACACTAACAGGAACAGAATTAGAAATACGGTATGACTACTACGTACCTCAAATATCAACGCTTATTAATTATTATGATAAAGATGGCAATAATGAATTAAATGAAATTGATGGTCAATTGAGCTGGACTGTACCAGAAGAAGTTAATAACACGGAAAAGAATAAGCTATTTTTAATCGTTGGATTTGAACATATATTAGGTGGGTTTGATCATATATTATTTATTGTTTGTTTATTAATGATAGTTCAATCCAAAAAGAAATTGATTCAAACCATTACTGGATTCACCATTGCACACTCCATAACATTACTCTTAGTTAGTACCGGCGTCATAAAACCGGCGATAGAGCCTATTGAGCTTATCGTTGCAATGAGTGTGCTGTTATTAGCGTATGAAATAGCGACGAATGAGAATAGTTTGACTCACCGCTTCCCTATTACCATCTCTATTTTTTGTGGGTTATTGCACGGCATAGGGTTTTCATCAGTGCTATCTGAAGTTAATACTACTGATTTAATTAATCTATCTAGTATTTTGTTTTTCAATCTAGGTATAGAACTTGGTCAGCTATTAATTGTTTCATTGTGGCTAACAATGGCATTCGTAGCGAAAAAACTGTCTTTCAATAAAAGTGAAATGTTTAAAGCAAAAATTATATCTGTTTATTTAACAGGGGGCCTGTCTCTATTTTGGGTCTTAGATCGTCTTTTTATTTGGCTCGACGCTCGAGCCGTTCATTTGTTTGTTTAATTTACACAATAGGAAATAGCATGAATAAGTCGCTTATCTATAGCGCAATAGTCGCTTTACCGCTTCTAGCAGGCTGTAACTCTTCATCTGATGATACGCCAGATGAACCATCTGATGGTATTTTTGGCCGTGAAGGTAGCATCATTGAATTTTTAGCAACACCATACCTGCAAAACCCAGCAACAGACGGTATGACTGTTATGCTGGAGCCAACAGTTGAAGGAGGCCGCTCACCTGAATCAACCGTTTATTACCGAGAACAAAACGATACAGGACCATTTACAGCAATCACCACTGCTGGCTCTGAATACGATGAACTGGGGCTTGTACAGCGTGCACGTATTAACGGGCTAAAAAGTGATACCAAATACGATTACTTTGTTCGTACATCATACGGTGACTCTAAAGTATATAACTTCCGTACTTGGCCAACAGATGCAGATATTAACAACAACAATGAGTATACCTTTGTTGCAATGTCTGACACCCATGCAAGTGATCGTGATCGGTTTGGAGAAGGGTTAACTGGCCTTAGAGATATCTACGAACACGGCATTATTAAACATGAGTGTTTAGACGATATAACCACGTGTAATGATTTAGTTGCAGGTATCATTGTTGCTGGTGATCTTGTGTACGCATCTAACGCGCGCAAAGCATACCGTGACTTTTTCAATTCTTCACATGAATTGGCCGCTTATATCCCAGTACTTCCAACACCAGGTAACCACGAGCACGATGGCGGAAACATCGAAGCATACGATATTTACCTAGATTGGCCAGAGCAGATGGGCTGGCATAAAGCTCGTTATACGTATTCGCTAGACTTTTTAAACCTACGCCTCTTCTTCTTCGATAGCTTTGTTAAAACAGACGGCGGCCAAGAGTACCAATATGACTGGACCATGGAAGAGCTAGAAAAAACAACTAGTGACGCCAGTATTGACTACGTACTGGGTGTTACTCATGCGCCATGTAAATCTTCAATGTGGCTATCCGGTGAGTCATGGAAGTCTTGTGACTTCGTTGGTCTACTACACGATTATTCAGAGCAGTCAGGAAAAATTTCAGGCCATATGTTTGGCCACACGCATGCATATACTCGTGGTAACGATAAAGATGTACCACACGTCGCGCTGAACGTTGCAACGTCTGTGGGCCGAATTGACCACTTCGCCGAGTTTGCTCAGAAAGATTATGATAGCGTGGCTGTGTCTAACGACAGCAATGGCTACAACATCTTTACGCTAAAAGCGGCGGGTGAAAAGCAAATGACCATGACGCGTCGTACTGGTGGTAGCTTCTACCGCGGTATCGACCTTAGCTTCCCTGTCTATGAAACCCAAGTTTATAAAATGAATAATGGCCCAGATCAGCCTATATTCGAGCGCTTTGAGTTCACAGGGCCGGGGGTCATTAGCTTAGCCGCAACTGATTTCCAAGGCCTTGAAGGCACAGAGCACTACGAAACCCACTGGCAGGTATCTACCTCTCCAGAGTTTGAAGATGATGTGTCAGATATTTGGGGGAACACTACTCGTGCCTATAACTGGTGGTATAACGAAACAGATTTCTTAGATGAAGATGGCAACCGCATTCACGATGAATGTAACCCGTATGCAGATAAGAATGAAGAGTGTGAAGGACTCCTGCATACATTCGCCGTCGACACACAAGAAGGCGTCGATATTACTCAATATGAAACAACCACGACCACCGCTCCAGGTAGCACTATCTATGCGCGTGTACGTTACCGTGACAACAATCTAAACTGGTCTGAATGGTCGACAAGCGAGTCGTTATTTTACGCTGGGGTTGCGACAGATAACGTAGTTATCAATGGCGATGCAGAAGCCGGTGATGAAGACAGTTGGACTCATCGCGCAAAAACAGACACTGGTGCTGAAAACGCGCTTCGTTCTTTACCACTCGGCGCTTGTGGAATTCCTGATGCCCGTGGCGCGCGTGTGTTTCAGCTAGGTAACTTAGGGGGAGAAGACTGTAACGGCTATGGATATGGCTTTGGTGGTGTGGCGTATCAAGACGTCAATGTCTTCGATGCCCTCGAAGACTATACCGGTAATGAGCCACTTTATGCGACGTACTCAGCCTATATGATGAACTGGGGCAGCGCCAACGATGACCCTATCTGGCTATACGTGGCATTCCTTGATGAAGGTGGAAACATTATTGGTGAGAGTGAGCATATTAAAGCTAACTCACCAAAAGTACTGACTAAATACATGGGAAGCACTCTAGCGCCAGAAGGTACACATTCAGTCCGCGTTGTACTTGAATCTGACCACCAGTCAGGCACGGATACAGATGCGCAATTTGATGATGTTGAGCTAATTCTGAGTATGCCAAAGTAACGTAAATAAACGGAAGCGCTTTTGGTTATTAGCCTCAAGCGCTTCTTCTATCAAACACGGTTATAAAAAACCGAGATTCATAACGTCATATGTAAGATTGGAAAGGGTTTCCCCATATCATCTAACGGTGAACGTGACGCAACCGTAAAGCCCATATGTTGGTAGAAACCAACGGCTTGTGGGTTTTGTTCATTCACATCAACCGCTTTGGCATCGAGTTCAGCTAAAGCGTATTGCAATAGCGCTTTGCCGACACCTTGTCCTCTTACTTCATTGAGTACAAACAGCATTTCAATTTTTTGCTCATGCACACCAATAAAGCCAGTAATAGCCCCTGCATCATTTTTAATGCAACGAAGCGATACCGCAGGAAAAGCTTGTTCAATGATAATCGGTTTAAAAAACGCAATATCCTCATCAGTGATGAAGTCATGGGTTGCTCGGACTGAATTTTCCCAAACAATTAGCATTTCTGCATAATCGCTAGGAAGCACATTTTCTACAATCATAATAATCTCTAATGATAATAAGTTGCTGTATGTGCAGCCGCGAACAGGGATTATATCGAAATAAGGCGACTATGGCAGCCTTAGAATTACCCCAATTGCTAATTTACGGAGTGACATGAAATTAAGCTTCATTCTTTTTTCTTGAAAACCCAAGACCGACTAACCCAAGTCCAAATAATGCAAATGAGGCTGGCTCTGGTACATAACTAGCATTAAGGGAAACATCATCAACAAGATAATGCCCACCAAAGCCCAGTTTGAGCAGATCAATGGATCCTGATTGAGCTCCATAGTATTCATAACTGCCATTTAAACCGGTAGTCACACTCCACACTAAACTCCCATCATTATACCCTTCTAGTACTCCCGTTAATGTATCAGGGCCACCTGACTCTTTTGCCGTTCCCCATTTTTTAGCCCACAAACCATCGAAGGTAAAATCCGCATTATTCTCATCCGTGATTGTAATAACAGAGCCATAACCCGAATTAAAAAAGCCAAATTCCCCACTATGCGCCCCATAATTCCAAGACGATCCATCAAGATCAATCCACCTTAAATTATTCGAAAAATCAAATCCTTTATAATTAGCCACATAACCATGGTTATTTTGAATACTGCCGCCGGGGATATCATCAAATGTTAAAAGGTTGGCATTCGCTTGGCTGACCAAAAAAAGTAAGGTAAGTGAGCATATCGTTTTCTTCATATCGTATGACCTAAAATGAAATGTATTTAAGTTAATTAAGAACAGCAAAAAGCAAACCAACAATTAAGGCTTTGATTTTTAAGCAAATTCAACATCATATAGGACGTAAAATGCAAACCAACATGCAACAAATACACACCAAGTTGCATATTGCTAAGAAAATAATCATTTTCGATTAAGAAAGCTTACTGTGAGAGTTTTGTGATAAATCTACGATTGATTTATGAAAACAGTGAGAGAGCTCTGCAACATTTGTCCGCCATAGTAATTACGTGGTTCATTACTAAATGGATAAAACAATGAAAAAGACCTTAGCTTCAATAGCTGTTGCCAGTGCATTCTTAGGTTCAATCACAGTCAGCAGTGTCTCCGCTGCCGAAATTGATGTCACTATTACCAATGCAACCAAAAACATTTACTTCACCCCTTTATTGGTGGCGGCACACAGTAGCGATGTTTATTTATTCCGCTCGGGTGAAAGCGCATCTCCAGAGGTTGAAGCCATGGCGGAAGGTGGTGATATCTCAGGCCTATCATCCGTAGCAACCAATGCTGGCGCTATCGTTGCCGAAGACCCAGCTGGCGGCATTCTAGACCCTGGCGTCTCAGCCACAGCCAGTATGAATACTGGCGACGCTGACAGACTTTCCATCACCGCCATGCTTTTACCAACAAACGATGGCTTTGTCGGCTTAGACAGCTGGGAAATTCCCGTCACACCGGGTAGCTATACGATATCGCTTAATAGTTACGATGCTGGTACCGAAGCCAATGATGAGCTTGCCGCTAGCATGCCTAACCCGCCTTTCATTAACTTCGGCACGGGGGGAACTGGTGTCGAAACTGTTGTGACCAATGACAAGGTGCACATTCATCCCGGTAACTTAGGCGATAGTGACCCTGCAGGTGGCCTAAGTGACATCAACAGTGCCACTTACCGTTGGTTAAACCCTGTGGCGATTGTCACTGTGACGGTTAAGTAAGGAGGCTATATGAAATACCGCTTAATACTAATAGCAACCAGTGCCACCTTACTTGCCGGCTGCCCTATTCTTGATGATGACGATGACACACCACCAGCAGATACCTTGGTGAGTTACACCGTTGAAGTAAAAAATCTTACGCCTAATCAGCCTCTGTCACCGCTTGCGGTACTTGCACACAGTGCAGATTATCAGTTATTCGAAATCGGCCAGCCTGCATCAACTGCTCTTGAACTTCTAGCAGAAAGTGGGGACAACAGTGAAGTGCTTAACGATGGTAGTGTGGCCTATAGCTTTTCTGGCGCAGGAGTGATCCTTCCCTCCTCAAGTGACACCGTCACGATTACGGTTGACCCACAGGAAGCACAGTACCTTTCAATCAGCAGTATGCTCGTCAATACCAATGATGGCTTTGTCGGTGAAACCCAAATTTCATTGGCTAGTTTAGATGTTGGAGACAACATGAGCATCAATATGGCTGTTTGGGATTCAGGCACCGAAGCCAATGATGAAGCGGCTGCAACTATCCCCGGCCCAGCCGCAGGTGGTGAAGGGTTTAACAGCAATCGTGATGACAACGATAGAGTGTCATTTCATGCGGGAGTGATCAGCCAAGATGACGGGTTAGAAAGCTCTGTTTTAACGGCAAGCCACCGCTTTCTAAACCCCGGGGCGCGGTTAACCATTACTCGTACAGAGTAGCGTTAATTGTCCATCAGAATGAAAGAAATATCAGTACATCCGGTCGTTAGCTAGGGAGTATGTAATTTAGCTTATCAATGATCGGGATGTACTGATGAAAACGCAAACCAAACAGGTTGATCCTGCTATGATCCTCATTGTGGAAGACGATAATGATTTAGCCGATCTCATCTCCATGCACTTGAGCTTTCAAGGTCATGAAGTCACTCGCGTTATGACGCTGGAGCAAGCAAGATGCTCAATCGAAAATAATAACAAGACTGAAAGTCCGTTTGATCTCTTAGTGCTCGATAGAGGGCTTGAAGATGGGGATGGCCTAACACTATGCCAAGAGCTGCGCCAACAAGATAACTGGCTACCAGTACTGATGCTCACCGCTCGCGATACCGAAAAAGATAAAGTTGATGGCCTTGAGTCCGGCGCGGACGATTACCTCACCAAACCGTTTAGCGTATTGGAGTTCCAAGCTCGGGTACGCTCCATTCTAAGGCGTAAAATCCACCCTCAGCAGCCCCACAAAAATGATCATAACGATAGTAAGCAGCCACTAACCATTCAGACAAATGAAGAAACGATTCTTTCTTTTGAAGGGCTAACCATCCGGCCGCAGTCACATCAGGTAGAGCTAGATGACCAACCGATCTCCCTGACCGCTACCGAGTTTACCTTACTCCATTTTCTTGCGAGTAAACCTGGTCGCGTTTACAGCAAAGACGAACTGTTAGACCGAGTATGGCAAACCAACTTCAGTGGCTATCACCATACCGTTTGCAGCACCATCAATCGACTACGCACCAAATTAGAGCTCCCTTACACCCAACATAAATACATCCACACGGTATGGGGCGTTGGCTATAAATTCCAAGCACGGCCAAATGCCGCTTAAGGAGCAGTCATGAACTTTAAGCACCGATTACTGTTATTAACAGGCTTTTGGTTTTTTATCTCTGCGCTATTGCTTGGCAGCTTGTTTGCCTACCAGCAACAATTAGTCGAGCAACGAACTCAACAAACCCTGCACAAAGAATTAGCAGCCCATATGCGAGATGATAGCCCGCTGATGCAAGGCACCGACTACAACCCCGCCGCACTGAAATCTATCTTCCATACCTTAATGTTACTTGGGCCGGACTTTGAGATTTACTTTCTCGACCAACAAGGCAATATTCGCGCTCACGCGGCCCCTGAAGGAACAATGCTACTCGACAATGTTAACCTCTCACCCATTCAGCGTTTTCTCGATAACCAACGCTTTCCAGTTCTAGGGGATGATCCACGTAATCCAAATATTCAGAAAGTATTTTCCGTCGCACCGATCACCGAGTTTGGTTCAATCGTCGGATACTTATACGTGGTTATAGGCAGTGAACAACGTGCACTGCTTGCTGCACAAGAGCAGCTCCCTCCCCTACTCTATTTCACTGGCCTCTCGCTACTTCTGATCATCGGCTTTAGCATTCTTACTTACCGGTTAGTTAAACGCACTTTGCTCAAGCCTATTGAACATGTCACCGGCGATCTCCAAGCACAAGCTGGTAATGATTTCCGCCTAAAGCCTGACTTTGTTAACCAAGTTCCGGAGTTAAAGCCTGCCGCCAAGCAACTCTATTTAATGGCACAACAAATTCAGCAGCAGTTTTTACAACTACAACAAGAAGAAGCAAAGCGCCGCGAATTGCTCATGCAGTTAAGCCATGATCTTAAAACCCCGCTTTCAAGTATTTTGGGTTATCTCGAGACGTGGAAGATTCAAAACCAAGGCCACGATCCACTCATCGATACTGCACATAGAAACGCAGAGAAACTGGCCAATCAGTTAAGCGAGCAACTAGCCTTAGCGCGAAATCAGCAGCAAGCGCCACAACCTAAATTTGAACAAGTTAAGTTATATGATGTTATTCAAGAAACACAGGAAAGCCTTGCGCCAGAAGCCAATAAAAAAGGGCTCTTATTCGCCCTTTCTACGCCACAACAAGAAATTGTATATGGTGATAGGCAGTTGCTAATGCGCCTGTTTGCCAATCTATTTGAAAATGCTATTCGTCACGCACCAAGTAACAGCCGTATCTCATTAGACGTTACTCACCATCAGTCTAATTTAACCATCACGCTACGAAATGACATCGATCCCAACGCCCCATCAGGTTCGATGGGGCTAGGTACCAAGATCATTCACTCCATTCTTATGCTTCACCATAGCCAACTAGTCACAGAGCAAGATGACACGCACTTCTTGCAGCAATTTCACTTACCTGCAACCTCTAGCTAAAGCAGTGGCTTTACTCTTCCAATAGCAAGCTGCCCAAACGACGGGCAGCAGCATCATCAACCACAGGCTGTATAGAGATATCCATTTCTGAATTCCAAGCCAGCGCATAGGCAGTTACGGCTTCAGCGTTATCTGACTCTATAATTGCAACGCCACTCCCGCTGACTAAATCATGCCATCGCCCAAGCATTGTCATCTCATCGCCCATCATCTCTTTATCCATCCCTTCGTTCATCTGGGCGAAATGTGCTAATACTGGGTGTAATCTGCCTTCATGAAACTGCCAAGATACTAGGAATAACATGCTATATACCTCGCTAATAAACTCACGGTTAAATCGGATTATTTAAGAACACAATGAATCGCTTAGAGTATAGGTAATTAAACGATCCCTAGCTGCTGGAGCATCCCCATTTGATCCCACTGCTCCCAACGCTCAACCACTTGACCACTTGACCATCAACTACGGTATCTAATATTAGTCCATCGAATTGGGCTTGGTTTCCTGTTGGCTCGTTATCCCCAAGCATGCCACTATGCGTCCCTTTTGCCGACCACCGTGTCGCCACTTGATTTCCCGCGACTATTTGATCTTCAACCGTAAGCTTCAGGTCTGGAAATGCTGTTAGCAGCCCACTCACCAGTCCTTTAAATTCCTCAACCGAAAGACTGGGGGCTGGTGCCCCAGCGATATGAATAACGGAACCAAAGTGTATACGGTTCACGACACTCTAAAGGTATAGACGATGAACTGGAGATGCGGGCAGATAACAATCATTCAATATACCCAAGTGACTTCAATATACGCTTCTTAAGAACGCAGTCACTTGGATATAGGCCGAACCGATTTCTTCCGCTTACGAATTTTATACAACGTGAGGATAAGCACCGAACTAACAACAACGGTTAATACGACGAATATGTAAATAAAATTGTTACTTACTGTATAGTATTTAAAAGTATGAACAATCGCGATAAAAGCCACAAGATACATCGCGATAACAGAAAACAGTTTATAGAATTCAAACTCACTGACCTTCCTAAGCATCATTTACCCCCTGTCGACTACAAGATAATGATTTACTAAAGTATGGTGTTGCTTATATGACCTTGCTTGCTCCATACAGAATAATCTATATGCAATAAATGTTTTTCGCCTCAAGTAGATAGAATACAAAATAGAACAAACCGTTATATTTCAACACAGTGTGAATAGGTGTTGCACATATTTACATCTATTTCTAAACGTAAAATTTAAAGTACAATTAGACAACAGCCATAGCAGATCACATTGGCTCCCCTCAAACTAAGGTTAAAGGAAGAAACCATGAATTACATGTATGATTACGTCATTATTGGTGGGGGAATCGTTGGGATTTCAACCGCTTGGCAACTCAAACAACGGTTTCCGGATAAGTCAGTGATCGTGGTTGAAAAAGAAGATCACCTTGCAGCGCATCAAACAGGCCATAACAGCGGAGTTATCCATGCGGGCGTTTACTATGCGCCTGGCAGCTTGAAGGCGGATTTTTGTAAAGCAGGTGTAGAAGCGACACTCTCGTTTTGTAAACAACATAGTATTCCGGTTGAAAACTGCGGCAAACTTTTAGTCGCAACAAATGAAATCGAGCTTGAAAGAATGCATGCGCTATTTGAGCGTTGTCAGCGCAATGGCATTGACGTTGAACGGCTTGATCAAGCCGCACTGCAAGCCAAAGAACCCAACATCACCGGTTTAGGGGCAATCTTAGTATCTGCTACCAGCATTGTGGACTACAAACTAGTCACGGAGAAAATGGCCGAATCTTTTCTTTCTGTGGGGGGTGAAATTGCTAAGCGAACTGAAGTTACTGCAATGACGGAAAATTCTGAAAGCATTGCTATTCATTGTAAAAGTGATGGCCAGCCTGTCCATTTATCAGCGCGTTATGTCATTAGCTGCTCAGGACTAATGGCAGATCGCTTGACGAGAATGCTGGGAATCAAAACAGATTTCCAAATCATTCCATACCGTGGTGAGTATTATCGCCTTAAACCCCAGCATAACAATATCGTAAATCATTTGATTTACCCTATCCCAGATCCTGAACTGCCATTTTTAGGTGTTCACTTAACGCGGATGATCGACGGTTCTGTCACTGTTGGCCCCAACGCTGTTCAGGGCTGGAAACGTGAAGGTTATGGCTCTCTTAATTTCAGTCTGCAAGACACTGCCGACATGCTCACCTTCAAAGGGTTCTGGAAGGTAACAGCGAATAACTTAAAAACCGGTTTAATAGAGACTAAAAACTCATGGTGGAAACCTGGTTACCTGAAACTAGTCAATAAATACTGCCCACAATTAACAGCAAAAGACTTAACGCCCTACCCAGCAGGTGTTCGGGCACAAGCTGTTTTGAATGACGGTACGCTGGTTCACGATTTCTTATTTGCTGAGAGCCCACGTAGCTTGCATGTTTGCAACGCGCCTTCTCCGGCTGCTACCTCAGCAATCCCCATCGGTCACTATATCTGTGACAAAGTCATCGCATCGGTAACAAAAGAAAGCAGTTGTAAAACACGACGAGAAGAAATACAAATACCAGACACAACAACCCCGTAATTTATCTGGTCTATCTTATTTCCCCCAACAAAAAATTGCCACCTTACAGATAGGTTCTAAGGTGGTATTTTTTGCTTATGGCCAAGTCATGTTCAAAGTCTTGCTTTGATTGATAACCTAATGCCTGCCATGCTGATTGATAGTCGGTACTAAAATCAACGACTAATCTCGCAACCCATTGTCTGCGGGTATTTACACTCATTTTCTTAATCATTGCGGCTACTGTTTTCATAACGGTTATCTCTTGTGCTGGAATACCGTCACTATAAGCAAGCATCAATGGCAAACTAACAGTAAGCCACCAACTAGTAATACTTTTCCATCAACCGCTATTCTTCAATACTAAAATAAGTACTATATCGCTACATAATAATAGTTTTTTATCACCATCAAGAGACTCAAATGGCCATTATGCAAAGCCATATAGAAAAAGTGCCACAACGACAAGGTATGTCCTGGCGATACAAAAAAATCGATGGAGAGTTTAAGCCTAGTGACTGGCACCATCATCAAGAGTTTGAGCTGGTTATCAACCGTAATATTTCAGGCAAAGTCAATATTGGCCATTACCAAGGTGAGTTTTCGCATAACAGTATGATGCTAATTGCGCCCAATTTGCCACATGCATTTGAAACAACCACGGTCCATAATCCGCAGCACGAAATACATATAATTTGGTTTAAGAAAGAATGGATAGCAAACATGATGTTCGCCTGTCCAGAGCTAAGAAAATTAGATGTCGTATTAAAACGCGCAGAAAAAGGTCTGAGCTTTTCACCACAAGCCGCAGATTTAGCCGTCGAATCGCTAAAAAATTTAGTCCAACACACTGCCATTTGTCAGCTAGGTGTTCTATTGCAAGTACTTGACGTTATCGCTTCGGACAAAGAAACCACAACGTTACTTTCATATTCGCCGCAGCCGTCTACGGCAGATAAATCCAGCAATAAAGAAAAAGTTGAAAGACTCAGTCAATATATCGAGGCGCATTACCACCTACCTCTTACTCTCGCCAGTCTCGCTGATCACATGAATACCAGCGAAAGTACCATTCACCGCTGGTTCGATCTTCATTTCAGAGAGAGCTTTAGCCAACACCTTAAAAAAGTCAGGCTGAACCATGCTGCAGAGCTGCTACAAAGTACAAACCAGCCTGTTTCTCTGATTTGCGAAAATGTAGGGTACCGAAACCAAGCTAACTTCAACCGCCAATTTAAGCAATATAAGCTTATGACGCCCAGAGAATACCGGTACAAATTCAAAATAGGTCACTCTATATAATGTGGGATGGGACAAGGCCGAAAATACACACATTAATACACTAAGTGTCAGGAAAGTTTACATATTGCCAAGTAAAGAATGATAACGAAAACGTAATACATTAATTTAACTAAATTTAATTACTTGGCATTTTATTTGCTTTAACCACCTAAGAGGAAGTCAGTCAATAACAACCGGAGATTACATGTCTACAGTTAATTTTAAAACAGGATTATGCCTCGCCACCATAACTGCCGTAATGATTGGGACATCTACCGTTCATGCAGCACCAATTTCAGTTAATGTCGATGGTGTACTAACCCCTGGGGAATACCTCGGCGGGGATAGTAACGGAACCAATACCTTGCGATGGTATAACGATCACCAATCGAACTACGACTATAACGACCCGATTGTAACAAATGACCTACACTGGGAAATAGGAACCGACGGCGGTAACTTTATACTATCTACTTTCTTTGAAGTCCCCGGCCATGCACGCCGTATGATCTGGGATGACGGCTGTGACTACGACAAAGATAATGCCAGCAAAGATACGATCGCTGAAGCCGGTTGTACAGATCTCGGAAATGCACTAAATTCACAAGGCTTAACAAATTCAGAAGTCATCGATATTTTAAATGCTTACGAAGACAACCACCATGGTGATATCAACCTCAGTCATCATACGCAAACAGACAGCGAGCTGTTTGAATTGCAGACAGACGATACACCTAATTCAGCAACCACCCTATTTATGGCTCACTGGGATAACAGTGACTCAACGCTTGGTAGTAACTATCTAAACCATGCGACATCCTACGACTGGGTACTCGACAACGGCTGTGATACAACGTTTTGTGATGCATGGCTAACAACAGCCTCAATTGAGGTTCAATGGTCGTTTCAAAACCAGATAGATGCGCAAAACTTTTTAGGTAATATCGGCCAAATGCGATTACACCTATCTGATGAGGCAAGAGTCCTTCCTACTCTGACCAACACGCCCGAACCACCTACAGATGTTCCAGAACCTAGTAGTTTAGCTCTATTCGGTTTAGCTCTCGTTGGCCTTGTACGATCAAAACGCAGGCTCGGTGAATTTTAGTCCTAGTAAATTAAGGCCTTATAATTCTTCGAGTTACGGTATCAATTTTTGGTACTTAGTTTCTCAATTCAACGTATAAAAACGCCCCTTTCGGGGCGTTTAGTTTTAAATGAAAGGTGTCTAGAAATTAGCCGTCATACCTAAATACCAGCTACGGGGTTCAATAGAGTAACCTCGCTGGGTAACATCAACTTCATCAAGCTGCTCATCGGTAATGTTACGCACGCCAGCACGCACTCGCCAATCAGCATTAATCAGGTAATTCATACCTAAATCTGCTGTGGTGTATGATGGACGGTAAATATCGTCAGATTCTGAAATCAGTGCTTCACCATTATAGTTAACACGTACAAACGTATCTAACCAGTCGGTCGCATACCAAGTCATACGTACGTTTGCTTGGTGATCCGGGCGATCTTCCAGCGCTGAGCCTGTCGTCTTATCTTCTGTATCTAGGTAGGTGTAGGCACCATTCACTAACAATGTTGGCATCAGTTCATAATGCGCTGTTAATTCAAGTCCCTGAGTCATCGCTTTGTTGATATTTTTGTAGGTGAAGATGTCTCTACCATCGGGTGCAATACCCACAGCGTTGTCGCGATCTTGAGCGATTAAGTTTTTAATCTCGTTACGGAATAGACCTGCTTCGATTCCCCACGTCGACTCATTATAAATGGCTGACACTTCATAGCTGACACTGGTTTCAGGATCAAGATCTGGGTTACCCACAACCTGGCAATCACCTTTACAGCTATTAATAATGTTTTCTTCAGAAGTCTGCAATAACGTTGGTGCATTAAACGCTGAGCCTACGCCCCCTTTCAACGTTAGCTTATCAGTTACTGAGTTAACCAAATAAGCACGCGGGCTCCAATGGCTACCATACGCCTCATGAAAATCTAAACGAGTACCGTAAGTTAATGTATTCGAATCATTAATTTCCCACTGATCCTGAACAAATAATGCTTGCTCATGAACATCCGCTTTGCCCGTTTTTGTCAGGCTTTCAGGGTTGTTAAGTTCTGAATAACTCCATTCGCCCCCAACGGTTAAAATATGATCGCCGACATAGGTCGTCGCGTGCCCGTATACCTGCTGGTTCGTTTCATCAACATCAGAAACACCATTATCAATTTCTGCTGCATCTACACTACTTACCGCATCACGATTATAACGTAACTGAGCTTCACCCCAGTTAAAGGCACCATTATAAGTTAGTGCCTGCATATCACGTTTAACGCGAGTATCTGACTCTGTTAGGCCCGCCGTAGATTCAAGCACACCTTCACGATCGTCATCATTGTACGAGAAGTCAAACGCAAGATCATGATCATCATTGATATACCAAAGGAGGCTACTGCTTAGTGCCAATGTATCACGCTCTTCTAACGTGGTCGCCTGCGAGCGATCGTACTCATTACCTTTATTATCTTCTGCTGTACCAGAGAAAGCATTGTATGCATCACGCCCACTCTTGTTGACTGAAAACGACAGGTATAACTCATCATCAATCAACGCACCAGAGGTGTTAAAACCGGTTGAGTATTCACCACCATTGTCAGCATCCCGGTAGCTGTAATCACCACTAACTTGTGACTGCCACTCATTGGTTGGCTGCTTTGTGATCACGTTGATCACACCACCTAGCGCTTCAGATCCATACAATGCAGACATTGGGCCGCGGATAACTTCAATACGCTCAATACTCTCTTTTGGAATAGTCGATAAATCAAAATCATTTCCACGGAAAATGGCATTAGACGAGCTAAGTTTGCGGCCATTTACCAAGATCATCGTAAACTTCGAATCCATACCTCGGATAGAAATCATTTCACGCCCCGCTCGACCACCATCCATCTGGCTGTCGACACCAGCAACATTTCTCACGAGATCATTCAAAGCTAAACTCGGTTCAGAAAGAATGTCTTCTTCGGTGATCACTGCAATAGAAGCCGGTGCTTTAGCCTGCACCATTTCGGTACGAGTTGCAGTGATAACCATCTGCTCATCAGTCGTGATTTCATTTGACTCGGCAACAACGGATGATGAAAACAACGCAGTGATAACTGCTAGGCTAATAGATGAGAGCGAAATTTTGTTATTTGATGGCATGGTATGTTTTCCATAACGCAAAGGGTAATGATAATTCTTATTATTAGCATCCTCTTGCACGACATCTAGGTCAACAATATTATCTATACACCTTCCGCATACCGACTATTCAATTTATTAATATAGATATTTATCCGGCACTTAATAATTAACACTACCGTTTTTTACCTTTTGAAACATATTCCAGTTTGCTTTTTATTTTATTTATAAATGGATTTAAATTGTTCTCTAACCCAAATACACATTTCATCGGTATGGTGTCTTTGGTGCCAATATAAGTAAATTTCTTTTAAATCTGGCTTTATTTCCGGAATAGCATCACGAAGTACAATATCCCGACCTTTTGCTAAATCAGTCGCAATTTGAGCTGGAAGCAAAAATATGACATCACTGACCTCGCTAAAGTTCGCAGCGGCAGTACAACAGTTTAATTTTATCGGTGAGTGTAACGACTCCCCACGCTTTAAATGGCCGTTTGCTTTTAGCCTTTTCTCTATTCGGTTTTGAGTAAAACCCATAATGGAAACGCTACCTAAACTCGATTTTAAAAAGTTCTCTAGCGTTATTTCTTCGTTAGCTAACGGGTGGTTGGCACTCATCAGCAACTTAAAGTCGAGTTCTGCAATTGCTAGCCGATACAATTGGTGGGAACTAGAGGTCGGCGTAAAAGCAGAGATAACAAAGTGAACATCCCCAGCCTCCAAAGGCTCAAAGTGATCACCAGAAGAACTATCGACACTTAGCGTCATATTAGGCGCCATCGAACGTAAATGAGAAAAGAACGGCGGCAACAACCAATTGATTTCCGGTAATAAGCCGAAAAACTTAATCATTTTATCACTTTCCAAAGGATTAAATTGCTTACCTTGAAATAGGCGTTCAACCCCATCAAGTACATGATCTAATTCAACCTTTAACGCCTGAGCTCTTTCCGTTAAGTTATAGCCAGTTGGCGTTCGAATTAATAGCTCATCATTAAACATATTCCTCAAGCGCTGCAAAGAGCGGCTCACCGAAGGTTGGCTTATACCTAAGCATTCAGCTGTTTGAGAAACATGCCTCTCATTAAGCAATACCCTTAAAACAGTCAATAAGTTTAAATCTAAATCACGAATATTCATTATCTGTATAGCGACTATAGCCAATATGTATTTGAGGGCGTGGAGTATATATCCTATTTTTTATCCCCTCAATTTGTACGTAAATATAATTTACTGAACACGGTATCGAGTAAAGAACGTAAATTTCCTGATGCTTTTTCAATTTTCATGCGTAATATCAATAAAAACAATTCTCATTTGTGATTAGATTGCATTTATCAGCTTTTAATCAGCTTCCAATTTACAAGGTTAGTTATGACACGCTTTTCCACGGCTTTAAAATCAGCACTGATCATGGGTGCATTATCATTCAATGTACCGGCAATGGCAGAAACCGTTTCCGTTGAACACCCTCTTGGCACTGCGTCTTTTGAACAAACACCACAACGTGTTGTTGTTGTTGGCGGCCATGGCAGCCTTGATACTCTAAATCGCCTAGGTGTTGAACCTGTCGGTACAGTAACGACAATGCTGCCAAATTACCTTGCTGATTACAGTGAAAAAGCCACCTCAATTGGTAGCATGAAAGAAGCTAACTTCGAGCAAATTTTCACCCTTAAGCCAGATGTCATTATTGCTGAAAGCCGCATGGTTGATGCTTACCCAACCCTTTCATCGATCGCGCCAACAGTAATGCACGTGGTTGAGAATGGTAACTACTGGGAAGATACTAAGAGCAACTGGCGTATGCTTGGCAAGATTTTCGATAAAAACACAGAAGCCGAAGCACTTATCAAAGAAACTGAAGCACAATTCGCCGAAGTTCGTGAGTTGGTACAAGCTGAAGGCCTGAAAACACTGGCTGTAATGAATAGCGGTAATAATATATCCATGTTCGGTGAAACAAGTCGTTTCTCTGTACTATTTGACGAGTTTGGTTTCGAGCCAGCACGTACATCTGATACTCAGAATCCACACGGTAACCTCATTTCATTTGAATTCATTGCTGATGCAGCACCCGATGTACTTTTCATTCTTGACCGTGAAAGTGCAATTGGCCAAAGTTCAGGTAAAGCACAACAGCTATTTGATAACCCATTGGTTCAAAGCACACCAGCGTACAAGAACAACCGTATTGTCTTTCTTAACCCAAGTGCATGGTATCTGACCATTGCTGGCGTTAACGCAACAGAAATCATGATTGAAGATGCTAGAAAAGCCGTAACTTCAACTCAATAACTTCCTAATAGCCCGGTTTAGCCGGGCTTATCTATGATTATCATGCGCAATAATAAATTACTTTTGGCTGTTATCGCCCTACTCCCCTTAGCTGCTGTCTCCCTGTTTATCGGTGTTGCCAATATCAGTTTAGATAGCCTGCTAGCTGGTGATGAACACACCCTTTCAATTCTTTTTAACAGTAGACTGCCACGACTTCTTGCAATTTGCTTAGCGGGTGCAGGGTTAAGTGTCGCAGGCTTGATCATGCAGCAAGTCTGCCAAAACCGCTTTGCTTCCCCTTCAACAACAGGCACCATCGACTGTGCCATGCTGGGGTACGTACTGGGCATTGTCTTCTTTGCTGGTGCCAACCAATGGGTCAGCTTAGGCGTTATCCTCATTTTTGCATTGGCAGGTACACTGCTATTTGTTCAGTTTTTACAACGGCTTCAGTTTAAGAATGCTGTATTGGTGCCACTCATTGGTATTATGTACGGTAATGTCGTCTCTGCAATGACAACCTTCATTGCCTACCGTTATGATCTGGTTCAATCCATGTCAGCCTGGACAGTCGCCAACTTTGCCTCTGTCCTACAGGGCAACTACGAGTTTTTATACCTTGCCCTACCCGCTTGTATTATCGCGTACTATTACGCGAGCCAATTCAGCGCAGCAAGTGTCGGTGAAAGTTTTGCCAAAAATATCGGCTTAGACTTTAAGAAAATCGTCTTTATCGGCGTATTGATTGTCGCGATTTTATCTTCAACTGTCGTAATGATTGTTGGGGTTATTCCATTTCTTGGACTCATAGTTCCTAACCTCGTTGCAATCTTCATGGGCGACAACATGCGCCGTAATCTACCTTGGACTGCATACTGGGGCATGGTGTTGGTACTGGCATGCGATATCCTTGGTCGCTTGATTATCTTCCCTTATGAAATGCCAATCTCGATGATCATCAGTATTTTCGGTGGTGCTGTCTTTATTACCCTTGTTCTTAAGGATAAAACGAATGCGTGACAGTATTAAAGTTTCCCTACTTGCCATACTGGGATTACTCATTACTGGCTACTTTATCGGCCAAGGGCTTAATGCCCAGAACTACCAGTTTTTCCTCTCATTACGTTTACCAAAAGTAATGGCAATCATACTGGCAGCCATTGCAATCTCGACGTCATCGCTGGTATTCCAAACTATAACCAATAACCGTATATTAACGCCGTCTATTCTGGGTTTTGATTCACTCTACGTGATGATTCAGGTCATAATTGTGGTGATGTTCGGCAGCATGAGCGTGTGGTTTGCCGATCCGAAGGTAAACTTCCTGCTTACGACAATTGCCATGAGTGCCTTCGCTATGGGGTTGTTCTCGCTTTACTTTCGTCGTGCCAATAGCAACGTATTCACTCTGTTATTAATTGGTATTGTTTGTGGCAGCCTATTTAGCAGTGTTACCAACTTCTTCACGATGATCCTTGATCCAAATGAATTCGCCAACCTGCAAAACACCATGTTCGCGAGCTTCAATAACGTGAATGGTGAGTTAGTCTACTGGTCGATCATTCCGCTGGGTATCTGCCTAGCGTACTTATACACTTTATCCAACAAACTCGATGTTTTTTGGTTAGGTACAGACAACGCCAAAAGCTTGGGTGTTGATACCCAAAAAGTCACTATGCAAGTCATGATGGTGATCACTGTAATGGTCTCGATCTCAACAGCATTGGTTGGCCCAGTACTGTTCTTTGGCTTGATCGTTGTTAGCCTGACCCGCCAACTCTTCCGCAGCTATCACCATCGCTTCTTGATGTTAGCATCAAGCACAATGTCTGTTGTGCTACTGGTTGGCGGTCAATGGCTTATTGAAACAGTCTTCGCTTTCGATACGACCATCAGTGTCATCATCAATTTTGTTGGTGGTAGCTACTTCCTTTATCTTCTAATGCGTAACAAGTTTTGATTTATCATGATTAAATTAACAGGCTTATCTAAAAAATATAACGACACCTTGGTGGTTAGCGAGGCGAGTGCCCTGTTCCCATTAGGAGAAGTCACATCCATTATCGGCCCGAATGGTGCAGGTAAAAGTACCCTGCTTTCGATGGCGAGCCGACTGACAGAAAGTGATGCTGGTGAAGTACTTATCGCTGATAAGCCGCTTTCACAGTGGGATACTCAAGAGCTATCAAAACGCTTGGCAGTATTGCGTCAATCTAACAATATCAATATGCGTTTCACTATTCGTGAATTAGTTGCTTTTGGCCGTTTCCCGCACAGTAAAGGCCGACTGACAGATGAAGACAATCGTGTGATTGATCAAGCACTAGCGCATTTAGATATCACTCATATCCAAGATAAGTTTTTGGATCAGTTAAGTGGTGGCCAACGCCAAATGGCGTTCATTGCCATGGTCGTTGCACAAGATACTGATTACATCTTCCTTGATGAACCGCTGAACAACCTTGATATCAAACACTCAGTAGAAATCATGCAAACTATTCGCCGCCTTGCTCATGAGATGAACAAAGCCGTTGTGATTGTAATCCACGATATTAACTTTGCTTCTTGTTATTCAGATAACATCGTTGCGATGCGTAAAGGTGAAGTGATTAAAAGTGGCAAAGTGGATGATGTGATCCAAAAAGCCATTATGGAAGATATCTACAGCATTGAGTTCAACATCCAAGAGGTGAATGGTAGCCGTATCTGCATGTATTACGGCGGTTAGTCACTATCGAAATGAGGCTTGGTTTGTTGTAGTAAAGCGCCAAGCCTCATGTAAGATCGATCACGCAACTTGCACAGGTGGTTCCGATTTAAACCCGCGATGAATATTGATGCTAGTGATCAAAGCAAATACTCCAATAACTACACCTAAATGCCACGCTTGAGATAAACCCAACTTAAGTAATGCCATACTCATTAATGATGAGATAATCATTTGTCCACCACCCGCTAGTGCAGCAACGGTGCCCGCTTTATTTTTAAATGGCATCATCAGTTTTGATTGCGCACAAGGTAGCGCAATACCATTTCCCATCGCCATTAAGAACTGCCCTATCATCACGAAAAGCGGATCTAGTGGCATCGTAATCAGCCAAATAGCCGACAACACATGTATGGCTGGAGCACTCGCTAACATGCGCTGAATGCCTATTTTAGGCCTCACTTTGTTGCACAAAAAGCTACCCAATAACATGCCACAAGCTGGGATCAGGGCCCATAAAGCGTACTCATCAGATTCCATTCCGATTTGATTTTGCATAACAAATGGCATCAATGAAATCGCGGTCACCACCAAACTGAAGTTCAGCCAACTGACAGACGCAAAGCTCAAAAAATACGATGAACTCAGCAGAGACTTATAGTCACCCAATACCTTTTTAATTGATGGTACTGCTGACTTGTTCAGCATGGTTTCACCGAAAGAAAAGTACAAGATCATCCAAATGATGCCAATGTACGAAAGTAAAACAATGAATACCGCTAACCAACCAAAATAGTGGTTAATAAACCCACCGATGACTGGGGCAAAGATAGGGGTAAAAGAGGCCACCATCGTGATGTATGACAACGCATGGGGAAGCTGCCCCCCTGAATACGAGTCACGTACCGACGCCCTTGCAAGCACAGCACAACAACCTGTCCCTATACCCTGAATAAACCGCCCAAAGACTAGCCATTCAAAGCTGCTGCTACCCAATACCGTCACGGTCAGGCCAACCAAAGCCAAAATAAGGCCCGATAGCAAGATAGTTCGACGCCCAAGCGCATCTGAAAGCGGGCCATAAAGAAACTGTGATGGCCCAAAACCCAATAAATACACGGCAATTAATAACTGGGCTTCATCAATCGATATAGAGAATGATTCCGAAATCATCGGTAGCGATGGGAACACGAGCCCCATGCTCAGTTGCCCAATACTAATGATCAAACAAGCAAGTAGTATTGGCCTCCAATTTAACCGCTCATTCATGATTTAGAGCCAGTTGATGCCTTTGCTTTTAAGCTTTCTGCATCTTGACGCTTAATGACTTTATGGCCATCTTCCGTTACGCCTTCTTTCCAATAACTACTGAAATAACAATTTTTTCTGGCTACGCCTTTATCAGAATTCACATAGCTTCTCAGTTCACGCATCATGCTAAATTCACACGCACACCACACAGAAACATCACCTTCAAGCCACTCTAACGCTTTCACGTTTTGTGCGAGTGAAATGTCACTATCGGCTACAGAATTGACAACCAGCTTCATACCTTCTGGCATAGGGAGTATTTGCATGTCATCCGTTGTCGTTACATTCACCACAACATAACCTTTCGCTTGTTTTGGCAATGCACTAAGTTTGGCCTTCAGGGCTGTCAGCGATGTCATATCACCAATCATCAAAAACCATTCACCTTGCTCTAAATAGCTTTGAATCGGCTTTGGCCCACCAATCGTTATAGTGTCACCTTCCGCAGCAGTTTGAGCCCAACGAGCAGCATACCCACCAGCATCAGGGTTTAGTGGTGCTTGGTTGTCACTATCATGGCGAACTAAATCAAGAGTAATTGATTGATTCTGCTGGTCGAAACTGCCCACCGTAAAGGTACGTAATACGGCTTTTTCACCTTCAGCTAACAAGCTAAGGTTGGTCTCTCCTTTCGCTGTAAACATCAATTTGACATACTGACCAGCACTATCAGCAGGAAAGAGGCTGATATCATTCCCCCCCAAAGTGATACGCTGCATGTTAGGAGTTACTGTTGTATTTGATAACACTGTAAGTGTTTTAGGTTGCGGCTTCTTATTCATTATTTAATCTCTTCTATTTATTTTCATCGCCATCAGCCTGATGATGCTTATGCCGACGACGTAACTCTCCGGCCTCACCCATTTCAGACAATTTAGCTTTTACACGTTTCACCGTAGACACGCTCGTTTGTGCGCCTTCTGCCGCTTCTTGTAAGGTTTTACCTTCGAGCAACAATGAAGCAATCAAGCGATGTAATTCTTTATTTGCTCTACGCCCTCGAAACTTTTGTTTCCATTCATCGGGATCATCACGTAATGCCTCGCGGCCAAATTTAGCGGCTGCTAGCCGATGACGACTATCAGCTTCTGCATAACCGGTAAGTAATTTCATCATCATTCCTGTCATTTCACAGTTAGGACGAAATAACAGGTTTTGGTTGATCGTTTGAATGCAAACGCCTTTATTGAGAATGCCATTTATCGCATCACGACAGCGTTCGAAATCACGTCCAAGTGCCCCTATCCACCAAACGACCAAAGTATCGCCTTCCTGCATCTGCTCATACATAATTTGGTACACAGGTCGCTCTTCAACAGGTACGTAACCTTTCACACCAGTTTCTTGAAATAACTGGGCAGAAGGGTATGCCGCCTTTATCTCCGCGACATGTGCTTCGAAATCTTGGTATTTGGGTGACAAGCGAACATAAGCATAAGTGCTGGACATACTTATCTCTCTATTCTCACTAATGGCTCATTAAGATATATAGACCATAATATAGGTTCAAAATGAAATTTCAACACTAAACGAACCATTTTAATGAAAATAATTATCATTTAATCTGAGAGGGTATGAGCACAACTAAGGTAGGCAGTTGGAAAGTAACAAAATATCTAACGTAGAGAACAACGGTTTTAACCAGTAAGTCTGATCAAGTACTTTATAGCTTGGTATAAGCTAAAAAATTGGCCTGATTATTATCAGGCCAATTTTAGAAAAGTAATGAGTTTATAAGGGTTTAACGGGGATTGGCTGTATAGCAGTAAGTTCGAAGCTAATTGCTCCCATCGGGCATGACATCCGACATTGGCCACAGCCGGTACATTTATCTTTCAGTACCGCGGGTCGTTTATCGCTTAGATCAATGGCCTGTTTAGGGCAATCTTCTGCACACATCTCGCAATAACCGTGGAGTAAGCGACGACAAGAGCCGCTAAAGGTGGGGATCATGCCAGTCGATGCAACGTTATTCGATAGGGCTTTTGTTGGGCAAGCTTTTTGGCATTCTCCACAATCAGTGCAGTAATTACAGTCAAGATGAAGCTCTGGCTTACCAGCAATCATACTGATCACCTGTTGTGGGCAGGCTTTTTCACACTCGCCACAGCCATCGCAAAACTTATCAAGTAATGCTTCGTCAACGGCTTGAGGAGGGCGAGCTACTTTACGAGTAAATGATTCGACCACAGCTTCTTGCTGCGTTTTCTTTACACCTGAGAACAAGCCTCGGAACAGACCTCTCCGACTAACGTGCTTATGTTCTAATACCGCTTTGTAGTACTTTTCACTTTTTTCTGCCACAACCTTGCCCTATTTCATTAGCGATGCAAACGAACGATACGGTAATCAGCCTTCACTAACTGAGCAAACTGGCGTAGCGTGCCTTCAGCAGCAAAACTAATTCCTTTATAAAAATCAGTTTCAGCTTCATCACGCATGATATGCAGCATTCGTGGTGCCCATGTTAGTACATGTTCAGTTAGGAACTTTTCCAGTGCACATAATAATGGTGATGGCTTATCTTCATCAAGATCTTGCTGCAGTGCCATCTCGGAAAGATGAGCAAGAAAAGTGAAAATTAAACCAATATGATCTTCTGGCTCACGTTCGCCCGTGTCAATTTCGATACCGAATTGAGCATAGAACGCTTTAATATCTAATGTTGGCTGACCAAAGATAGTCTGCTCTTCGGTCAAATATACCGATGCCCAAGGCGCAGCCTTCAATGCATCAGGACCAATGAACAAAGTCTGAAAATCCACTGATAAGCTTTTAATATCTGGTTGTTGCTTCAGTAATTCAAGCCCTTGCGCTAACGAGTCGTTATCAGCATCTAACGGCCACTGCTCAATCAATGATTCTTGGTAAATTGCATCAACAAACTCAGCGGTTGGTGCTTGATGAAAAGCCTGATAAAAGAATCGGCTTACCAGCGACAAGCCTGCTAATGTTTGAAATTGTTGCTCAGTCATATTTCTTCCAAAAAAGAAGGCTGAATAATCAGCCTTCCTTGCTTAATCAAATAGAGTGAATAGTTCTCAACGTGTTTTACATACCAGCACTTGCACTGATGTAAACATCATAGAAGAAAGCACGTCCCATAAACTCAGACACGAGTACCAACATAAAGCTCGCAATCGTAATATGCTTGGCACTGTGCGTACCTTTCATTGCACTCACTAACCAGAATAATACACCAGCCAGCAGCAAACCAACACGCATCATTGCTAGACGGAACGAGTAGTCCACAACCTCGAATGGGTTAACGTGAAGGTCTAACTGACCAAGCCATACCAAGTAGGCGGCATAGCCCATTAACGCGACTAACCCAAATACAGATGCTGAAACCGCTAGAGTACGATCTGCTTTTTCACCCAGTTCACCCATGCCAGTAGACTGAACACGTAGCATAACTGCTGCCGCAATCGGACCCAATACGGCTGCCGTCATTAAGAACTGGAATGAAGTAAATGGTGTATTCCACGTTGGTACTGTCACCAACGTATAAACGTTAGCAATGGCTAGAATGAATACCACACCTAGTACCATTGCAACAGGCAGTAAACGTTGGCGAATTTCAGGCTTTATATTGAACAATCGCATACCTGTGTACGCTGCACCAGCGCCACCAAATAGGCTTAAGCCAACGATTTCAAGACTAAGAGCACTGCCATGAGCAAGACCAAACATCACATTGAACATGCGAAGTGGATGACCAAGGTGAGTGACCGATGCGATAGCACCAACACCCAGCAATACGAACACAGCAATAAAACTACGTGTCATTGCTTTTTCGTTTGGCTTAAATAACATTTCAACCAAGCCGAGCGCAATGAACATACCAACGGCACTTTGTGCCAATACAGTAAAGAAGACTAGTGATAACTGGCTCATTCGCCCACCTCCGTTGGGTTTTGGATACTTCCCTTCTTATCGCCGGTTAGTTTGCTATTTGAACATGTACTAACAATTAAGTTAGGGCTTGTTAAACGAGGATCTGGCAACGGCGCAATATCTGCACGGACGCCGTATTTCTCGCGTAGCTCGTTAATAGGGCCGAAATCTAGTGCACGTAGCGGGCAAGATTCAATACAAACAGGCTTTTGACCAGTGCCGATTCGCTCGTAGCAACCGTCACACTTAGTCATGTTTTTCTTTTCTGGGTTGTACTGTGGTGCACCGTAAGGACATGCCATTTCACAGTAACGACAGCCTACACAGACCTCTTCGTTAACCACAACCAAGCCGTCTTCTTTACGCTTATGCATCGCGCCTGTTGGACATGCCTTAGTACAAGCAGGGTTACTACAGTGGTTACAGCTAATTGACATGTAATAAGCGAACACATCATTGCTGAATGTGCCATCTTCATGCTTTACCCAATCACCACCAGCATATTCATAAACACGACGCCAGTTAACGCCGACCGGTAGATCACTTTTGTCTTTACAAGATACTTGGCACGTTTTGCAGCCAGTACATTTACTGGTATCAACGTGGAAACCATATTGAGTCATTTACGCTTCTCCTTAGGCCTTGGCTACTTCAACTAGAATGGTGTGCTGCGCGTTACCTTTTGATAACGGGGTCGCACGTGGTGACGTTAGCGAGTTGATACAACCGCCTTGGTCAACCCCTTTCTTGTCTGGGCTATACCATGCACCTTGGCCCATGGCTGCTACACCCGGCATGATACGAGGCGTTACTTTTATTGCGATACGAATTTCACCACGGTCATTCCATACTTTAACGAAATCACCGCTCTTCAAGTTGCGCTTCGCCGCATCCATTGGGTTCATCCAGATGCCGTCGAACACCGCTTCACGTAGCCACGGGATGTTATGGTAGGTGGAGTGGGTACGGCCTTTGGTATGATACCCAAACAGTTGCAGTGGGAATTCTTGGGTCTTCGGATCCAAGTGGCTTTCCCATGTCGTCACGTACTTAGGCAGCGGTGTAATCACATCACCGTCTTTTAGATCCCACTCTTTAGCAATCGTCTCTAGCTTGGTTGAGTAAATCTCAATACGGCCAGATGGTGTGCCTACAGGGTTAGCTTCTGGATCATTACGGAATTCTTCCAGAGCGATACGGCCTTCTTTCGGCGCAACAATTGTGTATGGGCCTTCTTTACGAAGTTGCTCCAGCGAAGGAATGTTTGGATCTTGCTTCATTCGCTCTGCATACAAGTATTCCAGCCACTCATCACGAGTACGGCCTTCAGTATATTGCTCATATAAGCCAAAGCGCTTAGAAAGCTCTGCACACATCTGGTAGGCACTGCGTGTTTCATACAATGGCTCAATAGCACGAACCAACGGCCATAGACCGGCCATAGAACCTGATGCGTAGCCGTCTGAGCTTACTTCGTTGTTTTCAATTGTGGTGACATCTGGCAACAGTAGATCTGCATAGCGAGCTGAAGCGGTCATGTGGTTATCACACACAACAATGAACTCTGCTAATGACTCATCTTTGATGATTTCAGCGTGACGATTAAGGTCTGAATGCTGGTTCATCAGCATATTGCCAGAGTATGAAAGGATGAACTTAATTGGCGTACGCAAACGCTCGCCACCTTGAATACCATCCGTTTTATCTGTCATTTCTTCGTGGCGCCAAATAGCATCACTCCACTTGAAGAACGGGACTTTTACTTTTATTGGGTTTGGATCGACAGGAATAACTGGCGCAGGATAGCCATAGTTCGCTGGCATATCACCGGTATTAGTCCCCGGCAGGCCAATGTTACCAGTTAGGATTGGCAGCATAACAATGGCACGAGACGCTTGCTCACCATTAGCCTGACGCTGGATACCTGAACCTTGAGTGATAAAACAAGGTTTTGCCGTACCAATTTCACGTGCTAATTGAATGATCTTCTTCTCAGGAATACCTGTAACTTCAGCCGCCCACTTTGGTGTCTTTTCGATGCCATCAGTGCCTTGGCCCAGAATGTGAGCTTTGTAATGACCATTTGCAGGCGCACTTGCAGGCAATGTTTTCTCATCAAAGCCCTGACAGTACTTATCAAGGAATGCTTGATCGACAAGATTCTCTGTGATCAGAACATGAGCAATACCTTCAACCAAGGCTGCATCGGTACCTGGACGAATCGCTAACCACTCATCCTCTTTACCCAGCATGGTATCAGTGTATCGTGGGTCAATAATGATAGTACGAACATTTCTCTTACGCTGAGCAGCGATGTGCTCATGTATCTCGCCGCCACCACTCATACGGGTTTCTGCCGGGTTGTAGCCAAACATCACCAGTAATTCAGCATTCTCAATTTCGGATGTATACGAACCGAAAGCCGATGCTTTTTTATCGCCATAGGTAAATGGCAGCGCAAACTGGATTTGTCCCCAGCTGTAGTTTCCGTAATATTCGAGGAAACCACCCATCATATTAAATAGTCGCGTGAAACAACCTTTACCGTCAGTACGGTAGCCCTGCGTTCCTGAACCATAAGTAACAAAAATGGAGTCGTTACCGTATTCTTTAATGGTGTACTTCAACTTGTCTGCCATCAGATCAAGTGCTTCGTCCCAGCTGATACGCTCGAAACGGCCTTCACCACGTTCACCTATACGCTTCATTGGGTATTTAAGACGGTCAGGGTTATAGACGCGGTGCTTGATTGAACGACCACGCAGACATGCACGGATTTGGTGTTGACCAAATTCACTATCGTCACCACGGTTATCGGTTTCAATCTGCGTGATCACGCCAGCTTGGGTATGCACTCTTAAAGCACAACGACTACCACAGTTAACCATACATGCAGACCACACGGTTTTGGTCTCACTCGCGGCTTCCTCTGTTTTAGCGACAGCTTTTAGAGGTAGACCCGATCCAACAGCTACCGTAGCGCCACCGACAGCTGCACTCCATTTAATGAAGGTACGACGCTTTATCGGGGATAGAATTGCTTCATTTATCCAATTTTTCATATTGCGACCATTATGAATGTGAGGGGTTAAACTCACACAGATGCAATCAACCTTGCGTTGATAGACAACAGAGTAAGTTCTTAAACCTATTATTTTTTGATGATACTAAAGTAGTAATCGCTGAAGATTAATGATCGGAATCAAATTAAGAAGTTATGTGTTAATAAATTACATAAAGCTTAAGTTATTTTAAGAGCAAAAATTAACCGTGAAAAATCAATATTTAAACAACAACAATGATAACAACCACCACGCACTATAAGTGCTTGTTTTATAGTTTGTTTTTTATTGGTATTAATTCCCAATTAAGAAATGAAATCACCATTAACTTGCTGTTAATAATCTTTAATAATGATATATATAATTAAATAAATCGCACAGCGCCTATAATTCACACTTTCAATTCAACATATAATAAGCATGGTAAAAGCCTAAACTAAATATTTAGGCTTCATAGAAGCATCAGTTAGCCTTTAATAATTTTAACTGTAAAAGATTTATGATTACTGCCTTCCCCCCGCCCCTGCGGTACAAACTCAACAAAGTTGGTAATACTTGGTAAAGCATCTTCCTGATGATGTGATACATAGAGCAATTGGCTTAAGTTTTCCTTTGCGACCATTTCTAACGCGTTATACACCAATCGACGACTGAGGAAATCTAAGCCTTGGTACGGCTCATCTAAAATCAACAACAAAGGCTGTTTAATTAAAGCACGGGCAATAAGCAGCAGCCGCTGTTGACCATATTCAAGTTGACGAAATGAAACCGATGCCAAGTCAGACATGTGGAATATTGCTAACCATTCTCTCGCTTGGTTGATCTCATTCTGGCTCGGCTGTTGGTACAGACCAATCGAATCATAAAAGCCAGAAAGTACGACATCGAGAGCACTGCACGATACCCGGTATTGCAAGTGTAAAGCCGATGACACCATGCCTATATGTTGTTTGATGTCCCACACGGTTTCACCACTACCACGCTGCATACCGAATATAGAAATATCATTACTATAACACTGTGGGTGATCACCAAAAATCAAGCCAAGTAAGGTACTTTTTCCGCAACCATTAGGGCCTCTAACCTGCCAGTGCTCGCCGTTATTAACTCGCCAATTCACATTCTGAAAAATCAGTTTATCTATGTACTCGACCTTGCCATTTGTTAACTCCACTAACGGATCTGGCATAGCCGCTTGATGACGTTTTTTACGAATTAATGTAAGTACTTCCTCACTTCGTTCAGCAGATTGGGCTTTTAGTTGCTGCAGTACAGGGTGATGTAGCCACTCATCACGCGTCAGGGTTTGGGCTAGATTACCACCATCAAATAGTGCGATATGGCTAATACAATCGGGTAACTCATCCTCTCGTGAAGTCACTAGCAGAAATTGCACACTATCACTTAAATTATTGAGTAATAGTGACAAATCACGCTGGTGCTGGATATCAAGTCCAGCATATGGTTCATCTAACACTAGCAGTGATGGTTTAGGTGCTAAAGCTCGAGCCAACATCAGTCGTCGCGTTTCCCCAGTCGAGAGCATACGAAAACCACGCTCTCGCAGTGCCACTAAATCAACCTGCTCTAAAATGGCTTCCAGTTCACTGACATCTGCACAGCATTCGCGCACCAGCTGCTCAACCGTCGAACCAGAATCAATCCTATCGAGGAAGTCGGTGTCGTCTTTTTTAATTTCAGCCTCTAACAGTGCTTGCTGACGAGCAAGCGACATCACGCCAACCTTCTCAGGTAAGCCAAGAATGTTCCCTGAGCTTGCTTCAAGGTCGCCGCTAATTAAATCTACAAGGAGGGTTCCTGCTTGGCCGTAACTAGAAAAAATAGCCCAATGTTGGTTTGATTGAACTTGCCACTCAGGAATAGATAGGTCAGTAGTTGCGCTTTGATAGTGGAGTTGGGTAAACGTAATGGACATAAATTAGCATTCCTTGCTGGTATAAAGGCAAAAAGTCATAACCTTCTATCCTATGCCCTGCTAACTTTTTGCTCAATAGCTTATCGACTTGCCTAGTTACAATGTTCAGAGCCCCCCCCTCTAACTTAACCAATTACATTAACAAGAAATAAAAATATTCATTCAAGTGTCCATATTTTTTACAGTTTCACGTTAAAAGATATCAAAATACAATATAAATGATTGATTATATTAACAATTAAAATTTGGCATAAAGATTGCCATCTATTGAATCACACATATTAATTCATCGAGGTTTGTTGTGATGAGCAATATAATTCGTTTAGTCTTTTCTTTACTTTTGATCCTTCAAGTATCTTCAGCACATGCTGCTCTAATTTGGGATAATAACCTAACACCAGATGGGTTTAATGGACGAGCGACATCACCACCAGCTTTTCCCGATATTAGAGTGACTGATGATGTTAGCTTTACTCAGTCAATGACAATTACTGAATTTCACTTTACTACCGTTGATGATAATGGTTTTAACCCTAGTAACTTAATCGAGTTTTATGTATACAGTAATCTTGCTGGACAACCAGATTCCTTACTAAATACAATAAGTACATCCAACTTTTCACGCACGGCAGCTGGCGGAACACTATTTGGGCGGCCAGTTTACAACTACTCAATACTAGGGCTGAATTTAGACCTTACCGCAGATACGTATTGGATTGGATATCGCCTCAGTAATGCCTCTGGTAGCGGAACAAGCTGGTGGATGACTTCTGATGGAGGTCCAGACGGCAGCTCATCATCAACTGGCTTTTTCTCTCTTGATTCAGGAAATACTTGGAATGCGGAAGGCAATGGCTGGCACCACGCATTTACTCTTTACGGCGAAGTACCTGCCCCTTCAAGCATACCTTTAATCACCAGCTTTTTATTTGTTATTACACTATTACGTAGATTACAAAACAAAAGTGTCAAAAAGTAATCATTGAGTACCTCCAATGGTAACTTGCTATTGGAGGTATTCAAATGTGCGCGATTATATTCTATTAGTTGATTTTAAAGCTCCCCACCATGCCATTAAGCTGGCTATTGGTCACAGCAAGTTTCTCGCTGCTTGCAACGGTATCTTCTGCATTATTGTTTAGCTCACGGATCATGTCATGAATAGCTATCATGTTCTGATTCACATCTTCCGTAACGACACTCTGCTCTTTGGCAGACTCTGCAATTTGAGCGGTCAAGTCGTTAATCTGACGAATAGATCCCGTCATAACATCTAATGAACCCATCACATTTGCTGTGTGTTCAACGGTTTGGCTGCAACTGCCTTTTGTAGTTTCCATTGACTGTACAACAACAGATGTAGCCTTACGTAAGTCAGACAACATAGCATCAATTTCAGAGGTACTTTGCTGAGTTCTCGCTGCCAACGCACGTACTTCGTCCGCGACCACGGCAAAGCCACGCCCTTGTTCCCCTGCTCTTGCCGCTTCAATAGCTGCATTTAGGGCGAGTAAATTAGTTTGTGCGGCTATTTCACCAATGACATGAAGTACACCATCAATTTTTTCAAAATCATCACTCATTGTTTGGATTGAGGATGACATGCCATCGACCTCTTCAGCCAAAGCATTAACACTGAGTGAAGCTACACGAACCACTTCTTTTGATTTTTCCGCTTCGATATTCGTTTGCTGGGTAAACTCAGAGGCTTGAATACCACTTTGCGCAACAGAATCAGCCGTCGCACTCATCTCATTGATTGCGGTTACCACTTTTTCTGTTTCTTGGGTATGACGGTTAAGCAGTGATTTATTCGACTCTGCTTTGGTTTTAAGCTCAACCACTTCTTTCTGTATCTCATTGTTTGATTGTGCAACGTCCTGCATCATCCGTTGAAGGTTTGCTATAAAACTATTAATGCCTATCGCAATTTTGCCTAAATCATCATTGCTATACACATCAAGACGGCGCGTTAAATCAGCATCCCCGCTCGACAAACCAACAATAATATTACGAAGCGAACTCAGGTGTTTAAAAATGCTGTTAATGATCACAATACTCAGTGGGATTATGATCATAGAAACAAGTAACAGCGCAAAGGTAATATTTTGACTTAAGGCATTAGTATTTTTCTGGATAAACCCTCTATCGATATAGCCCGTTAACTGCCACTCCTTGCCACCAATGCTTAATGAGTTCGTATATGGGATCAGATCACCCTCAATACGGTTTGAGAAAATTAACGTCCCTTGCGGATCACGCAGCTCCATATAGCTACCTTCAACCGCCGATTGTGCTAGCAACTGCTGAATGTTTCTTAAATCAACATAGAAAATATCACCACTATTGTTACCTCTTGGTATCGTGATGCTGATCAGTGGAGTCTCGTTTTCAAAAAACACATTACTTATTTCTACACCATTTGCTGCTGAAATTTGAGCAATGCGCTGTTGTGCCAATTTGTCATCGTCAATACGACCTTCATCGCTAACGACAATATCTGAGATAACTTTGGTTACTGAGTAAAATCCACTACGTTGTTTTATTTCAGGTAGACCCGTCAAACTCAGTGATAAATTTTCTGCTAGTAGTACATTGTTATTAAAATCTTCTACTAACTTATCATTAACCAAGCTTATTTGTGCATTTATATTTTTAGCATCACTGTCAAAAATATAACGGCTAACATAGTAATTAACACTAAAAAATGACGTTAACACGGTCGCTATTAATATTAATATTAGAATTGATAGGATCTTTATCTTGAATGAGATTTTGCTGGCCATCTTTATTCCCTGTTAGCAGAATGGTTTTGGTTTTTATTAGAATAGCCGTATACATTACAGGTATAGCGGATAAATAAATATAGTTCAGATCGACAAAAACAAAAAAGGCTCAAAGAATTGAGCCTTTAATTAAGGAGAGTTTTGCTATTTATTTTTTAAAAAATGCGCGTTTCAACGCCATTTCCAAACCACGAACTTCAGCAAGACCTTTTAAGCGACCAATGGCTGAATAGCCTGGGTTGGTTTTCTTCTTTAGATCATCAAGCATCTGGTGGCCATGATCAGGACGCATTGGGATTAAGCGCATATCGCCTTTTTCATCACGACGCTGTTCTTCTTCCAAAATGGCCATTACAACATTGTACATATCAACGTCACCATCAAGGTGAGCAGCTTCATGGAAGCTCATTTGGTTCTCTTCACGTTGTGTCGAACGCAAATGCGTGAAGTAGATACGATCACCATGCTGCTTGATCATGTTAACCAAATCATTATCACCACGCACACCGTAAGAACCAGTACACATTGTAATACCATTCATCTGGCTTGGTACTTCTTTAGTCAGCCAATCAATATCTTCAATGGTTGATACAATACGTGGTAAACCAAGAATTGGACGCGGTGGATCATCTGGGTGAACCGCCATCTTTAAGCCGTTCGCATCACAAATTGGCATTAACTCTTTTAAGAAATGTGCCATGTGCTGGCGAAGATCGTCTTTGCTAATACCCGCATAGCGATCAAGCTGAGCTTGGAATTCTTCCAGTGTATAACCTTCTTCCGCGCCAGGAAGACCAGCAATAATATTGCCCGTTAATTTAGCAATATCAGCTTCAGACATATTATTAAAATAGTCCTGAGCTTGAGTTTGCTCTTCTGCTGAATAATCGTTTTCAGCACCAGGGCGCTTAAGAATATGTAATTCAAACGCGGCAAAAGCAATCTGATCAAAACGCAGAGCTTTTGAACCATCTGCCATTTCAAATTCTAAATCGGTACGTGTCCAATCTAAAACAGGCATAAAGTTATAACAAACCGTATCAATGCCACACTCTGCAAGGTTACGTAATGTTTGCTTGTAATTATCAATCCACTGTTGGTAGTTACCTGTTTGCGTTTTAATTTCTTCGTGTACAGGCACACTTTCAACAACAGACCAAGTTAATCCTTTCGCTTCAATAATTTCTTTACGCTTAAGAATTTCTTCTTTAGTCCACACTTCACCATTAGGGATATGGTGTAATGCGTTTACTATACCTGTTGCACCAGCCTGACGAATATCATCAAGGGAAACAGGATCATTAGGGCCATACCAGCGCCAGGTTTGTTCCATGACAATCACCTTTTTACAGACATACTTAACCCGCTTGAACATATTCAAGTTAAGTACTTTTTGACTTTAAAATAACAGTTAAGAATTAACTGTCAGAAATAAAGGCCAATAAATATTGGCCTGCACCATTAATTATTATTGATGCTTATTCACCACTGAGGAGAACAACCGGATTAGAGCTAAATAAATAACCATCAAAATTCGGGTCATCAATATCAGAAAGTTCTAATAATCGTTGCTTTACATTTTCAAGGTGTTGCCACATGGCGTTTTTAGCTGCAATAGGATCTTTACGCTGCATTGCAGCAAGGATCTTAGCGTGATCTTCAAGCCACTCTTCGCGGTAAGCCATATCATTGATGTGAGTATGAAGCTTTTTCCACATCGGACTTTGCTCACGTCGCTCCCAAGAATGCTTGAGCATGTCCACCAGCACTGAATTTTGCGTTGCTTCTGCAATACACAGGTGAAACTGTTCATCACCCGTACAATTTACAGAACCACATGCAATCTCGTTCCGTTCCAATTCAAGTGCGGCGCGCATTTTTACGATATCACTCGGTGTTACTTGAATCGCGGCAAACTCAGCAATATTACTTTCTAGCAACTGCCTTGCTTGCAGCATTTCAAATGGCCCAGCGTCATCGCTAATCACATTCTCGCGACCGTTAGAATGACTAGGAATATTTAAAACATATACCCCGGAGCCTTTCTTTACCTCAACAAGGTTTTCCAGCTCAAGCATGATAATCGCTTCACGTACAACGGTACGGCTAACATCCAGCCTTTCAGCAATGTCACGCTCTGGTGGTAAACGGTCCCCTACTTGGTAATGGCCGTCTATTAACTCTTGTCTTAGTACTAACCCTAACTCTTGATAAGGCCGTTTCGGTTCAAAAGGCATCATGATGATATTGTCACTATTTTCCATTGCACTATTACGCCATCATAATGACCAAATAAAATTGGTCAACCTCTTTATATGAAAGTGTGGCAACACTCTGTATTTATGTATATTTAATTTGCTTTTTAAGCATTATTGAACCGCTTGGATGCGCTCAACAATTTCGTTTAGCTCAGGGTTAGATGTTTCTAGTGCATCATACATTGGCTGTACCGCTTCTACGAAAGCAGCTTTATTAGGTGTAATGAATTTAACACCCAGTTTTTCTGCATTTGCACGCTCTTCAGCTTCAGATTCAGCCCATAGCTTCTTCATCAGTTCCATAGAGTTGTTAGCAGCTGTTTTCAGCGCGTCACGGTGCTCATCAGAAAGGCCATCGTACGCTTTAGTCGAGATAACCAATACATCTGGAACCATGGTGTGCTCGTCAAGGCTGAAGTATTTAGAAACTTCACCATGGCGGCTTAGGCTAAATGATGGAATGTTATTTTCTGCTGCATCAACAACACCTTGCTGAAGTGCAGTATACAACTCGCCGTATGCAAGCGGTGTTGCGCTTCCGCCAAGTGCATTAACCATCGCGATTGCAGATGGGCTTGGCTGAACACGGATTTTCATACCTTTCAGATCTTCAGGTGTGTTAATTGGCTTCGATGTATAGAAGCTACGTGCACCTGCATCATAGTAAGTAACACCAACAAAGCCACTGTCACGTGAAGAAGCAAGAATTTCTTCACCTACTTCACCTTCTTTAACATTGTAATAGTGTGATTTATCACGGAAAAGGTATGGAAGGTTAAAGGCAGCATAAGCTGGTGCGAAAGCTTCAAGCTCAGCAGCGTTCGTTTTCACCATTTCTAGTGCACCGTTCTGCATCAGCTCCATAGACTCACGCTGTGTGCCTAGCTGTGCATCTGGGTAAATACGGATTCGAACTTCACCGTCAGTTAATGAACGAACTTCTTTCGCCATCGCGTCCATTGCTTGGTGAACCGCATGGTCACGTGGGTGGTTGTGGCTTAATTTAAATGTTGTTGTTGCATAAGCAGATGCAGTTGCGCCGAAAGTTAATGCTGCGCCAATTACTGCTGTTAACACATTTTTACGTGTCATCATTATTGTTATCTCCGTAAGATTGGTAATCCATTTGTGTAGGGTAATCTTGGTTACGGGGCTCATATTGTCGTTAAAATAGAAAATCGTCAAAACAAAAAATCGAATTGGTTGACCCAAATCACAATAAACACCCAAAAATTGGTCAACCAATGCTAAGTGTGACGCCCTTCACATGACTTTTTGACTCCCTTACCTATAATCTCAGCCAGAAATGAGCATGCTACTTAGAGACGTGATTAACACCCTCTTGCATTGGTTAACCAAACCTTAAGGCATGCATCCCCATTGAAAGGAACTGAAGATGAATAAACTGGTTGGTTATATAAATAGAGGATTAGCGATGTTTACTGTATCGCTTTCTTCTTTTTTGGTTTTCTGCGTTATTTGGCAAGTAATTTCACGCTACGTTATTGGTAAACCAAGCACTATTACAGATGAGCTTGCCCGCTATCTCTTTATGTGGGTTGCCTTAATCGGCGCAGCCTACACAACAGGCCAAAAACGCCACCTTGCTATCGACCTCCTAACAATGAAGCTCACAGGTAAGCGCAAACTCATCAATGAGATTTTCATTCAGTTTGCCATTGCCGCTTTTGCCTTCATTGTTCTGGTATATGGTGGAACCAACCTTGCACTAAAAACGCTAGCAACAGGGCAAGTAACGCCTGCACTAGGACTTGAAATGGGCTATATCTATTTCTGCCTACCAATCAGTGGCGCACTAATGATTTTCTATTCAGCCGTTTTTGGTTCAGAAAAAGTCAAACAATTGTTTTCTCATCAACCATCTGCCGTTGAAACTCAACAGAATTAATTAAATAAAGGATTACCACTATGGAATGGCAAGTCATTCTCACACTTTTTGGTAGCTTTGCAGTTCTCCTTACTCTCGGGATCCCTGTTTCTTTCGCTATCGGTTTATCGTCGCTTGCAACAATCATGATGAGCTTACCGCTTGAACCCGCGATTGCGGTTGTCGCGCAGCGTATGGCTGCAGGTCTTGATAACTTTGCACTATTAGCTATCCCGTTCTTTATTTTAGCGGGTAACATCATGAACCAAGGCGGCATCGCAATTCGCCTAATTAACTTTGCTAAAGTGCTAGGTGGTCGACTACCAGGTTCACTGGCACACGTAAACGTGATGGCAAACATGATGTTTGGCTCTATTTCAGGTTCTGCGGTTGCTTCTGCTGCTGCGGTTGGTGGCACCATGTCGCCGCTACAGAAGAAAGACGGCTATGACGAACACTTCTCAGCAGCTGTAAACATTACTTCGTGCCCAACAGGCTTACTTATTCCACCAAGTAATACATTAATTGTATTCTCGTTGGTATCTGGTGGTACATCGATTGCAGCCCTGTTCTTAGCAGGCTACATCCCTGGTCTCATTATGGGCCTTAGCTTAATGTGCGTTGCTGGCTTTATTGCTAAGCGCCGTGGTTATCCAGTTGCACCAAAGCCATCATTGGCAGAAGTTTGGGATACGCTACTTAAAGCAATACCTTCGTTGATGCTTATCGTCATCATTATGGGTGGTATCATCGGTGGTATCTTCACAGCGACAGAAGCCTCTGCCATTGCCGTGGTGTACACCTTCATACTTGCTGTACTTATTTACCGTGAAGTGAAATTCCGTGATTTACCGAAAATCATCCTAGAATCAGCAGTAACAACCTCTATCGTACTGCTACTAGTCGGTGCTTCAATGGGGATGTCGTGGGCAATGGCAAATGCCGATATCCCTTACATGATTGCAGATGCCCTACTTGCTGTTTCTGAAAACCCATTGGTTGTTCTATTGATCATCAACATAATCTTATTGATTGTGGGTATCTTCATGGACATGACACCAGCGGTTCTAATATTCACACCAATCTTCTTACCGATTGCATTGGACTTGGGTATTGACCCTGTTCACTTCGGTATCATGATGACCTTCAACCTAGCAATTGGTATTTGTACACCACCAGTAGGTAGCGCATTGTTTATAGGTTGTTCGGTAGCAAAAGTGTCTATTGATAAGATCATCAAACCTCTACTGCCATTCTATGCCGCACTGATTCTTGCACTAATGGCTGTAACCTTTATTCCTCAACTAAGCCTATTCCTTCCTGGTTTAGTACTGGGTTACTAATCAAAGAATAAAAGCACTTCAACACCCACATTAAATATTCCGCCAGCATCGCTGGCGGAATCAAGGACAAGACAATGGATAATATTGCAAACACAAACGTTAATACTCAGGTCATTCGCCCTAATTTCGATCGCTCTGCACTAAAAAGTCGTATCGTTCATCTTGGCTTTGGTGCTTTTCACCGAGCACACCAAGCGTTGTTCACCAACGAAATGTTAGAAAAAACAGGTAGCGATTGGGGTATTTGTGAAATTAACCTGTTCGGTGGTGAAGACCTTATTACCCAACTGCGTGAACAAGACCACCTATACACAGTGGCTGAAAAAGGGGCTGACTCAACAACGGTCAAAATGATTGGCTCTGTCACTGAATCATTGCACCCGAACTTCGATGGCCAACGAGCGGTACTCGCCAAAATGGCAGAAGAGCAAGTTGCCATTGTTTCAATGACCATTACAGAAAAAGGCTACTGCGCTGATCCTGCAACTGGCCGTCTAGATAAAAATAATGGTTTGATTAAAGCTGACCTAGAAAACCCGCGAGAGCCAAAATCTGCAATCGGCTACATTGTTGAAGCACTGCGTATTCGTCGCGAATTAAACCTGAAGCCATTTACTGTCATGTCTTGCGATAACGTACAAGAAAATGGTCATGTCGCGCGTGCTGCCGTTTTAGACTTCGCAAGCCTTGTTGATCAAGAACTAGCAGGTTGGATTGAATCAAATGTGACCTTCCCTTGCACCATGGTCGACCGCATAGTACCTGCAGCAACCCCTGAAACATTAACTGAAATTACTGAGCTTGTTGGCGTTGCAGATCCTTGTGGTATCGCTTGTGAACCATTCCGCCAATGGGTAATTGAAGATAACTTCGTGAACGGTCGTCCAGAGTGGGATGTTGCTGGCGCAGAGTTTGTTGCTGATGTTGTTCCCTTTGAAGAAATGAAACTGCGCATGCTAAACGGCAGCCACTCATTCCTTGCTTACCTCGGCTACCTTGGTGGCTACCAACATATTTCAGACACCATGACTAACGAAAGCTACCGTAAAGCCGCTTTCGACATGATGATGAAAGCACAAGCCCCGACTTTGACCATGCCTGAAGGTACTGACTTGGAAGGCTACGCTAAACTACTGATCGAGCGATTTACCAACCCAAGCTTGAAGCACCAAACATGGCAGATCGCGATGGACGGTAGCCAAAAAATCCCTCAGCGTATGGGCGGCTCACTGCGTCACCACCTCGCGAATGGAACAGACTACAAATGGCTAGCAATGGGCATTGCAGGCTGGATGACATACATCAGTGCCGTTGATGAGAAAACGAATCCAATTGATGTTCGTGACCCAATGGTTGAGCAATTCAAAGCTATCTACGCCGAGCATGGTATTAACACCTCTGTCGTGACAGCCATTTTGAGTATCGAGGCCATTTTTGGTACTGACTTAATTCAGAACGAAGCGTTCGTCACAGAAGTCACTAAAGCATACCAATTAATCATCACCAAAGGCGCTCGCGCTGCTGTAGCTTCTCTTTAATCACCTTTCAGCGCTATCCCTAGCATAAATACAATTAGGAATAGCGCTTTTCTTCGGAGACCGATATGAAAAATTTCCTTTGTGATGACTTTCTCCTATCTAATGAGACAGCTCGCCGCCTATATCATGAATTCGCGAAAGACATGCCGATTTATGATTACCACTGCCACTTAAACCCACAAGAAGTCGCAGAAGATCGTCGCTTTGATAATCTTGGCCAAATTTGGTTAGAAGGCGATCACTATAAATGGCGCGGTATGCGCTCTGCAGGTATCCAAGAATCACTAATCACAGGCAAAGACAGCTCTGATTACGAAAAATATTTAGCTTGGGCAAAAACAGTCCCACAAACCATTGGTAACCCGCTTTACCATTGGAGCCACCTTGAGCTTCGACGTCCGTTTGGTATTACGGGCAAACTATTTGGCCCTGAAACGGCAGAAGGCATTTGGCACGAATGTAATGAAATGCTTGCTACCCCTGAATTTTCAGCTCGCGGTATTATGAAGCAAATGAACGTGGTGATGGCAGGTACAACGGATGATCCTATCCACACGCTAGAGCACCATAAAGCCATTGCTGAAGACGAAAGCTTCGATGTAGAAGTTGCACCAAGCTGGCGTCCAGACCGTGCCTATAAAGTAGAGCTTGATGGTTTTGCGGAATACATGCAGCTACTGGGTGAAGTCGCTGATATCAATATTAGCCGTTTCTCTGATTTATTAACGGCACTTGACCGTCGCCTTGATCACTTCGCCGCTCACGGTTGCCGTGCCGCTGACCATGGTATTGAAATTCTCCGCTATGCGGCAATTCCATCAGAAGCTGATCTTGATAACATGCTGACTCGCCGCTTAAATGGCGAATCATTAGAAGAAAAACAAGTCGACCAATTCACCACTGCCGTTCAAGTTTGGCTAGGCCAACAATATGCGAAACGTGGTTGGGTAATGCAACTTCATCTTGGAGCACAGCGTAACAACAGTACACGCATGTTCAAACTATTAGGTGCTGATGCTGGTTTTGATTCGATGGCAGACCGTCCGTTTGCCCTTGAGCTAGCATCGTTGCTTAATGCGATGGATATGACTGACGAACTACCGAAAACTATCTTATATTGCCTAAACCCTCGTGATAACGAGATGATGGCAACCATGATTGGTAACTTCCAAGGTGGCGGTATTGCCGGTAAAGTGCAGTTCGGTTCAGGCTGGTGGTTCAATGACCAAAAAGATGGCATGGAACGTCAAATGCAGCAGCTGTCTCAACTGGGCTTACTGAGTCAGTTTGTGGGTATGCTAACCGATTCACGTAGCTTCCTGTCGTACACTCGCCACGAATACTTCCGTCGTATTCTATGTAACATGATCGGCCAATGGGTTGAGAATGGCGAAGCACCAAATGATATGAACTTACTGGGTCAGATGATTAAAGATATTTGCTTTAACAACGCAAAATCTTACTTCCGTCTACCTGGAGAGCAAGCATGAAACGTATAGCCATCATCGGCGAATGCATGATTGAGCTTAATGGCGCCCCGTTTGGCGCCATGCACCAAACCTATGGTGGCGATTCTCTCAATACTGCTGTGTACATGGCCCGTACAGCGGGTAAATCGGTGAATATTGATTACATTTCAGCGCTTGGCTGTGATGCAATCAGTGACGGTATGCTACAGCGCTGGCAGCAGGAAGGTATCAATACTGATCACGTACTGCGCGATAAATCACGTCAACCGGGTTTGTATCTCATCCAATTAGATGATCAGGGGGAGCGAACATTCCTATACTGGCGTAACCAGTCAGCAGCACGCTACCTTATTCGTCATCCTGACTTTGCAAAAGTGGAAAGCCATTTACAGAGCGTTGACATGGTTTACGTCAGTGGCATTAGCTTAGCCATTTTACCCGCAGAAGATCGTCAGCAGTTAGTCTCGTTGCTTGGCCAACTGGCTAACAATGGCGTAGAGGTTGCTTTCGATTCCAACTATCGCCCTGCATTATGGGAAAGTGCTAATGAAGCGCGTGAATGTTACAAGCAAGTATTATCTTTCACCAGTCTAGCACTCGTCACTGATGACGATGAAGAAGCTTTGTGGGGAGACATCTCAACACAAGCGACTATCGATCGTTTACAGAAGGCGGGCGTTAAACAAGCAGTACTGAAAGTAGGACCAAAAGGTTGCCTGTATACCGATTTCAACACAGATACGCCTGAGTTAATTGCCACGACTCCAGTAGAAACCGTTGTTGATACAACCTCTGCTGGCGACTCATTTAATGCTGGTTTCTTATCGGGTTACCTGACTGATAAAACACCACGAGAAGCCGCACTACAAGGCCACCAGCTCGCAGGTACGGTGATCCAGCACAAAGGTGCGATTATCCCAAGTAGCGCGACAGCAGAGATGGACTTTAATCTCTCCTTGTAACACTAGCGCGAACCATCGTAGAAAATAAATTCATAGGAAAGGAAGTAATACAATGACCACCATCGCACAACAATTGGCTGAAATTAAAATTATCCCAGTTATTGCTATCGACCGTGCTGAAGACATTATTCCACTAGGCAAAGCCTTGTCTGAAAATGGCCTTCCTGCCGCTGAAATCACGTTCAGATCAGATGCTGCGGCAGAAGCTATTCGCCTACTTCGCGATGCTCAACCAGACATGCTAATTGGTGCCGGTACCGTCCTTAACCGCGAACAAGCTATTGCAGCAAAAGAAGCCGGCGCAACATTTGTTGTATCACCAGGCCTTAATCCAACGACCGTTAAAGCCTGTCAGGAAATTGGCATTGATATCGTACCGGGTGTTAATAACCCAAGTGCAATTGAAGCCGCATTAGAGCTTGGCTTAACTACGTTGAAGTTCTTCCCAGCTGAAGCGTCGGGTGGTATTAATATGTTGAAATCACTTCTTGCGCCATATACAGATATTCAACTCATGCCTACAGGTGGCGTTAACATTAAAAACGTTAAAGACTACCTCGCTATTGACCGTGTTTACGCATGTGGTGGTACATGGATGGTAGACAGAAAAATGATCAACGAAGGTCGTTGGGATGAAATTGGTCGCCTAGCACGTGAAGCCGCTGATCTTGTAAAATAAAATAACACTTTTCATCATAAAGGCTTCCACATATGGAAGCCTTTCTTTTACCCCAAATAAAACTAGCATGGAGCATTAGAAACATGAAAATTGCCTTCCTATACACACTAGAAGCCAATATTGCCCTGTTTAAACCCTATATTAAGCAATACCTTGGGGATAAAAACGTCACGGTTACACATCATGTCAATGAGGCGCTTCTTCAACAAGCGATGAAAGATGGCCCAACACAAAATGTATTAAATACCGTTCAGAAGGCTATTGTCGATATAGACAAAGCTGGTGCTAACTACATTATCTGTACCTGTTCAACCATTGGCGATCTTGCTGAAAGTACCCCCGATGTTTCAGCAAAGGTTATTCGCGTTGATCGAACAATGGCAGATAAAGCCATAACCCATGAACGTATTTTAGTACTCGCCGCTTTAGCAAGTACATTAGATCCAACCCTTAAATTACTTACAGCTTGCGCATCACAACAAAACAAAGCTCCAAGTATTACAACGCAAGTGATCCCTGATGTGTGGGCTTATTATTCTGCTGGTGACACAGAACGTTATGTTAAAGGGATAGCTAATTACATAAACCATCAAGACTCATGCGCCGATATTATCGTACTAGCGCAAGCATCAATGGCTCCTGCAATGACATTCATTCACCCCGCCAATAGTAACGTACTCACGAGTCCAAAATTATGCCTACAACAAATTGCAGCAGAAGTTGATGAGAGACAAGATAAAAAGGGAACCTCATGCCAGAGTTAGACTTTGCTCAAACCATTGGTATTTTCGCTTTTATGGTTGGGGCAAGTGCCTTCTTGCATCAGGACGGGAATAAATTCCGTCTGCACCTAACCGTTTTTCAAGTCATACTATGCAGTCACTTTATATTGATGGGCGCTGTCACTGCAGCATTTGGTTGTGGTATTAGCGCATTACGCAGCTATGCATCCACCAAAACACAGTCTAGTTATGTCATGTGGTTCTTCATAGGCTTACTTTGGGTTATGGGGTTACCCAATATTCAGCACTACTATGAAATATTAACTATCTTTGGTGCATCAGTAGCAACGTGGGGGCTATTTAAAGCTGATGGGCTAAAACTACGCTATTTAATTTTATTCAATTCATTTTGCTGGCTAACAAATAACATACTTCTAGGGTCAATTGGAGGAACCATGATGGAATCAACTTTTATTATGGTAAATCTTTATACAATATCAAGCATGATAAAAAAAAGAAAACTCGCATAAAAAAACACCAAGCATTTGCTTGGTGTTTGCATTAGCACAGTTTTCATTTAAAGAAGTAAAATTGAATATAACTAAACTCCTAAATAAATATTATCACCTTACTATTGAGTTATCAACGATATTAGAG
>NZ_JAKJSJ010000040.1:0-61829 GCF_050336715.1 Photobacterium makurazakiensis
ATATAACAATAAAAACTTGTATCACTAACAAATAACGATTGTTTCTATTTGTTAGACCAAATGCTTAAGCTTATTCCATCAAGTTAATTCAGCGGTTGGAGATAAAAATGAAAACAGTAATTTTAATTGGTGCTCTAGGTAAAATGGGTCAAGCAGCGCTTACAGGTCTTAGTAATCATAAGGTTATCACCGCTGGTCGTTCTGGCGATGTAGACCACATTGTTGATATTACCGACGAAAAATCCATTGAGGCGCTGTACGAAAAAGTAGGGCATTTTGATGCTGTTGTTAATACCGTTGGCGTTTGTGAATACGCTGATTTTACCGAGATGACAGAAGCGCAATGGATGACAACAGTCATGAGCAAAATGATGGGGCAAATTAACCTCGTTCGGATTGGTCAGCAGTACATTGCCGATGGTGGTTCATTTACGTTAATCAGTGGCATTTTGAACATTAAGCCAATTCCGTACGCTATTGCAGATGCAACAACAAGCGGTGCGATTGATACCTTCGTTAAATGTGTTGCTTATGAAATGCCAAGAAACACTCGAATCAATGTGGTAAACCCAACGGTTCTAGCAGAAGCGTGGGATGTTTACGGCGACATGATGCCTGGATTTGAGCCTGTACCTAGTACGTTAGTTGGTAAAGCATTTGAGCGTTCGGTTGATGGGTTTATTACTGGTGAAGTTATAGTTGTAGACGCTTAATCGTATACAGTGTAAGCCCTAACATGGGTTAGAGGCTCGTATATAGGTGTTTATACGTTACATAACCATGATAAAGCGGTTTTCAAGAAACTCTGTTCCATCAATACTTCCAGTAACTAACAAACGAATTGCACCTCGTTGCCCTTCATTCACGGTTGCTTTTACGGTATGTGATAACTGGTCAATGATTAACAACGCATCGTCACCTGCAATCTTAACTCTAGGGTTTGGTACTAGCTTGATGGCCAGTGAATCGATTTCACGATGCGTTTCAATTTGAATATCAAATTCAACGTTGCCGTTCTCGCCTTCAACCAAGGTTGGCACATGAAGTGATGTATTATGCGGCATTCCTTGTGGGGAAAGGAAGTCACCGTGAAATCGCTCATCAAGGCAAGCATAGGCTTGAAATGAAGCAACGAAGAAGAAAAAGATAATTAAATTTTTCATGTATTACAGCTTATTTTGAGTGGGGATGAATGCGAAACAAGCGATCTTGTTCGAGAAGAATCAAGATCGCATAATTTATTGTTGCAGTGGACTACATCAATGATAAATACACAGGATTACTATAGAACCAGACATCTTGATAAGTGCGTTTATTTACACGATTACGAAATGCGAGATCGCTCTCATCAGTGTCTTTCTCTAGGCCAAGCCATCTTTGGGGCTCACCATCAATAGTTAGTCCGTCAACGTTATAATCTAATGAAGTGCCTCGTAGTCGGTAATATTCATTACGAGCAGCTTCAAATGTGTATGACATTGTGAAGAAACCGTTGTTATCAACTTTCCAGTCACTCTTTGTGAAGCTTTTAACCACTTTAGCATCTGAGTTATTGGCACTGTCGTATTTAGGCGAGTCGGCATCAATCATACCAGTCACTGCACCTGCAATCAGATCGACATGGTGTACGCCTGGGTTATCACCAATGCCAAAGTAACCATCACCGGCTGAGATTTCTAGGTTATTACTTTCTGGGCTCTTGAAACGAACAGTGATCGTTACTTTATCGCCAGAAGAAGCGTGAACCTCGTCTCCCATTGATGCTTGTTCACCATTAGTGCTAATCGTAAAATCTAAGGCATTAATTAAATCACCATAGGCAGCAAAGCTTTGTCCTGAACGAAGACCTTCTAGGATTGCTTGCTCATCTTCACCCTTAACGAAAGTGTAGTTCTTCGCGTATTCTCCTGGATAGTAGCTACTAGTATAGGGTTCGCGAATTTTGAAGTGATGATCGGAATTGGCGACATTCCAGATCTTACGCCCCTCACTTAGCAGATCATCCCACCAACCACCTACTTTAGCGACTACTGGGTCTACGCCACCAAATACACCAGCGCTTCCACCTGAAAGGGAATAATCGCCACGGCCATTACCAAACTGCCCACCAACCATACCTTCAATAAGGAAGAAAACATCAGGTGCAGCATTGTTTAGATCGCGAATATCCGCAATGGTGTAACTATTTTCATAACGAAGAGGGTGGTTTAGCAATCCATAGCTAGAACCTGAATAGTTCTCTTGTAGCCATGCGAGTGCTTTAATCGCGTCTTGATGTTTACCTGCTTGATCTTTATCTTCACCGTTATAACGTTTAATACCTAACTCATCCCACCTTGCAATATCTGCAGAGTCAAAAAGGTCAACGCTGTTTTGATAGCTAAACTTGTATTCAAACAGTTTAACGGCTTCTAGGATTGTTTCTTGTTGTTCTGGTGAACCAATAATACCGATATTGTAGTGCTCGTGCCCCGGCATATCCCACTCGAACGTGGTATTTATTATTTTATCTGCGTAGAGCCTGTTTTTTAGATACTTAATTTCAGGCAATTCGTACTTACGCATTGCCTCATAATAGAGTTGTTTACCAACATCATTATCTTGATGATCTTGGCTGCTATCACGCATGTGGTTAGAGAAGAAAACATAATCAAGGTTGAATTCATCAAAGGCGTGATAAAGAATATCAACCATTGTATCTCGAGCATCTGACGAAACGGTACTGTGAACGTGTAAATCCCCAGACATCCAGCGCCCAGTAGGCGTAACTTTGTCATCAGTTGAGTTGGAACTAGAATTACAACCTGCAAGTAAAACCGACATTATACATAAAGCAGTTTTACGCATTTTAATGTTATTAATGAACATACACACCTCATAATTATCTGACTCACAAAATAAGGTGAATCCATTAAGGTTTAATTTCAGTGATATTTCATTTTCGCGACTGACTAAATAGTAATCTATGTATATAAAGTTATGACTGTAATGGCAAGATTTAAAGCAGGAAGATACTAATACAGCAATTGATTAAGATGCATTATTAATGCTAAGTAATTTAACACCGACTACATGACGTGTAGAAAGGGAAATAAAAAAGCTGCAAGGAAGCTGCGCCTTCACTCTACTGTCTCGGCTAAATATAAACGTATTTGGCGACATTTAATTGCTATTAATTAAACCAGATCGACCAAATTAACTCAGACTTAAATAAAAATTCAGAATATTTTCTTTTTGTTGTATCGCTTCAATTCACAAGTACTGGGTTTGCCATCATGGCTAGGTTTTTATTAACTTCCGCGCAGACAAGTATTTATCGCATTGAGAATAGAAGCAGGATCACGATGACGCCACGTAAATTTGCAGTTGATGACGGCTCAACCAACGTTAAAGTGAGTTGGATTGAAAATGGTGAACTACATACCGTTATTTCCCCGAACTCGTTTCGTAAGAACTGGAAGAGTGCTGCGTTAAGAAAAGATAAAAAGATCTTTAACTACACGATTGGCTCGACCAAATATACCTACGACATGACATCCGACAAGGCATTGGAAACGACACACGTTGATTACCAGTATGATGATTTGAATCTACTATCTGTGCATCATGCCTTGCTACAAACAGGGGTTGTACCTGGACCGGTCAAGCTGGTGGTTACACTACCAATTACTGAGTATTACAACGCTGAAGACTGCCAGAAAAACGAAGATAAAATTGCTCGTAAGCGTGATAATCTTATGCGCCAAATCGAATTAAATAAAGGCGACCTGTTCGACATTATTGATGTTGAAGTAATGCCAGAAAGCCTACCAGCTGTCCTTTCAACGCTTACCATGCAGGCTGTTAGTCAGTTTAACCGTTCGTTAGTCGTCGACATCGGCGGTACTACACTCGATATGGGGGTGATTGTCGGTGAATTCGATGATGTATCCGCTATATACGGTAATAATGAAATTGGCGTTTCTATGGTGACCGATGTGGCTCGCAAATCACTTGCTGTAGCAGACAGTGATTCAAGTTACCTAGTGGCGAACGAATTAATAAAACAACGTGGAAATCTCGACTTTGTACGAGACGTTGTAAATGATGAAAGCCAGATACCGCTTATTCTTGAAAAGATTGAAACTAAAATCGATGAACTTGGCAAGCAGGTTGCGTATGAAGCGAAGAAATTTGCGAAAAACCCGAACCGAGTATACCTCGTTGGTGGTGGCGCAAGCTTAATTTATCCAGCGGTGAAAAAAGCCTATGAAACCCTAGGTGATCGCGTTGTGCTAGTCGACACTCCACAAGAAGCGTTGGCTCGTGAGCTTTGTCTGTATCATGCAGATGGTGAAGCGGTAAACATGCCAGAACAAGAGGCGGTGAATGTCTAATCGTCTAAAGCGTATCAGCTATTCGATTTTTCTAGACCCACTGAATAACCCTGCAGATCTTTACGCCAGTAAAGTGCTACATCAGTGGGCTGAAGAATTAACGAGGCTAAACACAGCAACAGGTAATGAAAACAGCGTAGCTTTACACAATGCGACACATGTACATAAGCAAGTGTACTTAAGTGGGTTGTTTTTACATTTGCTGAATCCTGAACTCTCACAGCAACTGAGTGTGCAGCTAACAGAAGCACAAGTAACCGAATTTACCTTAGGTAACACACTTAAAGGTTTGGGGTATAACAGTGCAAGCAGCGATTCAGCAGCAGGCAATGCCGATCAAGCTGAGTTGTTTGAGATGCTTAAAAATTCTATTTGTCAGCAAGTTAAAGACGAGTCAGCCTTAACGCGTGAGCAGCTTGGCTCAACGCCTGTTTCATCATTATTGATTGAAACTGAAAATGTTATTGGCGCAGTTTCTGATGCGATGTCGACGACGGCAGAACAAAATAGCCAGTTAATCAATATGATTGATTCTCAGGCGAAAGAGCTGGCAGAATTAAAAACAATGTTGGCATCTCAACAGGCGTTGATAAGAAATTTATCGAAAAATACGGTTGGTACCAAAGCTAATTCAGAGCAAGAAGAGGCTGAACCTGTTATCGATTTAAATGAGCGTCTAGCGCATGTTCAAAAGATTAAAAAGAAAGGCATTTTTTAATTAACTAACGCGTTTGCACTAATCTAGATTGATAGCACTCTAAGGATCTGACTTTGTCAGATCCTTTTTTTATGGTTGAAAATCATACTAATAGTGTATTGGAGTTGATATTTTCATCTTTACGTGCAAACTTGTTGATACTATCAACAAGTTTGAGTTGGATTTATGTCATCAGTAAAACAAATTAGGAGCGAGTTACGTTACTTAGTCCGAGAGCTAGGTTTGCTTGATAAGAATTGCTTAAATTCAGGTATGTCGCTTACGCAATCGCACCTTTTAACCTACCTACGAAAAAATGGGCAAACACCCTTTTCAGAGTTATGTCTTCAGCTGAATATCGAAAAAGCGTCGCTTAGCAGAACATTGAATACGCTGGTAGAGAAAGAATATGTGGAGGTGTTACCAAGCCCAAGTGATAAGCGACAGAAGATCTTAGCGTTAAGATCTGAGGGTTTAGATAGGCTAAAAGAAGCCGACAATGCAGCCAATGCTGAAGTGTCTCAAATGCTAGGTTTACTTGATTCAGAAGAAATACAAGATGTCATTCATGGTTTAAGAACGCTTAGGCTGAGTGCCTTCCGTAAAAATGCGACCAATAACAAAGCACGAGTTCAAATTGAAGAGTTAACGCCTATATACAGTGCTGAAATCGACGCTCTGCTAAGTGATACATTCTCCGGTGAGCAAAGTATTCCACAGCATTTAGTGCCACTTTCAGCTGATATTCCTCAAAAGTGGTGGATTGCACGTTCAGGCGAGTATGTTTTAGGGGCCGTCGCGTGTTGGGAGGAGAGTGGGGTATGGCACTGGGGACGTTTTGTTGTAGACAATCGATTTCGAGGGCTTGGAATTGGTAAGTCCCTTGCTCATCACTCTTTAGGTAACATGCTCGTAGAAGAAGATGAAATTTTAATCGATGCTCGCGATACAACAGTCAGTATTGTAAAAGAGATCGGTGCAGAAGTACTGGGGGCGAAAAAAGATTTCTATGGCATGCCAGTAACGCCAATGCGTATAACAAAAATAGGGTATCAGCATGCGATGAAATCAAAAGAAATTCAAACGGCAGTACTTATCTAGTGGGTATGATGTAACGAGTTGATAGAAGCAGCTCTCGTTTAGCTAATCAGCTCAGCAGAACTAAAGCAAAGCCTCTAGCTTAGTTCTGCCCCAAAGTGAGTTAGCGAGTCGGTACCGAACTGGATACTAATGAACTTTCCCCTTTAAAGTTAGAACTAAAGTTATCTTCTTTAACCCCAATAACCAACGTAGATCGTTCCCCCGCCATGGCTTAAACAGATCACAATTTTTCGTAATGCTATTTAATTTAGTTTGAAAATTCCACTATGTGGAAATCTAATTTCACCAAATGGAATCGAGATTGCGATCACAATTACAACATTCGTAAAACACTATATTAGCTTTACTGACAATTTGATTAGAAGAGTAGTGATGAGCCAGAATCAGTCTGTGGTCAAAGCGATTAGTATTATTGATGCGGTTGCAATGGGGGACCGAAATCTAAAAGCAATTTCTGAAAGAGTGGAGATACCGACCACTACCGTTCATAGAATGCTACAAACACTGATCTCTCAACATCTCATTCGTGATGTTAAAGGTATAGGTTTTACTCTAGGTACGAAGCTCATCACTTTAGGAAACATTGCAACACAATCAATGCCTCTGAAACATATAGCAAGACCGTTTCTAGAAGAATTAAAAAACCTAACGAATGATACGGTTCATTTAGGCATAAAAGATGAAGACCAGATATTTTATCTAGACAAGATTCCTGGAAATAGAACCATTCAGTTACGCTCTAAAGTTGGAGACCGACTTCCAATTGCAGTAACGGGAATTGGTAAATCATTAATGATAGATATGCCTAAAACGGAATGCCATCGATTAATTAAAGAACAGATACCCAATAAAACGGAAGAGATGATAAGTCGAATGGAATCTTATTCCCGTGGTGGTTATAGCTTTGACTTAGAAGACAATGAAGATTTTGTTCGTTGTGTTGCTGCACCTATTAGAAATAAGACAGGTAATATTATAGCGGCTATCTCAGTGACGAGTATTAAAGATTATATGGATGAACAGAGAATGAATGAACTTATCCCTATAATTCAAAGTTACAGTGAAAGAATTTCAGAACAAATAAATTAAGAATTAATTAACACTATCCGTGTTAATTACATAATGGGCCGTTTAATTAGTTTTAATGATATTTAATGTCATAAACTAATTAAGCACCTCAATATAAATACCTCATGAAGCCAAAGAAGCTTCTCCCTACCATAATAAGGTTATGATAATGAATAAACTTTTTAAAAATGTATTGATGTCTGCTGTTATCGCGAGCGCATCGATTGCTACGACTGTAGGCGCTACTTCTACTTACCCTGATGCACCAGTAAAAGTCATTGTTCCGTACTCTGCGGGTGGTGGTTCAGATAGTGTAAGTCGTGCACTGGTAGAAGCACTTAAAGATAAGTTTCCAGAAGGCATCGCGGCAGAAAACCGTACAGGTGGAGCGGGTGCTATTGGTATGTCTTATGCTCAAAATAGTAAACCTGATGGCCGAACGATCGGTATGGTTGCGCCTGAGCTTGTGATGCTTCCGCACCAAGGTTACGGATCGAACCTTGACTACGCAAAGCTAACGCCGCTTGCGATTGTAAACTCTGGCTACGCAGCAATCACGGTACCTGCTGATTCGCCGTATGAAACGCTAGAAGACCTTATTAAAGCCTCTAAAGACAACAATCTACTGTTTGGTAACTCTGGTGCAGGTAGTATTTGGCATCTTGCTGGCGCGGGCTTAGAGGTAAAAGCCGATACACAATTTACACACGTCCCTTATAAAGGCTCCTCTGCGGCAATCACAGCTTTACTTGGTAAACACTTAGACGCGGTTTCAGTTTCCTATGCAGAAGTAGCATCTCAAGTCGAAGCGGGAGCGTTGCGTTCACTAGCTGTTTTAGCGCCTAACCGTTTAAAAGATGCGCCTAACGTTCCTACTGCACAAGAACTGGGCTACGACGTAGAGATTGGCACGTGGCGTGGTTTCATGGTTCCTAAAGGTACACCACAATCAACGGTTGATTTCTTGACTGATGCAATTTTAGAAGCCGTTGAAACTGACACATTTAAAACATTTATGGCAAACACAAACAATGATATTGAAATCATTAAATCAGATGAGTTTGCGAAAAAATTAGAGCGTGAAGATATTTTCTTCAAAGAACTCATTACTAAACTAGAGCTTAACTAAGCAATACCTGTGAAGCTTATTCTTTAACGAATAAGCTTCACAAATGTAGGGGCGATAATTATGCGTAAAGCTCATTTAATTTCAGCTGTAATTTTTATTTTTTTCTCTCTTATGGCTTTATATCTATCGAACGAATTGCCAAATTCTCGTAGAGGTGTTCCTGGCCCAGCAGTATGGCCCATGATTATCTCTTGTGCCATATTGATATCAGGTTGTATTTTATTTATTAAAACGTTTAGAAAAACAGATAGCGAACCATTAGAGCTTCTTAATCGCGATAATATAAGAGTTTATATAACAATGGGAATTCTCGTTGGTTATTTGATTCTTATGAATACGATTGGTTTTGTAGTGACATCGTTAGCATTAATATTTGGACTGTTTACTTGGTTTAGTGATATTCCAGTAATTAAACGAATGTTATTTTCAATCGCCATCGTTGGCATGGTGTACGGCGTATTTAACTATGCACTCAATGTCCCATTCCGGTTTGGAATCTTGTTTTAAGGAATATATAACGTGTTAATTGAAGCATTAGACTTGGTATTACAGCCAAACGTCATTTTATATCTTCTAGTAGGCGTTGCAGGTGGCATGTGTATTGGTTGCCTACCGGGATTAACAACCACGATGGGTGTTGCACTTGTACTGCCGTTAACGTTTGGGATGGATGCCGTTCCAAGTATTCTTTTGTTGATTGGTGTGTATGTTGGTGCGGTTTATGGTGGTTCATTATCGGCAATACTGCTGAATACCCCAGGAACACCAGCATCTGCGGCGACCGCTCTTGACGGCTATAAAATGGCGTCACGGGGCGAGGCTGGTCGAGCGCTGGGGATCTCAACGATCAGCTCATTCATTGGTGGGTTAATTAGCTGTATTTTCCTAATTTTGATCGCACCAGTATTAGCTGACTTTGCTCTTAAGTTCAGCGCTCCAGAGTTTTTTATGCTGGCTGTATTTGGCTTGTGCATTATTTCATCAATATCAGGTAAATCCATATTCTTGGGTTTGATCAGTGGTTTCATTGGTATGTTCATCGCCACGATCGGGCTGGATGATATCACGGGTAGTATGCGTTTTACTTTTGACAATATTAACTTGTATTCCGGCATCAATTTCATACCAGTCATGATTGGCCTATTTGCTATGTCTCAGGCATTTATTGGCGTTGAGCAAATTGGTGTTAAAAGTAAAGCCACAGGAAAAATTAAACGTGTCATCCCAAAAGGTTCAGATTGGAAAGTCATTTTTAAAAATGGTGTTCCATTTGGTAGCTTGGGTGCGTTTATCGGAACCATTCCTGGTGTTGGTGCTGACATTGCTTCATTCATTGCCTATGGACAAGCGAAGAGTATTTCTAAAAAGCCTGAAGAGTTTGGTAAAGGATCACCAGAAGGGGTCTCTGCTCCGGAAGCGGCAAACAATGGCGTAACTGGGGGGGCGTTAATCCCGATGCTATGTCTCGGGGTACCCGGGGATGCTGTCGCGGCAATTATGATTGGTTCTTTAACTGTTCAAGGTATTCAGCCTGGCCCGTTACTATTCCAAAACGATGCATCAACGGTCTACGCCATTTTTATTGGTTTATTGATCGCTAACGTGTTCATGCTAATTCTAGGTTTGAGCTCAGTTCGAATTTTCACAAAGGTTCTGTCTGTCCCTAAACCGGTGTTAGTACCAACCATAATGCTACTGTGTTTTGTGGGTAGTTATGCCTTAAACAACAATATGTTTGATGTTGCTGTGATGCTGTTTTTCGGTGTAGTAGGGTACTTTTTCCAAAAACTCGATATATCCGCTTCTCCTCTCATTTTAGGTTTGATATTAGGCCCAATGGCCGAAAGTAACTTCAGACGAGCGCTGCTGATGTCTCGAGGCGACTACTCAACATTCTTATCTACCGGAATTTGTTGGGCTTTCTTCACTCTTATTATCATTTCACTGCTATTCCCAATAATCAAAAACAGAATGTTGAAGAAGCAGAATAACAATGTAAATACACATGGCTTTGAGAGAAATTAATGAAAATTATAGACGTAATTCCACACGCAATTTCAGTACCGCTAGACAATCCATTTTATTTTTCTCAAGGATGGGCTAAAAATCGAAGCGCGGTTATTGTTGAAATTGTTACTGACGAAGGTGTGATTGGTTTTGGTGAATCGCTTTGTCATGGGCTTCAAAGCCCAATGATCGCCGCTTCAATTATTGAACATAGTTATAAGCCTTTGTTAATAGGGCGCGACCCTTTTGATGTCGAATGCTTATGGGAAGAAATGTATAACCTTTGTCGACCATTTGGACAAAGTGGCGCAACGATCAATGCTGTGAGCGGTGTCGATATTGCGCTCTGGGATATTATCGGTAAGGCCCTTAACAAGCCGATTCATAAATTACTAGGCGGTGCCTTTAGAAGTGAAGTTACCCCTTACGCAACGGGATTCTACCGTGTCGCTGATGGTAACTATCCTCAAGATTCAAAAGAAGAAGCAAAGCAACATATTAAGAATGGATTCAGAGCCTTTAAATTAAAAATCGGCTTTGGGATCGAAGAAGATATCAAGCTGATTAAAGCTGTGCGTGAAACAGTAGGTGATGACATAAAAATCATGGCTGATGCCAATGGTGCTTATAACGTAGCTCAGGCGCGTAAGCTTATTAATGAAACTGAAAAGTACAATTTACACTTCCTTGAAGAACTACTTGCTCCTGAAGATATCGACGGTTACAGCGAAATAAAATCAAACTCACCAACGGCTATTGCGGCAGGCGAACAAGTGTTTGGCAAGATGGGCTATCGCCCATGGTTTGAAAAGCGTTCGCTAGACATCATCCAGCCTGATTTATGTTCAAGCGGTGGTTTTACCGAATGTAAAAAAATCGCCGCAATGGCGCAAGCTAGTCATACAACACTGATCCCTCATGTATGGGGTTCGGGTATCGGTATTGCTGCGTCACTACAATTTATCGCGTCTATTCCGTGTAATCCATTATCTCTGAACCCGACTGAGCCCATGCTTGAGTTTGATCAGTCATCTCATCCGTTTAGAAAAGATCTCATTTGTGATGGCATTCATTACGAAGATGGAAAAGTCACCATTCCAACGAAACCGGGTATCGGTGTGGATGTCGATATGGACATTATTAAGCAATACAAAATTAATTGATTAGTGAGTTCTAACAATATGTTATCAAAAAAAGATATTGAGTTTCTTATTGTAGATTGGGGCACGACTAACTTTCGAGCGTTTGCAATTAATCATGAAAATAAAGTCCATGCGCACATTGAATTACCAATGGGATTGAAACAAGTCACCGACAATGAATTTGCAAGTGTGCTTGAGCAAGAGTTGAAAGCTTGGATTTCAGATTACCAAGAGCTGCCTATTTATATGGCGGGAATGGTAGGCAGCGCTAATGGGTGGGTAAACGTTCCTTATGTCAGTACCCCAACGAGCGTAAGCAAATTGGCTGATAAAACACACAGGTTTACTCTGCCTTGGGGAGCCATGGCTTATATCGTTCCTGGTATTAGCCATAAGACCGGTAATGGCGAATTTGATGTAATGCGAGGTGAGGAGGTTCAAGTCTTTGGTCTTATTAATAAGCTAAACAGTGACTCCTTTACTGCTGTTTTACCTGGTACACATAGCAAACACGTTATCGTTCAAAATGATGAACTTGTGCTGTTCGATTCCTTCATGACGGGAGAACTATTCTCGGTGATCAGAGAGCACACCATTATAGGTCGAGATCTTCCAGAGCAAAAACAATCACATACTGCATTCGTTAAAGGCGTGTTGTCTGGACAAAATGGTGGGGCGACGAGCCAAATATTTAAAGCAAGAACCGGAAAAATATTTACCCAAATAGAAGAGACGGAAGTGGATGACTTTCTGTCTGGAATTCTGATTGGAAGTGAATTGAAAGAACTTGTTAGCGAATCGACCTACTTAGTTGGAAACGGAAAGCTATGTAACCGCTATCAAATTGCGTGTGAAACCACTCATAAAGTGAGTGAGTTCTTTAACGGCGATGAATGCTTTATTGATGGCATGCTACTAATAAAACAGGAAATTGGAAATGACACAGCAATTTAATCCTAAAACAGATGTTCCTCTTATTGCTATTTTACGCGGCATAGAACCTAAAGACGCACTTCGTGTAGGTCACATCCTTATTGATAGTGGCTTTAAAGCCATTGAAGTGCCATTAAACTCACCCGATGCGTTGAAAAGCATTGAGCTGATGGTTAAAGAGTTTGGAAACCAGTATTTAGTCGGAGCAGGAACCGTAACAACCCCCGAACTTGCCAAACAAGTTATCGCTACGGGAGCCAAGCTAATTGTTACACCAAACTACAACGAAGACGTAATTAAACTGGGTATCGAAGCGGGCTGTCAGGTCTATCCAGGAGTGATTACTCCAACGGAGGCATTTAATGCGCTAGAGGCTGGAGCGAGTGGTATTAAGCTATTCCCTGTCACAGTGCTCGGCACCAATGGGGTCAAAGCATTAAAGTCTGTTTTACCTAAAGAGACACTCTGTTTTGCTGTCGGCGGCATTAACCCTGAGGTTAACAGCATGAAGCCATACCTAGATATTGGCATTGATGGTTTTGGGTTAGGAGCTTCGTTGTATTCTCCTGATCTTTCAGATGAAGAAATTAGACAAAACGCGCAGATGTTTATCAAATCTTATAACGAAGCAAACTCAAAAGAAGGGTAATTATGGCGACTTATTTAATCACAGGTGCAAGCACAGGAATTGGTGCAGAGACTGCGAAGCTACTTGCTGAAAACAATGATTTAATTCTTACTTATTGCCATTCTTCTGATGAGGCTTTCACTTTACAATCGGTTTTATTGCAAGACTATCAAGCTAAGAGCGTTAACTTCATCAAGGCGAATTTGAGCACGGAAGAAGGGTGTATTGAACTCTTTGAACAAGTGGCTGGTATGACGGATAAACTTGATGCGTTGATCAATAATGCGGGTGGAATGGTGACGAGGGAAAGTATTGATAACTTTAGTTGGCAAACAATGGAGTCAATTTTTAACTTGAACACGTTTAGCCTATTTAAAGTGACCTCTCTAGCTCTTCCACTATTAAAGAAATCAGACGCTCCTAGTATCGTGAATTTAACCTCGATAGCATCAAGACTTGGTGGCCCTGGAACCACTTTATATGCAGCCGCAAAGGGGGCGGTAGATACCTTCACAAGAGGAGCGGCTAGAGAACTTGCACCCGAGATCAGAGTGAACTCAGTCTCTCCTGGAATAATAGAGACTCCATTTCATGAAAAAATGAGCTCCAACCAGCAGGTTTTAGAGTGGCGTGAAAATAACCCATTAAAACGAAACGGAACTGCTTATGATGTTGCTTCTGCTATAAAGTTTTGTATAGAGAACACATTTGTAAACGGCGAATCAATTGATGTGAATGGCGGACTTCACACTCGATAAATCTGATTGCTGTTTTTACCAAATCATCAGGGCTAGAGTGAAAACCTCTAGCTTATTTTTGTCCAAATATAGCTTAATGTGCTGGCTCTATATCTGTGAAGATAAGTACTCTGTTGCTATTAATATCCCTAAGGGAGAATCTCATGAAAGTATTAATATGATCGTAAAGCTTCCTCGCTGATTTAGCATTTGGTTAGTCATTGTCCAGCAGCGTATAAAATCTAACCTGCACTGTAAAATGTCGGTTAAATCTCTGACTTTTTAACATTTTACATATTTAGTCGTTTTACTATTTCGACTTTGTATTGCAGTGGAAATAGAATGAAAAAGATAATTACTCTGATGTTGGCTTTTGGGATGTTTGCTTCGATGGCTGTCAAAGCGGAAACCGGCATTGGTTTGTCTGTTGGTGACCCTTTCTGGGGAGTCGATATGAAACATAACGGCTTTAGAGTCAATGTAAGCCTTGATGATCAGTTTGGTATCGGTGTGAATAAAACATATGCGGTACAAGGAACACCTTTATACCTATTCCTTGGTGGTCAGTATGTGGATAGAAATAAACACTATGTCGCGGTAACGCCGGGTATTGGTGCAGAGTTCCGCGTTAAACCAATGGGCTTTTATGTTGATTTAACCCCAGCCATCTACTTGGATGAACTCGATATTGAGCTGGAAGCAAGAGCTGGTTTTCGAATCTACTTTTAAGGTTCAAGCATAGTTTTTATTATAAACAGTCACCTGAATGTGTTTCTTCTTTCAAATTTCGTTGTGCAACCCTTAAACCCTCGCCCTATGGTGAGGGTATAAAAGAGAAGCTTACAAATGTGGTGACTGCATTTAAGTGAAAGATCTTAGTTGTTTCTGTTCAACAATGTGCGACATAATTAAACGAGTGTGGGTTGCCTAATAGTTTGTTTACTATATGTAGCTGCCAACAAAAAATGTTTGAAGGATAGAAATGATGGAAGAGTTGTACTTTGCGGGGGGATGTCTGTGGGGTGTTCAAGAATTTATGAAGACGCTGCCTGGTGTTGTCTCAACAGAAGCTGGGCGCGCGAACGGTTCTACTGACAATACTTTAGGAGAGTATGACGGTTATGCCGAGTGCGTTTGCACCCAGTTTGATCCATCGGTAGTTTCTATTGAACAGCTGATGGATTATTTCTTTGAAATCATTGACCCTTATAGTATTAACAAGCAAGGGGAAGATGTTGGTGAAAAGTATAGAACGGGTATTTACAGCAAGAACCCCAAGCATCTGGCTTTAGTGACTTGCTACCTTCAAGCGCGAGATGATGCTGACAAGATTGCAATTGAGGTGTTGCCGTTAACTAACTATGTAAAAAGTGATGCTGAACATCAAGATAGGCTCACCTTACACCCTAACGATTACTGCCATATACCAAAGAATATCCTGCACAAATATAAAGATGTATAGATACTGGGATATAAAAAACCGACACGCAAGGTGTCGGTTTCATGTTGCTCAAGGCTTTGAAGCTTCTTTTACGACTCTTTTATCAATTTTTCGGTGACGAAAGGGCGATTTCTAGCCAGTAGCCACAAACTCCCGCCAGTGATGCCCACGATAAGTTGAATGATACCGAGATTCTCGATTAAAGAGTCAGGGCGAATAGACACCAATACCATCCCTAGCGAACCAAAAATCATGGCAGAAAATTGGATTAATGCGACAGCAGAACCTGTGTCCTGGTCTTGCTGGTCGAGCATTAAGTTGGTACCCGGTACTCGCATCGTAATGACCATTAAGGTTGCGGGTGCTGCAATAAAGGCAAAAATCAAAGGTGACATGTTGCCAATCGTGATAGTTAGCACGCCTGCTATAGCAAGGAAAAGGAAACAAAGCGTGATGATTTTTTGAACTGGAATGTAGCGAGATAGCCTCATATAAATCGTTGGGCCAAATGAGGCGCATAGCGCATTAAACGCGAAGGCGTAGCTGAATTGCTGTTCTGTGAGCCCAAATCCGTTGATATAGATATACGAACCTGCTGCTAGAAATGCCATCATCGCCATTGGTGTTATGGAAAAAATTGTCAGTAAGGCAACAAACTTTGGGTTTTTTAATACCACTCCGAGTCTTCCCCAAGAACGCAGTATTGAGCCATCGTATTTTGTTTCGAGCGTTTCTTTATAGCAGAGTGCCAATACTGAGGCGAAGGCGCCAAAAATTGCCAGCGCTACAAACATCATTCTCCATGACGCAACTTGAAGTAAAAATGCGCCTAGAACAGGGGCTACCATTGGGGCAATGATAACCAATGACATGATCGTAGCCATGATTTTTTCACGTTCTCGGCCATCATAGAGATCTTTGACAATCGCAGTTGCAACTACCGTGACGGCACTACCAGCAAACGCTTGGAGTACACGTGCGGCAATGAGATGTTCGATATTGCCCGCCAATGCGCAAAAGATACTGGCTAGCATGTAGCCGCCAAGGCCAACTAACAATATTGGCTTACGGCCAAACTTTTCACTTAACGGCCCCCAAAATAGCAAACCTACTGCGTAAGTGACGAAATAGCTGCTTAGCGTTAAGTTCACCATTGCCTGATCGGTGTTGAACACGTTAACCATTTGTGGCAACGCAGGCAAATACAGGTCAATAGTCAGTGGTGGAAAAGCACTGATGATGACGAGGAAAAATAACATCCCGGTTTTACCCAGCACAGATTGTGGCTTTTTCAAATGAAGACTCCCATTTCTATTTCGTCGAGACACTTTACAACTTAAACCTAACTTTAAGTCAATATGGGATTGAATGTTTGTTAGCTTTATATTGATAGCTGGATGGAACAGCGTGAATTAACGCTTTTCAACATATAATAAATTCAGGTTGACTTAAACCTAACTTCAACTTTTATCCTAGTGTTAATGCCAATACATAAGGAAAAAGACATGTCTAACCCAACACCTGCGTACTTAGTGTGTAGTTCAATTTTTGAAGACAACCATGGTTCATTGATGCCTTACTTTGAAGCCGTTCACCCATTGATTGAAAAATCGGGAGCCGAAGTACTTATTGCTGGTTCGCTCGAGCAAAACTTAGAACACGTAGAAGGAACATGGCCGAATCAGAATGCGAAATTTACCTTATTTAAATTTGAATCTATGGAAAAACTTAAAGAATTTTGGTTCTCAGAAGAATACCAAAGTATTAAACATTTAAGAACTGATGTTATTCCAGCTAATTTTACTTTTATTGCGGAAGGGTTTGACGAGTCGGTCTACAGCGTAGATTAATCATATCAAGTGGTTATGAGAAGGATTAGCATACATATGATATGAATACAGGGGTAGTTGCTGCCCCCCTTAGCTGGCTGCAGCACTTTTATTATTGAGTCCAAGTTGTAGTTTTAGTTCGGCTGAATCCTGTAAATAATAAAAAGATGAGTAGACGGCAGAACAGACACTTTGATAAGTTGAAATRCCGCGATAAATTTACCGCACTAGCTGTTTTTGCAGCTTTAATTTCTAAGTTGCGGGCAAAAGAAAGGCGTATCTATGCAAACTCAATCCACGTCAAACGAAGCAGTGCCAATAAAAAGCSCTCAACCAAATGTAAAAGGCAAAAATTTAGCCATTTTATTTGAGTTAGTGAAGTTTATTCGTCCCTACAAAGGGAAAGTATTGGCTGCTCTTGTCGCGCTAATATTTACGGCTTCGTTGACGTTATCTGTAGGACATGGCGTTCGTATTTTGATTGACGAAGGGTTCGCCCAACAATCGATACAAGAGCTCGGCAGTGCGATTCAATTTATTCTTGCGGTAACGGTGTGCATTTCAATAGGAACATTTTTTCGGTTCTATTTAGTCTCGTCAGTGGGTGAACGCGTAAGTGCTGATATAAGGCTCGCAGTGTTCAACCACGTGATTACGCTACACCCCAGCTACTTTGAAACGAATGGTAGTGGTGACATTATGTCACGCATTACGACTGACACGACGTTACTGCAGAGCATCATCGGTTCTTCATTTTCGATGGCGATGCGTAGCGCATTAATGTGTGTCGGTGCAATCATCATGCTATTTGCGACCAATATAAAACTTACACTAATTGTCTTAGCATCGGTCCCATTCATCCTCGTACCAATACTGGTGTACGGGCGCCGTGTAAGAGCGTTGTCACGCAAGAGCCAAGACTCAATGGCCGATGTTGGGAGTTATGCGGGCGAAGCCATCGAGCATATCAAAACTGTTCAAAGTTACAGTCACGAAGCGCAAGAAAGAAAGTCGTTTTCAAATGAAGTAGAAAAGGCATACGAAATTGGTCGTCAACGCGTAAAGCAGCGTGCCATATTGATATCTGGCGTGATTGTGATTGTATTCAGCGCGATTGCTGGCATGCTTTGGGTCGGCGGCAGTGATGTCATTAACGGTATTATGTCAGCGGGTGATTTAGGTGCGTTTGTCTTCTATGCGATTATGGTTGCGTCCTCATTGGCGACGATTTCAGAAGTATTAGGTGAATTGCAGCGAGCCGCAGGTGCGACAGAAAGATTGATAGAAATACTTCAAGTCGAAAGCCATATTGTAGCGCCCAGTCAAAGTTTCACTGCACTTCACACGCATTCTTCTGAAGTTGCATTTGAGAATGTCACTTTCCATTACCCTTCAAGACCCGATCAAGCTGCGGCAGAGCACCTAATATTGACGGCTGAAGAAGGTAAAGTACTTGCGCTTGTTGGCCCGTCGGGTGCAGGAAAAACGACGCTGTTTGAATTATTACAACGCTTCTATGATCCTCAAGCAGGAAAGGTCACATTAGGTGGTGTTGATATTCGTCAGTTTGACCCGCATGAGCTACGTAAACAAATGGCATTGGTACCACAGCAACCTGCGCTATTTAGTCATGATGTCTTCCACAATATTCGCTATGGTAACCCACAAGCAACGGATGAACAGGTTATTGAGGCAGCTAAAAAGGCACATGCCCATGATTTTATAATGAATCTGCCAGAAGGGTATAACAGTTTCCTAGGGGAACGAGGGGTGAGACTTTCTGGTGGTCAGCGTCAGCGGATTGCTATCGCAAGAGCGATTTTAAAAGACCCGAAAATATTGTTACTTGATGAGGCTACCAGCGCATTAGACAGTGAAAGCGAACATCATGTTCAACAAGCCTTGGAAGAGTTGATGCGGGGTAGAACCACTTTGATTATTGCTCACCGTCTTTCAACTATCCAACATGCCGATCAAATTGCAGTATTGGATCAAGGCTGCTTGGTGGATATCGGTGATCATCAGTCATTATTAAAAACTTGTGACTTATACCAACGCTTGGTAGAGCTGCAATTTAAGCATATGAGTAATTAATGCTGCTTTACGTCCGCTAGATTCGATAAGAGTCTATATGTGATTACAGCGGGTGAACCCCAGAACACTATAGATAACGACGTAACTTTCACGAAATAGCACGCCGAACGGCCAAACTCTTTGGGCGTTCGGCGTGTCGTTTTGCACTCTTTAAGGTTCAGCTTTATTGACCTGGATAAAAATGCTTAATTACTATCCTGAACTCAGTTGTGATCGCTTCTTTTTCGAGCATTCTGCACCAATAAAACTCTTCACTCTATTCATTGTGGATTTCATTAATAACCATAATTTAATTTAAATCTATAAATAACAGCGACTTACTGTTAGATGTCGTTTTTGGCACGTTCGTTGCTGTAATTGATTTAGTTGTTTCAATTGTTTCAATTTCATTTATAGGGAAATTCCACATGAACGTATTTAAGACAGTAATTAAATCCGTATTGGTAGCATCACTGTTGCTGACTACACAGATTGCAAACGCAAGCCAGTTAGAATCCATTCAAGAGAGTGGCGTATTGAAAGTAGCGGTTCCACAGGACTTTCCTCCTTTCGGCTCTGTTGATATTAATCTGAATCCTCAAGGCTACGACATCGATATGGCAGAGTATCTTGCTAAGCAAATGAATGTGAAGTTAGAGCTGGTGCCAGTAACAAGCGCTAACCGCATCCCTTACCTTCAAACTCGCAAGGTCGATCTGGTTATCTCTAGCCTTGGTAAAAACGCAGAACGTGAGAGAGCGATTGATTTTACTAATGCTTATGCGCCGTTTTTTTTAGGGGTGTTTGGTAGTGACGCAGAGAAGGTGTCTACACCTGAAGAACTTGCAGGCAAGACCGTTGGCGTGACTCGTGGTTCAGTTGAAGATATCGAATTAAGCAAGTTAGCGCCAAAAAGCACGAAATTGAAACGCTATGAAGATAATAACGCGACATTATCAGCATACCTTTCGGGTCAGGTTGGGTTGATTGCTACCGGTAATCTTGTGGTTACCGAAATCGCCAACCGCAACCCAAACAAGGCGCCTCAAGTTAAGTTTATGCTGAAAGACTCTCCTTGTTTTATCGGTATCAAGAAGGGTGACACAGCGCTATTGAATGAAATCAATACTTTGATCCTAAAAGCTAAAGACGAGGGGGCGCTTGAAGGCACTTCTCAAAAATGGCTGAAGGCACCATTCCCTGCTTCTCTTGGCGCTTAATTAGGAAGTCTTCATGAGTTATCACCTCGATTTACTTGGTCTTGCTCCCTATATTCTACAGCTTCTTTCTGGCACTTGGGCAACAATTCAACTTACAGTGATCTCTACGTTTGGTGGATTGTTGCTAGGAACGGTTTGTGCAGCAGGACGTATCAATAAACAACGCTGGCTGCGGTTGCTATGCGCTAGTTATGTAGAACTGATCCGTAACACGCCTTTCATTGTACAGCTGTTTTTCATTTTCTTTGGTTTACCTGCAATCGGCATAAAGCTAACTGCATGGCAAGCAGGTTCTATCGCAATGGTTGTGAACCTAGGGGCTTACAGTGCAGAGATAATCCGTGCCGGTATCGAGGCAGCACCAAAAGGGCAGTGGGAGGCTGGCAGAGTGCTGGGTTTAACTAATCGCCAAACTTTTATGCACATCATTTTACCTCCTGCATACCAGAGGGTGTATCCGGCGATAACGAGTCAATGCATCATCGTAATGCTTGGCTCTGCCGTGGTGTCGCAGATCTCTGTAGAAGAGCTTACGTTCGCTGCTAACTTTGCGCAATCTAGAAGCTTTTTAAGTTTTGAGGCATACCTGATTACTGCACTTATCTATTTACTGTTATCCATGTTAATGCGACAGGTGTTTTTCATGGTGAAACAGGTCACTTTTAAGAACCCATTGTTATAGGAGCGCCAAGAATATGATGCAATTCTCCGATTGGGATATTTTAAGAAATTTACTTATGGCCGCTCGCTGGACGGTGCTGCTCTCCATTATCGCGTTTATTGGTGGTGGTTTGTTAGGGGCAATGTTGACGTTTCTGCGTAGTACTCGCAGCGTTATTGTTACTCGAGTTATTCAGGTGTATATAGAGGTGTTTCAAGGAACGCCTTTATTGATGCAGCTGTTCTTAACCTTCTTTGGTTTGTCATTGGTTGGTGTCGAGGTGAGTGCGTGGTCGGCAGCGATCCTGTCTCTTACGCTATTTAGTAGTGCCTTTTTCCATGATATCTGGCGTGGATGTATTGAAGCTCTGCCAAAGGGACAGTGGGAGGCATGTCGTACATTAGGGCTTACTTACCTTCAAAGCATGCGACATGTCATCGCGCCTCAAGCTATGCGTATGGCCATTGCCCCTACAGTTGGGTTTTCTGTCCAGATTGTTAAGGGTACGGCTTTGGCGTCAATTATAGGTTTTGTTGAACTAACCAAGGCCGGCACCATGCTAAACAACGCAACCTTCCAACCGTTTAAAGTCTTTGCCTTCGTGGCGCTGCTTTATTTCGTTATTTGTTTTCCTTTGTCTTTATTGGCTCGATACCTGGAGAGTAAAAACCATGTCACTCGTTAGTGTAGAAAAAATCCATAAGTTTTATGGCGATAACCATGTCTTAAAGGGTGTTGACCTAAAGATCAAAGCGGGTGAGGTGATCTCCATTATCGGCCGCAGTGGTTCTGGTAAAAGTACCTTGCTGCGTTGCATGAATGGGCTTGAGACTTATGAGGAAGGCGTGATCATCGTCGATAGTCAGTCGGTCGAAGACGACGATTACAAGCTTAGATTACTTAGTCGTAGCGTCGGAATGGTGTTCCAAAGCTTTAATTTATTCCCCCATAAAACTGTGGGTGAGAATGTTATGCTTGCACCAAAACTGGTGTTAAAAAAGAGTGCTGAAGAATGCCAAGATATCGCCAAAGAGCTTCTTAAGAAGGTGGGATTGGGCGACAAATTTGATGCCTACCCAGCGAACCTTTCTGGTGGTCAACAACAACGTGTTGCGATAGCGCGTTCTTTGGCTATGTCTCCCAAGGTGCTACTGTGTGATGAAATTACCTCTGCGCTTGACCCAGAGCTTGTTGGTGAGGTTCTTAAGGTGTTAGAGCAACTCAAGGCTGAGGGAATGACGCTTGTTCTTGTTACCCATGAGATGAATTTTGCTCGCGATGTGGGCGATAAAGTTGTGTTCATGAATGAAGGCAAGGTGTGGGAATCAGGTGACAGTATAGAGGTATTTGCTAACCCTCAAACACCTGAGTTGCAAAGCTTTCTATCTGCAGTACGATAGCTGATATTACAGGGAATAGGAGCGTTTCATGAGTCCGACAAGTAACCCTCTCAGTGAGAGAATAACAAAGCATTACTCTGAGCTAACTAAGAGTAATCGTCGTTTGGCAGATTACTTGCAGCTTAATCCAGAGAAGATATTGATGTTAACGACTCATGAAATTGCTGAGGCGTGTGACGTTTCTAAAACCAGTGTTAGCCGTTTTATTCGGGTCTTGGGCTATGACAATCATTTATCACTAAGAAGTGAGCTGTTAAATGAACGAGATAAGGGCATGCCTGTGCTCACAGAGCCAATGGATGATAGTGAGCTGCAGCAAGAGCTTCGTTCAATGGAGCAGCTTTGGGCGCAACTTGGCGAGAAGGATCTAACCGAAGTAATAGAGAAGCTTGCAAGATCTGAGCGCATCAAAATTATCGGTTATCGAAATAGTTATCCCCTAGCTCTGCATTTTCGACAGCAGTTGATGCAGTGTCGAAATAATGTGGATCTGCTGCCTTTTCCTGGCCAAACCATTGGTGAAGACATTGCAGCGGTGACTTCTAAAGATTTTGTCATCGTTATTGGCATTCGCCGGAGGGTCAACCACTTCGCTGAAATCCTAGAGCAGCTTGCGGAGCACGATACCTTGCTTATCACCGACCAATCGGGACAGAAGTATATCCCAAGCGTGTCTTACTACCTTATTTGCCACATGAGCAACCAAAACCCGTTGGACAGCTATGCTGTGCCAATGAGTTTAATCTCGTATCTAGTCAACAAAACCTACCGCGCTTTAGGTACGGATGCAGTCAAAGTTAGTAGCAAAATTAGCACTCATTATTCGCAATTGAACGAGCTCGAATAAATTTTAGAGCAGCCTAGAATGAAAATTTAAAAACTGAAAAGAATGGTTTCTGGTAAGCATTAGTTCCATACGACCGTCGTGCAAATGGCTGGCAGATACAAATTTAGCGTAAATTTGAATTGAATCAGTAGGAATGTACAGAGGTTTGATAACGCTACAACAGAGGAAAGGATCTGACATCGCCAGATCCTTTTGACTCTTTCATCTAGCTTGAAGTATTTATTTTGTTACTTTAATCAAAATATTCTCAGGCTGGTGGCAATTAGGCTGTTGCCGCCCTTAGGTATAGATCATCGTTTTGCTTCTTCTGAATATCTTTCCAAACCATAGGTGCCACAATCAACGTAAGGAGAATATTTGAAAGTGGCATTGAAAGCCACACGCCGTTTACGCCAATTATCTGCGGTAAGAAATACAAAAATGGCAGTTGAATTAGCATATTGCCAACTGAAATAGCTAAAGCTTTTCCACCCTGATTGACCGACATAAAATACACTGAAGACAGCACAATAAAGCCATCGAGGAACATTGCAAACAAGTGTAGACGAAGTCCGTTTACTGTTTCTGCTGCAAGGGCAGGATCGCCATTACTGAATAAATTAACCAATGTATTCGGGAATACATTTAGGAAAATCAGTGATGCAATGCCAGATAGCACAACGACTTTGATAGCGAGTATCAGTGTTGCCCGAATCTTTTTACCCTGACCAGCACCATAGTAATAGCTCACTGGTGGCTGCATACCACTTGCAATACCTTCGGCAAACAAATAGTACATTGTCATTAAGTAACCTAAAATCGCGAAAGCACCTACATGTACTGCGCTACCGTAATCCATAAATAATTTATTATGAATGGCGACAATAAAGCTGAAATAAGCGTACATGAATAGGCTTGATGTACCTAAGCCAATGGATTTCGCTGCAATCCCAGGATTAAATCGCAGCGATGACAAGTTAAGTCTTAACTTTGAGTGTGCCGTAAAAAAATAGCCAACCGCCACAACAGTAATGCTGATTTGGGCGATAATAGTGGCAATTGCCGCGCCTCTTAGGCCCATATCAAGGTGTGCAATGAATATATAATCAAGAACTATATTGATTATTGCGCCTACAACCATCAAGGCCGTTGAAAAGTTAGGGCTATCGTCATTACGAATAAGCATCGGCAGGGCACCTGCCGCAATCGTAAAGACAGCACCCCATGTGAATACTTCAATATAGGCGCTACCCATTTCAAGTGGCACACCTGTTGCCCCCTGAGCGATCAGGAGTGATGGCGCTATCATGGTAAGTAGGGCCATAACGAGTAAGCCTGCGAGGGCAATTAAGATCAGTGCTGTTGAAAGTGCCTGCTGTGCTTTTGTTTCGTTGCCTTCGCCTTTGAAAATGGAGATCAGGCTACCAGACCCCATGCCGACCAATAAGCCTAAGCCAGCAATTATTCCAATAACAGGCCATGCTAAATTAATGCCAGCTAGTCCTTCGAAGCCAATGTAATGACCAACAAAAATACCATCAATAACTTGGTATAGGCCATTTACCAGCATGGCTGCAACCGATGGAATAGCATAACGCCAGAAAGTCTTACTTATACTGTCGTTATTAATAGGAGTGTGAATGGTTTCTTGCATGATTTTCTCTGGCGTATGTGATTCTGTGGTGCATTATCGATGTTTTACAGATTGATTGAAGTTACTATCTATCCGATTTTCGGATGGTATGATGCATTGCATATAAAAAAACAAATAAGGCATGCTTAATGAATTGGACTATTGACCAGTTAGATGCATTTGTAACTGCGGTACAGCAGGGCTCTTTTTCTGGCGCAGCAAGAAAACTAGGAAAGGCACAGTCTAGGGTTAGTACTGCAATTAGTAACCTTGAGCTAGACCTTGGTTTCGAACTGTTTGATCGAAGTGCAAGGTTGCCAGTATTAACGCCAGAAGGCGAAGATATGTATATAGAAGCCCAAGCCGTGCTCGCCCAGTGCCAGCGGTTAAATTCACGAGCAATGACAGTTTCAACAGGGGAAGAGGTTTCTATAACGGTAGCGATGGAGGAGGCACTACCGATAAGTGCCTTCGAAGCATTGTTTGGTCGAGCGGCAGACGTTTTTCCAACACTTAAATTGACGGTGTTGAATGGTTCTCAAGACGATATCGCCACGTGGGTTGCAACTAAGCAAGCTGATATTGGTATTCTCTTCAATGTGAAGCAAATTCCAGATTCATTGGAATTTATGTCTGTAGGCCATTTCCAACACTCACTCATTGTTGCACGTAAGCATCCCTTAGCGGCTCAAAAGACCCCTACAATCAGCGATCTTAATTGTTATCGACAGCTCGTCATTCGCGGCAGAATGGAGCATACCCAAGCCACACCCATTTCTTCAAACTATTGGCATATTGACAGCTATTACCTGATAACGGCCATGGTGGTAAGGGGCATTGGCTGGGCGTTAGTGCCAGAGCATGTAGCGAAAGAAGAATGGTACGCCAGTGAGTTAGTTGAACTTTCTACTGACGATATTCCTGAGCCTTTGTGGGTCGAAATTGGGGCTGTAAAACGACGTGACAAAGGGTGCGGGAAAGTCATGGATTGGTTTTATGACGAGCTGAGTAACATGCTTTAGTGGTGCTGACAAAAAGGTGACATTATTCTGATAGAAAAAACAAAGATTTATTGATAGTGTCACATTATATTGCCTGTAGGGGGATCGAACCAAGTATGTCTGCTGAGTCCGTTATTAACCACACTCAAAAATCGCCTCATTCATCATTGCCACTTGTGCTTGCTGGGCCAATTCTACGTAAATGTACCAAAACAGAATTAACCTTATGGCTGGCGCTGTCAGCACCGTTGGTAGGCACATTTGAACTGTATCGTGGAGAAGAGCACGACGCCTTTTATCAGGCCGACTTAAGTGATGGTGAACACATCCAGCTCGGTGAACAAGCTTGGGTATACCAAGTTACGTTTAAAGGCGAATTTCCGGTTAATGAGCCACTAGAATACGATATACTAACGGGCGAAGGCTTGTTATCCAAACTTGTGCCTGAGCTTTTATATGAACAAGAAACTCGTCCCCAGTTTGTTATTAATACTCACGCTGATTACGTTATGCATGGGTCTTGCCGTAACCCACATTATCCGAGTAAAGACAGCCTTGTTGCCGCTGATGATAAAGTTGCGAACCTTCCTCTGTCGGAGCGCCCATCTTTATTAATGATGAGTGGTGATCAAATTTATGCCGATCATGTCGCGGGTCCAATGCTCGATGCGATTCATCAAGTTATCGATTTACTTGGCTTGTATGATGAGTCTTTTACTGATGCACCGATAAGCTCTGCGTCGGCGTTATATCAGAATCAACATTGCTATTACCACCGCGATAAAATATTGCCGCATTACCTTGATGGTGGTGAAGGGGTAATAGACCGTTTTCCTCGTATCGAAGGCTGGTTACGCCGTCGTGTACCGGTATTTAGCTCAAGAGAGTCCGGTAATCATCTTATCTCGATAGCTGAATTTATTGCGATGTATTTACTGGTGTGGTCACCAGAGCTTTGGGCGCATGTTAATAGCAACAGGCTAAGGGAAAACCAGTTTACTCATGCTAATAAAACGCTAGAGCCACAGTGGCAGCAATTATGGCTTGATGAAAAAGAGCACATTGACGAGTTTGTGGAAGGATTGCCGAAAGTACGCCGCCTGCTTGCACATTTACCGACTTACATGATTTTTGATGACCATGATGTAACAGATGATTGGAACCTAACCAAAGGCTGGGAGCAAGCTGCCTACGGGCATGATTTCTCAAACCGTATTATTGGTAACGCTTTGATTGGTTATTGGTTGTTCCAAGGCTGGGGCAATGCCCCTGAACATTTTGAACAATGCTTTGTTGAACGCGTAAAGCAGGTTTTCACTGAGTCGAGTAGCCAGAATCAAGATGGCTTGATCAGTGAGTTATATCGATTTGAACAATGGCATTATACCATTGAAACAAGCCCTAAAATTCTAGTGCTTGATACTCGAACACGTCGTTGGCGTTCAGAATCGAAAATGAATAAACCTTCTGGCTTGATGGATTGGGAAGCACTGACGGAACTTCAGCTGTCATTACTGAATGAGCCTGCTGTGATTATTGTGTCACCCGCCCCGATGTTTGGTGTTAAGTTTATCGAGATGCTGCAACGAGGCATGACATGGATAGGGCAACCACTATTAATTGATGCGGAAAACTGGATGGCACATCCGGGCTCTGCCAATACGTTGTTGAGTATTTTTACCCACTCTAAAACACCGACTAACTTTGTGATTCTTTCGGGGGATGTTCATTACTCTTTCGCTTATGACATCAAGCTTCGATTTAGTAAAAGTAGCCCGAATATTTATCAAATTACGTCAAGTGGTATTAAGAACGAATTCCCTAACGCATTACTCAGAGTGTGTGATTTTATGGATCGGATGCTTTATAGCCCTCGTTCACCGTTGAACTGGTTGACTAAGCGTAAACGCCTCAAAATCTATAAGCGCGATCCAGATATTCAAGGTAATCACCGTTTAATCAATCAAAGCGCCATCGGTGAAATTCGCTTAGATGAACAAGGAAAACCAATCGACATTGCTATCTTAACTGCGGAAGGCGAACGAGTTTCCTTTCCCCCCATAAAGTAACTTCACGTTTGTGCCTCCAATATTTACGACAAATTATTGATAACTGGCCTATATTTTTATAGTCATACCAATAATAAAGTACTAGGAGGCAGAATGGTGGTTAAGCAGGTAGCAATGTTTTTGGGTGTTACGGTGTCTATTTTAGGCACATCATCAGCATTGGCAAACTGGAGCTTAGATGGGCCAAACTCAACAGTGGGTTTCTCATCGGTAAAGAATGATTCAGTTCTCGAGCAGCATAAATTTCGAAACGTTGCTGGAGCCATTACTGATGAGGGAGATGTAAAACTTTCGATTGACCTAACCAGTGTTGATACCAATATTCAAATACGCGATGAACGTATGAAGAAAGAGCTCTTTGATACAGAAAAGAACCCTCTAACAATGCTTAGTGCAAGTGTTGACTCTGAAGCGTTGAAGAACATGATGCCAGGTAAAACCATGACAACGGATGTAGAGTTTGAGCTGGATTTACATGGTGAAACCCAAAAGCTTGCGACGAAAGTGCAGGTTACAGGGCTTGAAAATGGTGGTTTGCAAGTGACAACATTACAGCCTGTTGAAATTAAATCGGCGGCGTTTGGCTTAGATGTTGGTATTGAAAAGCTGAAAGACATTGCAAAGCTCAACAGCATTTTACTTAGCGTGCCAGTTTCTGCGAATCTAATATTTGTCGCTGAAGAGTAAACCTTATCAAGGTTATGAATAAAGTCGGCCGTTGCCGACTTTTTTGATCAGTGATAGTTTGGTTATTAATTTTAAGTTGTTATTAAACCTTCAAGGATGAAAATGAAAAGTATACGTTTTGGTTCTGCAGAAATCACGCCTAATAAAATTGTTTGTGTCGGACGTAACTATGTTGCGCATATTCATGAACTAGGCAATGAAATACCGGAAGAAATGGTACTTTTTTTAAAGCCAAACTCAGCCATTTCAGACCAACTGTTAGCAACTCATAATGAAGATGCACTGCATTATGAAGCGGAGCTTTCGTACCTATATCAAGGCGGAAAATTCACTGCGGTAGCGGTAGGATTAGACTTAACCAAGCGAGATGTACAAAGTAAGCTGAAAGCCAAATCATTACCGTGGGAGCGCAGTAAAGCGTTTAATGGCTCGGCATTGTTTACCGATTTTGTACCGTTACCGGAACAGGGTGAGCTTGGTTTATGCTTATCAATCAATAATGAGTGCGTGCAGCAAGGTGGTACATCATTGATGATTTATTCACCAGAGGTAATTCTAAGTGAAGTATTAAGCTTTATGGCACTCGAAGATGGCGATATTATTATGACTGGTACGCCTGCTGGTGTAGGTAAAGTACCGACTGACGCTGTGTTTGAAGCATCACTAACCTGTGATGAGCAAACATTACTGAGTCAACAGTGGTCAGTGGGTGCGTAATCGATAGGAAAAAGAGCAGTCGATGTTTAATCAAGAGCATGTTGTTAAATTGGCGAATATGAAAATGCCGTTTGGCAAATACAGTGGTAGGGTATTAATAGATTTGCCTGAAGAGTATCTACTGTGGTTTCGAAAGCAGGGCTTCCCTGAAGGCGAGCTTGGCACGCTAATGGCGTTGGCTTTAGAGTTTAAAATTGAAGGCTTAGAAAGTGTCATTAGGCCGTTAAGGCGTGACTAAGTAGTTTATGTGGTTGTTCTTGGGGGATAGGGCACCTCGGGTAAAAATAAATAAGCAAGGCGGTATATACCACCTTGCCATCTATTTAAAATAAGAAATCGCCCTCTAATTCAAAACCATTCGGCTCACAGATTGGTGCGTTCCTTAGCTCCAGTCTTGCTTTTATGGTCATATATCTCGTGGTAAGCGAATTTTTATTCCTACCTTGCAAATAGAAGCCCATGTCTCTTTCGATCCAACCTCCAACGACTGCGCTAACAAAGCGTTTGTACTTGATTCTTCTGGTTTGTGGTTTATGACTCACCGTTTGATCAAGCTTGTAATGCTCAGTGGGATTGTAATCCCACCAAACGGATACCAATATTTCATTGAACCCTGCTGGTTCGTAGATAATAACGGATTCTTTCCCTAATAGCGTACACCTAATATAGTGCGCTCTAATATCCTTATCCCTAGAAATATGGCCCAACTCTATCAGCTTGTTAATCGCATGCCCTAGCAGGTTTCTCATTTGATTTCCTTACCAACATAACCAAGAGCAATGGGATTAACAGGAACATTTGCAATGTCATCAGGTCTGGAGAATCCAAGCCGATCTTTTGCGTAATGCTAATCAAGACACTTGAACCGCTCATTTGGAACAGACCAAACAAAGCTGCTGCTGTACCAGCACAATGACCAAATGGTGAAAGAGCTTTACCGGCAGCTGAACCAAGTAGGAATGCTACACCTACAGTTGCCAAGAACATTGGCAGCATGAAACCCCATGCCTGACCGTTGTGGCCAAGTGACTTCATCAAGATCCCGGCAGCGATAATCACTGCAAGACCCGTTACTAATGTTTTCCTTTGGCCGTATGCATCCATGAACCTTGGCGCAAACATACAGCTGATAATGTTGATAACGGCGTTAGCACCAAACCACATTGTGAAGCTGTTGATATCAAGACCGACCTCAACCATTAGCCATCCTGGTGCAATCGAAACGAAGGTCAGCAGTACAGCCATCGCTAACAAACACATCAATGCATGGAATAAGAATGTACCGTTGGTTGCAATTGGCCAATAACTTACTTTGTTGCTCTTCGTACCTTCAGGGAGTGTTTCAGGGAATAAGTTAATGACTAGAATACCCACAACCAAAGAGAATACGGCCATGAAACTGAAGTTGTGTTCCCAACCATAGTTAGCTGTGATCCAACCACCTAGTATCGGTGCAAGGGCCGGAATGAAACTAATCGTACCGTTCAAGTAACTAATGACTCTACCGCTTCGCTCAGCGAAACAATCTCTTGCTGCACAAAATGCAATAACAGTCGTCGCACATGCACCGAAACCTTGGAGTAAACGAGCAACAAGTAGCATGTCAAAAGAATAAGACAGATATGCCATTACTGAACTTAAGAAGTAAAGCGTAATACCTGTAATGGCTACAGGTCTGCGACCATACTTATCAGCCATCGGCCCAGCAATTAACTGCCCAAAACCAAGACTAAATATAAACCAAGAGATAGTGTCTTGAACATTAACTAAAGAAACCCCAAACGATTCAGCCATCATCGGCATAGCAGGGAGGTAAATATCAATAGCCATCGGGCTAAGGAGTATGAGTGCCACCATCATCGGCACTAATGATTTCTGTGTCATAGTTCACCTTTTTGTTATCTGGATTTCAAGATATACAAAAAGTGATATTCCGTTAAGTGATTAAAACTAAAAAGTGATATTCCCTAAAGGAATTGGCTTGCTTTGGGTAGTAAAAAAACGATTAACGTATTTTTGCATTCATCACCTTCCCATCAGGAAAGTGGCTGATGAGAATGTTTGACTTCTAGTACTGCAATTCCCTACTTCCCTATCACTCAACTAATCGAAAAGGCAGTTAACAGATTTCAAGATACATTTTCTCATAGGTAGGAGAGAAGTTAGTGCAAAAGCCTTAACAAGGAAATGTCCAAAAATGAGTTTGAAGTCGTTTGGTATTTATGTCGTTTGGTATTTAATTTCATTGTAGTTAATTCGGTTAGCGTGAAATGTCACTAGAGCTAAACAGTCAACAGGACAAATTTTTGCCTGTAACGCCTCCTTAGGTTAGGGAATTAAATGCGCTAGCCGTCAGTCTTAAAGTCATTCGAACAAACTGGAGTTTTTCTCTGCCGTTTTGTTCATTCTGTAATAGAATACACGCAACAAACTCTCTTTCTTATTGATAAGGAATGCCATGAGCATCCAGAATGCACAATCAGACGATGTAGTGATTGTCAGTAATTCTTCCGACAACCCTTTCGCGATCGATGTCGCATATGCAATGGGCCAGGAGGAAGATATCTCCGATGTAATCAGCATGAAACACTTCATGAATACTGAGTTTTGCCCACGCTTTATCTCAGATGAAAATGACATGGAGAATATCGGTAATAGTTTAGAAGGAAAGATTGTTGTCATTGTAAGCACCGGTAATCTGATTACAAGCCGCCAGGAATTGGCCATGCACAACTTCATCATAGCGCGAGCGGCCAAAGAAAACGGTGCTAGCCGGGTGGTATTGGTTGAGCCAGATTTATTTTTCTCAGCTCAAGATCGTGGTCCTCGTGCAGATTTGGGGGATACCCACGCTGAGCGAGATACAGCCGACATTAAGAAGTTTGATGGCCAACCTTTTACTTCTAAACTCTATGCTCAGATGCTGAAGCTTGCTGGGGTTGATGATGTAGTGACGGTGCATAACCATTCTGTTTCCGTACAGAAGATGTTTAGCGAAGTGTTCGGAGGCCGTTTCTTCAACCTCATTCCTTACAAGATTTACGCTCACTACTTGCTGAGTTCAAATATATTGAGTTACGGGCCAGAAGGTGAAGGTCTCGTTCTTTGTGCGCCAGACAAAGGTGCTCGCGACTTCGTAAAAGAGATGTACAACACGCTTGGTTTACCCAAGGCTAAGTTCATTATGTTAGACAAAGAACGTACTGCCGAACGTAAGGTCGAAATCACTCTTCACGAAGAAAGTGAAGACACATTCGAGGGCCTAAACAACCCGAGTATCGTTCTGTTTGACGATATGGTTCGAACCGGCTCAACAGTTGTGAAATCTTGTCAGTTCCTTCAGCAGTTAAAACCCGAGCGCATGGTATTCACTGTCTCACATTTCTACGCAAGTACTGAAGGTCGCGAGCGTATGTCTAACCCTGCACTGGGTGAGATTCTGACACTGAACACAATGCCAACCATCCTGAACCGTGATGAGCAAGGTCGTTTACGCAAGAAAATGGTTGTACTGAAAATTGAGAAGTTTTTGGCTCAAGAGCTGTGCAAGATCTTGAAGATACCACAGCGCTCTGAAGAGACTAACCCTTACAAAATTGACATGTCATCGAAGAATCCTCGCTTCCAGCGTAAAATTTGGTTCTCTGATCAACTGTCCGAATTGTAGTCGTTGATATAGCCATCACCTAACGTTAAGCCTCCTGTTTAGAGTGACGACTAAGGTAGAGGTTGCAATAGTATTTACCCCGAAACGTGTCATTAGGCCGTTAAGGCGGGGCTAGTATTTAACGCTGAAGTGATTTTTAATCGTAGTAAGCCCATCACCAGTGGTGCTGGGCTTTAAGTTAGCGGGATTTTATGAGATTTTTTGCCAGATTAGGTTATCGATAGAAGTTTTACCCGAGCCCGCGAAAACGAAGAAAGTAAAAATGGATAATAAGGTCCATTGATATTCAAGACCGCCATTCATTGAATTCAGCCCAGCACTAAATCCTCCCATGGTGATAATGGCAATTATCATGCAAGATGCTAAACCAAGTGCAGCTAATCGTGTGACTAAACCAAGCATCAAGGCTAATCCGCCGAAAAATTCTGTATATGCTGCAAGGTAAGCACTGAGTACAGGGAATGGGATTTCTTTCATTTCCAAAAATGGTACTAACCCCATAGGGTTGATAACTTTATGGTACCCATGGTAGAGCATAATAAAACCAACCATTAAACGAAAAATAAGCTCAAAGTGATTGTTTTCAGATACTTTAAAGATTGGTTTTAATTGTAACGGTAGCATTATATAAGTCCTTTTTTTATTTTAGAATGAATATTCAATACCAAAGACATGCGTGTCTTCAATTGTATTGCTATCACCACCATCCGAAAGGCGGCCTTCAATAAATAATGTTAAGTCTGGTGAAAGGGTTAATGCATTATAATGAACGCCATAGCCGACAAAACGTTCGTTTTCGCTCCCCCAGTTACCATATATTTGAGCGTGGTGAACAATGAATTTTAAACTGTCATTGAATGTGTATTCTGCAGCAACATCCCACGTGTATTTGTTAAGGTCTGCACTTTTTCCATTATCATTGAGATCAGACTTAGCGATAGTTGCACCAATATACCAAGACCCGTAGCGATAATTAGCGCCAATATTATGTGTTGCATCGCCTTTATCTTTATATAGATCTCCATTTGGCCCATATAACCCAGCATCATGATATGAGTAACCTATGCCAAAGCCTTCACCAAAAAATGGTGAGGTACCATATGTAATCGTGAAAGCGTTACCGTCAGTGGTAAAGGCATCATCTTTATAGTCAAAATCACGTGTTGAATCAGAAAGTTGGGTTGAGGCAACAAAGCCCCACTTACCAAATTGGTTTTTATAAAGTAGCGTATCGCTGTTTCGCCATGTAGCTTGGCCTGCAAGTACATCTTGGAATCCTAAATACTTCATTTTTAAGATAGGCATGTGAGCATAAGTCGCTCCCCAGTCTTTACCAAACCACAGATTACCTAGTTCAGCATGCTCAATTCCGATATATTCATAGCGCTTTCTTATCTTCCCATTTTTTATTTCGGTGCCTTCTTTTAGGTTAAGGAAGTTCAGGTCATATTCCATTCGACCAAAAAGATACCAACCATCGGTAATTTCATAATTGGCTAAGCCATTGAGTCTTACCTTTGCTTCAATAGGGTTTCCATCTTTAGAGCCTTCAGCAAGAGGGCCGCCATTAGTCTGATACGCGCCAACGAGCCCTAATACTCTTATATGGTCATTAATTTCAAAAGCATTAACTGATACGCTAGAGCATAAGATAGCTAGCGAAAGATACTTCTTCATTTCGTCCTCGATAAAAAATATTTGTAGAAATAGATAATTAAAAAATTTAATGGTTATTATATTTATGACGTCATAATAGACTTATGTTTTATGTGATTGCGTTTAGATGCGTCTTTTATATGTATTTGTGTGTTTATTAATAGGTGAATAAAAATAACTCATTCACCTATGTTGCTCTATAGAGACAAAGTATTAAAAGTTCATAGTAAGTTTACGCAAAGTTTTATTTAGATCTTCAATTTCAGTTTCACTTAACTTTTCTAACCAGTCGCTTTCAAGCTGTTTCATTATTTTATTTCCTGAAGCTCTCACTTCTGCCCCTAAATCGCTAAGTTTCAGTAATTTATGTTTTTGGTTATTTTCATCTTTAACCGCGATGAGTAAATCTCTTTTAATAAGATTATCGACTAGGCGTTTTGTTGCACTTCTTTCATTCATAAGTGCATCTGCAAGTTTTTGTTGGCTAATAAGTYCAAAGCTATTAACAACTTCTAATGCCTTTTGCATTTCTGTTGTAATATCGTACTTAGCAGATAGTTCTTTTTGAGCTTGGTTTCTAAAGTATCTATGTACAACTCCCATCATAAAGAAGGGGGAGTCTTCGAGATTTTTGCTTATTGATAGCTGTGGGTATCGAGCTTTTGTCGTCATTATATTCAACCATTTATTATCTATAACTGCATTTTACTGATGTTTCGTTGATATCCCAACTATGTTGCGTGCACAACAAAACTGTATTCTCCATAATTTTGTTGTGGGTACAACTAAAGTGGTGGGTTAGTTGTAATATTTTGTTTCTTAGCGAAGCGAGAGCTGTGACCAGTTAGCCGCTTTTTTTGTGTGGTTAATCGTTTATCGTATTGAAAAATAATAAAATAGATGGATATTTGTGGGGTGTATTGCTACAGAGGGTGTAATACATATTTTCTTACATATCGATGTAAATGGATTGCGGTTCTTGATTCGATAAACCTGTATTTACGATAAATGAGCGTCTAAAACTGATCAGCGTAGGGTTTTGAAAGCCCATGACGAAAGCATATTTTTGTTAAAGTCATGGGCTTTATTTGGGTTACTATTTTGACTGAATTGGCACAACAAGAATATCTACCGTAGATTTATGAATCAGATGTTTGGAGTATGAAATGATTTTGCTCCAAAAATCATGGTGGTGCCCACAGATTAATAGCTCAACGCCGTACTCTGGGATGGTATCACTAAGTTTGTCGCTTAAATCGCCAGTTCCCACTAAGAAGTGTTTAACTGGATAATCTGATTGTTCCAAGAAGCCGTTCAATTGTGTCATTGAACGTTCGTTTAACGGCCGATTGTTGGCGTCGGCTTTTATGTCGACCAGTTCTGGATAAATCTCCCCGTGTGTTCCGTCGATGTGGATAAAAGATAGGTCTGCATTGAGTAGCTTTGCAAGAAAAACTGCTCTATCAATAAGTACGTTGCTCTCTTCAGATAGTTCTAATGCGACAAGGATATGTTTGTATTTCATAACGTCCTCCTTTTGCTTAATAACTACCTTTAGCATAATTGTATAATGCCCAAAATAGTGTCGGAAAAGTCTCATAAATGCCAAAATTTCCGATCTTCATAAATAATGTCTGTAAACTAAACGTCATTCCTCGATATATGCATGTTGATACTATGAATAATATTTTTTCCAATATACCTAGCCAATTACCCGAAGAAATCTTTGAAGATATTGTCTCTACAGAGAATGTTCGTATAGAGAAGATTGTATCTAAAGGGCATACAACGCCAGCGGCTGAATGGTATGACCAAGAAGAAAGCGAATGGGTAATGGTGTTACAAGGGCAGGCTAAGATATTGTTTGAAGAGGGGATGCGTGAAGTTGTGATGCAGGCCGGCGATCACATTAATATTCCGGCACATCAACGGCATCGAGTCTCTTGGACAAAGCCAGACAGCGAAACTATCTGGCTTGCCGTATTTTATTCGTAGCCAAATTAGCTAAGCGGGTAAGCAACAACCTTCGCTAAGGCTTCTGGATAGTGCCTTTCGTTGGCTAATTCAATTGCTTTCTTTTCAACAGTGCTCTGGTTCAGTGACGTTGTCACTTTGAAAGTATTACTCATTAAATTTTGGCTTAGTGATTTGTCAACCAAACCGCTGCTTACAAGTTCATCAAGAATGCTATTAGCTGCAGAGAGAGCAGAAGAGGCCTTAACGATTTCGGTTCTGGCGTAGTGTTTACCGTCAAAGGAAACATCAGCGGCACGGAGGGTTGGATCATCTCCAGGGATCTGTTGTGCACCAAATAATGGCTTTCCACCAACTGTGGCCGTTTTATAGGATGGTACAAATCGAGACATATGGTTAATTGCACGTTGAGATCGAAGTGATATCAATTCAGCGTTCCAGCCTTGTTTGATTTTCTTAATGAAGCGCTGTTCAAGCTCGGGCTGTGAGTTAGTGTTTGTGCTAGTGACTAGGCCCTGTTTAAACAGGGTAATGTCTTCAGTCATGCCATGTAGTTGGAAATAACCATCAGCGTAGGGGGTTAATTGTGCCATACCATCAGGTGTACCACGTTCACCATGAAAAATAACTTCCGGCCAAATACCATTACACTCTGGCCAGTGTGTAACGTAAGCCGCTTTAAATTCAACGAGGCGTTTACGTCTTAGCTTGGCCATGTTGTCGATTGTGCCTGTTTGAAAGCCACAAGCATTGATCAAATAGTCGACACGGCGTTGATGTACCACGTGATTGCCAGTTTGTGCGTCAAAAGTTTGGTATTCAATGTCCCAATGTTCTTCGCTAGATTGGGAAACATTGACGACTTTACTGTTGGTCTTCACATTACAGTTAGGTAACTGTTCCAGAGCTAAACTGGCGGTAGCCGCTAGCCGAAAGACACTAAGCCCGTATTCTTGCACCAATACTAAGGGGAATTTGAATTTATCCAAGTTGATATTCTTCGCAACTGGGATCATCCAATCATCAAGGCATGTTGGTGTATTCGGGTTTTCTTGTGCTGCTAATGAGGTTAACGCTTCACGGCTATAAAGTTTAAAGTAGTGCTCAGGCTTTCCTAGCACTTCATTTTCATTATCTTCTTCTACAAGGTGCTGATATACATTACATAGCTGGTGTAAGCGAGGTAAAATAGCCTCTGGTTCCCCTTTGTCATGTAAGGGAATTGCAATTACGGTAGGGCGTATATTCGCAGTGTGAGGAAAAACACGGAGCGTATCGATTGATTGCTTTAATAGCGTAATGCAGTGCTCGTCTGATATTTCACGGTATAAATTACCACCAGCGTGTAGGTGGCAGATTGGAGGACCGTTGACCAAGCTCACGCCTTCCTCAAAAATGTCAACTTGAATACCTAACTCCGCCAAGCGAAGGGCAATGGTTGAACCAGCAATACCACCACCAATGATACCGACGGTGGGAGTAGATTTGTGGCTATTTTGTTGTGAGCCAAGAGCATTCATAAGTGTTACGAGCCGCTTTAAAACAATATCTAATAATACGGTGCATTCTACTGTTCATTAGTCGCATTTAAAACATCATTTCGCTTAAAAAAGCTGTTACTCAATATTCAGTAATCCTTATTAAGCTTAGGTTTATTGTGTTCTATGCAGACCGTGCATCATTCTGCTGTTATCATGCAGTTAAAGCACGGTGTAACGTAAACGTGCATATATTTATTGCTTCATTGAGGGAAAAATGTCGACGTCAATTCTGATCTGTGATGACTCCGCGTTAGCAAGAAAGCAAATGGCAAGGGCACTACCGTCGAGCATCAAAGCTGATGTAACGTTTGCTGTTAATGGGAAAGAAGCGATAGAAGCGCTCAATAGCCGAAAATTCGACTTAATGTTTTTAGATTTAACCATGCCTGTAATGGATGGCTACCAGACATTAGAAGCAATGCAGTTGTCGGGTAAACATCTTAATGACACGAAAGTGATTGTGGTTTCTGGTGATATTCAGCCCCAAGCTCAAACACGGGTTAAAGCTCTTGGGGCAATCGAGTTTTTAAAAAAACCAATAGATAAAGCGCAACTAAAGGCAATATTACAGCCGCTTATTGCGCAAGAACCCCGAAGCTTTGATGACGTCATTCAACGTGTATCAACGCCAGCACTGAGACGCCGCGATGTTTACTTAGAGGTTGCTAACGTTGCGATTGGCCGAGCTGCCAATTCACTCGCTCGTCATTTTGATGTGTTCGTCAATCTTCCATTGCCGAACGTGAATGTATTTGAAGTAAGTGAGCTGCATATGACAATGCGCCACTTGGCAAGTAGCAGCACGATGTCGGGGGTATGTCAGGGGTTTAGTGGTGAGGGCATTGCGGGTGAAGCATTAGTCTTACTTAGTGATACCAGTGTTTCAGACCTCGTCCGCTTAATGGACTATTCCGATATTATGGGTAGTGACTCTGAGTTAGAACTGTTGATGGATGTGAGTAATATTTTGGTCGGCTCATTCTTGCAAGGGCTGGGTCAGCAAGCTGAAGTTAAGTTCTTTCAAAGTCACCCTGTAGTCCTTGGTCAACACACACCTATTGATAGTATGATTGAAAAAACAGCAGGAAACTGGCGCCGTACTATGACATTTGAAGTGAGCTATGGCATCGAAGGAACAAATATTAAGTGTGATTTGCTATTGATGTTTGTTGATGAGTCGTTGCCATTACTTGATAACAAGTTGGCTTATTTAATGGATGGTGATTAAGAGATGCTTTCATTACCTGCAGAATTTGAACAGTTTCACTGGATGGTTGATATGGTACAGCATGTCGACGTTGGTTTGATTGTACTTGACCGCGATTTTAATGTTCATGTGTGGAATGGCTTTATGACACACCACAGTGGTAAACAATCTCATGACGCGATTGGGAAAAATATATTTGAATTGTTTCCTGAGATCCCACAAGCATGGTTTATCGCCAAATCTAAACCGGTGTTTAATCTTGGTTGCCGCAGTTTTTTGATCTGGCGGCAGCGACCGTATTTGTTTAAATGCCGTAATGTCCGACCGATCACTCAGCAAGCTCCTTTCATGTATCAGAATGTCACGTTAAACCCGATGACATCCCCAAATGGTGAGATTAACTATCTATTTTTGGCGGTTGAAGATGCTACTGCTGAGGCAATGGCTGAGCAATAAGTTGTACAGCTTCGATATAACAGGCGTTATTTATTAACATGTTCATTAATATATAACGCCTTTTAATAGTTTCAGGCGTATTCTTTGATCAAGCTAGAGTATATCAGCTATTTCTGTTCTAAATATTTGGATAAAAAACGTAATTGTTCTACACCTATTTATGTAGTGGCATATCTAAGTAAATTGGATATATATAATAAATAGGGACAGTAAGTTATGAAAAACGCATTTAAATTGCTTCCGCTGGCTATTTTAATTTCTGGAACGGTTCAGGCTGCAACAGAAAACCCATGGTATGTGGGGGCACGTGTTGGTGGAACAAGTTTTGATAGTGTTGACGGTGCCTTAAAAGGGCAAGACCTCGATAAAGACGATTGGGGCGGCGGTGTCTTTATTGGATACAATGTGAATTCTTGGTTTGGCTTAGAAGGTGGTTATACCTATTTAGGTCAAGCTGATTATTTGAACGATGGCTTTGAGGTGCAAGGCCTCGATTTTGTCGGTAAGTTTACCTACGAAGTGTCTAATTCATTTGACCTGTTTGCAAAAGCGGGTGGTTTCATATTTGATGCCGACAACGGGGTAAATGGCCAAGATGAAAGTGGTGTATCTGCAACCGCTGGTGTTGGTGCGGAATACTATTTCAGTGATAATTTATCGACCCGTTTAGAATACCAATATTACAACCAAGTCGGTGATACCGGTACGAATAAACCGGGTGAGAGTGACATTCATTTCTATGGCTTAAGTTTGGTTTACCATTGGGGAGCACCTGCGCCAGTCGCTATCATCGAGCCAGAGCCAGAACAACTGCCAGAGCCAGTGCCTGAAGTAGTGGAAGTTGCCGCAGTTAGCGCAGTTCTGCCATTTGCATTTGATAGCGATGCACTTACGCAAGCTGATATTGACTTGTTACAGCCGGTTGCTCAACAGCTCGTCGATTACCCTGAGACACAGCTTTATGTTGTCGGCCATACCGATGCTCGTGGTAGTGAAGAATATAACCAAACATTATCTGAAGAACGTGCCGCGGTTGTTGCAGGTTATGTTGGCAGCCACTTTGGTATTGATTCATCACGTATTGTTGCTCAAGGTAAGGGTGAGCTTGAGCCAATTGCCCCTAATGATACAGAACAAGGGCGCGCTAAAAACCGTCGAGTAGAAGTCTTCGTACCAGGCTTTGAAATGACGAAGTAGCGACGGCGAATGCTGAAGGTTTAATTTATGCTATCGAAAAAAAACCAGCCTTAGAGGCTGGTTTTTTTGATATTACTAAAACAGTGACTAGGCTGTTTTGGTTTGCGCTTCAAGCTTGGCTTCAGCCGCTTTACATGCAGCAGCAGTGAAGATTACGTCTGTTGAGCTGTTCAACGCTGTTTCTGCTGAATCTTGAATAACACCGATAATGAAACCAACAGCAACAACCTGCATTGCGATCTCGTTTGGAATACCAAACAGGCTACAAGCCAGTGGAATAAGAAGTAATGAACCACCAGCAACACCCGACGCACCACACGCAGATACTGCAGCGACAACACTCAGTAGCACTGCTGTTGCGATATCCACTTCAACACCCATGGTATGAACAGCAGCAAGTGTTAGTACTGTAATCGTAATGGCAGCACCTGCCATATTGATAGTTGCACCCAGCGGGATAGACACAGAGTAAGTGTCTTCGTGAAGGTCGAGATCTTTACATAGCTGCATGTTAACAGGGATATTTGCCGCAGAACTACGGGTAAAGAAAGCCGTGATACCACTTTCGCGAATACAACGTAGTACAAGCGGGTATGGGTTTTCTCGCGTTTTCACAAATACAATGATTGGGTTAACAACAAGTGCAATGATCACCATAGAACCAAGCAGTACAGCTAGTAGACGACCGTAGCTGAATAGTGCATCAAAGCCAGTTTCTGCAAAGGTATTTGCCACAAGGCCGAAGATACCAATAGGCGCAAGACGAATGACAAAGCGAACAATCATGGTGATGCCGTTAGACACATCATGGAAGACTTGCTTAGTGGCGTCAGTCGCTTGGTGAAGAGCAAAGCCAAGTGCAATAGCCCATGCCAAAATACCAATGAAGTTACCTGTCATCAATGCGTTAACTGGGTTATCAACGATCTTGAATAGCAGAGTGTTAAGAACTTCAGCAATGCCTTCCGGTGGGGTAGCACTTGCAGCACTAGCAACTAGAGTCAAAGTGGTTGGGAAAAGGAAACTCATCGTTACCGCAGTAAGGGCAGCCATTAACGTACCGAAAAGATACAGTACGATAATAGGTTTCATATTGGTATGTGCACCTTTCTTCTGATTTGCAATAGAAGAAGCAACAAGGATAAATACCAGTATTGGTGCAACGGCTTTTAAGGCACTAACAAATAAGTCGCCAAGAAAACCCACTTTGATAGCACTATCCGGTGACATGGTGGCAATAAGGATACCTGCAACGATACCAATAAGTATCTGTATAACGAGGCTTCCGTTTGCAATTCGGGCTAAGAAAGGTTGTGTTTGATTCATGTTACATCCTGAATATGAATAATTTATATTTATATATTGAAGCATTTAATTTCACTTCGGGGATGGTTTTTAACAGAATTTACCATATTTATCTACCTTTGATTTTAGAAACTTTCCTGTCACGCTGGTTTAACAACCTTTTTAAGAGGTTTTCTAAACCATTGCTTACTTAGGCTTGAGCGGTGTGAAATTAGGGAGACGAAAAGGAACTAACGGTAGCGAAATGTTAAAAGCCCATGTTGTCATGGGCTTTTTGTTAAATGAATGGGAATGGGGGATGCAGTATTAAGTGTTAGGAATAATTGGAGCAAGCGCACCAGATTGCGCATTATTATGCGTATTATTGTGTTTTTCTAATGCGTCTAGCTGCTCTATTAGCGCCTCTGTCGAACCAGCTCCTTCATTACTCTTGGCATACCGTTGTTGCATGTAACCGTCTATGCTGGCTTTGAGAGGCTTAGTGGATGGATGATCCGGGTTCATACCACGCCATTGTTCAAAATAAGCCTGAAGTTGAATGGGTTGATTTGATTTAGCAGCTTGAAGCATCCCTTCGATCGGGGTTAACGCTTTCGAACGACGTTGTGCTTCCACACCTGCTGACTTAGGCTGTTTTTTACGCTCGTTTAACCATAATTTAATAGTCGCAAGCCAAAAAGCAAACAGGACAAGGCTTAACCAAGGCCACCAATTATATTTTTCCTCTGTTATTAGAGGTTGTTTGGTCGATTCTTGCGTAACAGGAGTGATTTCTGGCGATGGCTGTACCGGTAATGATGTGCTTGCTACATCGCCGGGTAACACGGTTAATTCAAGGCCATCAATATGGCTGCGTTCCTGCTTACTCGTTGAGGTGTTCCACCAGTTAATGGTCAATGGTGGTAATGTAATATTACCTTCGGTGCGAGCAATAATGACTTGCTTAATTGTCATTGTTGTATAACCAGCATCACTGCCATAAATTGGTTTTTCGTCATAAACACGAACGTTGCTTGGGTAATTAAGCGTAAGGTTAGGCAGCGTACTTTGTTCTGCATTCTTTATTCTTAACATAATGGTACGACTGATAGGTTCACCTACCTTTATTTCATTTGTTTCTGGCTGCCAATGTTGTTCCAATACAAGATCTTCAGTTGGCAACCATAGCCCTTTGTAGTCCTCTGGTTTGTCTTTGACTTCGATGGTAACGTCTTGAATTTGCAGGTCAACCGGTACCCTTAATGTTGAGCCAAAGCCTCGGCTCCCCTTAATAACACTTCCTTTGAACTCTGCGCCCCGTAGTAAAATGTCGCCAGGTTTCTTTGCCGTTATTTGGTAATCACGAGTGATAATGATATAGCGTTTACCATTTAGAATAGTTTCAGCTTGGTGGTCATCGCCATCTTGCCTGACATCAAGTCCTTCACCCGAAGGGGCGATAAGGGAAGGCTGGCTTAGTTGCTCTCCAATACGAATACGTACGGTATAGCGAATACTCTCACCAATGTATAAGCTGTCTTTATCGATATTGTAGTCAATATGAATGTCTGGTTTGCTTGTATCGTTGTCCGTATTGTTACTGGCTGATTTAAGCGATGTAATTGCAATGGGGTCGGTTTGGCTAGCACCGATGCGGAAGCTTGGAATTGTCCACTCGCCAATTTCTTTAGCGGCTAGCGCGACAGTCCATTCAGTATTACGGCTAACAACGCCATTATTGTAACTTGTGCCGCTACTCACTGATGGGGTGCCGTAGTTGAAGTTTTCATCTAGCACCGTCAGGTCTAATGAGCTGGTGTTAACATTGTCATCAACAGAAACTTTTAGCTGGAATACTTCATTCACACCCACGACATTTTTCGATACTGTTGCAACAGCTTGGGCTGCATGGCTACTTGATGTGAATACGAAAAAAAGTAGAAACATAAAATAGCTAAGTAAAGTGTTAACTTTTTGGTGTCTTAATGGACGACGTTGATTAATTAATGCTTTTATCATTGCTATTACCATGAGTTTTCCGTTGCTTCAGAAGCTTCTCTTTGTCTTGCCTGCAAAATCATTTGAGCGCGGATTAATGCGGCGGTGTCATCGGGGATCTGCTCAAGTTTTTTCAGGATCGGGTCACTGGCTGATATACCGTTACTCGTCGCTTCACCACTTGCATCCCCCTCAGCTTGTATTGCTTGCGTATTGGGTTCTTCCTCACCATTGAGTTCATCGTCACTCAGTGATGCTGAGCCTGCGCTTTCATCTTTGGCGCTATCATCAGAGGTTGCACCAGCTTGTGAAGGCTGTGAATCATCGTCAGTTTGTGGCTTACTTTGAGCGCCTCCTTGCTCATCAGTTTGCTCTTCGTTAGCAGCATCCTGTTGGGCGCTGTCACTTGACTGCCCCTGACTTTGGTTTTGTTGCTCGGTCGACTGTTGGTTTTCACCTTGTTGAGAAGCGTCATCAGATTGTTCGGAGCCTTCTTGATTATTCGTCGCCTGTTGAGAAGGTTCATCTGATTGAGATTCTTGCTTTTGTGGATTATTCGCCTGTTGATCTTGACCAGGCTGCGAAGAGTCGCTGGCTTGTTGCTGATCTTGCGCTTGGTCTTGTGATTGATTTTGCTGTTCGTTACCTTGTTGTGACTGCTTTTGTTGTTCTTGTTGCTTTTGCAGTTGCTTCACTAACGCCAGATTACGTTTAGCATCTTCATTGTTTGGGTTCTTCTCAATTAACTCCTGGTATATTTCGCTGGCTTGATCAAACTGCTGATTTTGCGCATAGGCATTAGCAAGATTATAGCGAGAGCGCTCATCGTTTAATGGGCTTAATGTTTCAATGCTTGACTCAAAATCCCCAGCGTTATATTCAGCCGCACCTTTCCAAGCCGGTGAATTAAAGTGTTTTGCCGCCTCGGCAAACTTGCCCTGTTCAAATAATTCAAAACCAACGACATCATCATTTTTAAAGGGCTCTTTCCATGATGCGGCGTACGCTGAGTCAATAGGCACCACAGTGATAAGCAGTGCTAATACTACTCCTCGGCGAAAGCCAAATAATGACAGAACAGTAAGTGGTAACAGTAGCCAGAAACCATTATTTAGTCGTTCTTCTAATTCTTTATGCTTACTTTCATCTGGTGCTTCTTGGGGTTTTGCCGTTGCGGCTATTAGGCGGTCGACATCATCATTCGTTGGCTTGGAAAGCAGTAATAACCCCCCAGTTTGCTGGGTAAGTGGAAGCAAGGTGTCGATATCTACTTTTGCAATGACTGTTTGGCCTGCATCATTACTCAATAATCGGCCATCGGGTAACTTTACTGGGGCTCCCTGTGTGGTTCCCATCGCTAAAATAGAGAGTCGGTATTTATTCCCAGAAAGCAGTGCTAAGGCTTCAGAGGATTCGTTCTCGCTTAACCCGTCGGTCACTAAGATAATATCACCTTGCTGATGGCCAGCTTGCTTTAATAAGCTAATGGCTTCAAGAATGCCAGCAGCAGCGTTACTGCCTTGAATGGGTAATATTTCAGGAGACAAATGTGGGATCAAATTTGCCAGAGTATGGCTATCTTGGGTCAGCGGGCTAACGGTATAACCGTCAGCGGCATAAGTAACCAAGCCTGTACTACCTTCCTTCCAGCCAGGTAGCATATCAAGCGCTTTGAAGCGTGCTTGAGTGAGTCGGTTCGGCGATATGTCTGTTGCATACATCGACCGAGACATATCCATAACAAGCACTCGGGCTCCCGATAAGCTGTAGGCTGGCAACGTGTTTTTTTGCCAGCTTGGTCCTGCCATCGAAACCACAGCGATCACCCAAAAAGCCGCAAGCCAAGGCGTTTTATTCACCTGTTTGTTTTCAGTTAAACCGAGTTGCTTTGCAAGGTGTGGGGCAATTAAGCCTTGCTTCGATTTTGAACGAGCGAGCCATGGTAGCAATATCACTAATGGTAATAGTCCCCAAAACCATTCAGGGTATAAAAATGTAAAATCAGCCATATCGCTTCCTTAGCACCATAATGATCATAGACAGTAGGATGGTGAAGGCGAGCGGAAAGCGAAACAGTTCTTGTTGTGGCCGCCAAGTTTGTTGTGCTGTATTAATAGGTTCCATTTGATCGATTAGCTGGTAAATATTATTAAGTTCTTGAGGGTTACGTGCTCGGAAATATTGCCCACCAGTCATTTCAGCAATGCGAGTTAGCATATTCTCATCAAGATCATGAGAAGGGTTAACGGTTCTCGTAGAGAAAAAAGTACGCTGTTCCATCTCTTCAGCACCAACGCCGACGGTATAAATGGTTACGTCGCTACGTGCTGCTAGTTCTGCGGCTTCAATGGGGTCGATAACACCTGCAGTATTTGCACCGTCACTGAGTAAAATAATAACTCGTTGAGGGGCTTCACTATTGATAAAGGTTTTCGTTGCAATTCCTAGCCCTTCACCAATCGCCGTACTTTGTCCAATGAGCCCTAAAACTGTCCGGTCAAGTTGTTGCTGAACCGTGTTACGGTCGAAGGTCAGTGGTGTTTGTAAATAGGCATGATTAGCAAACAGAACTAAACCAAGGCGGTCGCCTTTGCGGCTACCAATGAAGTCGTTCAAAACTTGCTTTACGGCACTTAGCCTATCAATGCTATCGCCATTACTCATAACCATGTCTTCAATTGACATCGAGCCTGATAAATCAACCGCGAGCAGCATGTCACGATGGTCTGGCATAATTTCTATAGGATCGCCATACCAAACAGGGCGGGTTAGGGCGACAATAAGGCTTATCCATGCCGTGATTAACAAACCCATTAACCAGCGGCTTTTTTGTTGCTTTTGACCTAAACCATCGGGTAGTTTTGGTAATCGAATCGCTGAGGGTTGGATCGCTGGCTTACTGAAACGATAAATAAACCAAGGTAGTGGCAGCAAGAATATTGCCCAAAGCCAGAGAAACTCAAACATTGCTGGCTCCTTGACTGAAGTTGGCTTTTTTTACCCACAAAACGGCTTGTTTATAACAAGCATCAAAATCGCTCTCAGTCAAAGCATGGCTTGAGAATAAGCCCTGCTGCCATTGTTGAGATAACATCACAAAGCCACGTTTAGATTCGGGTAGCCGACTATCAAGAAACCCTAACCATTGAGAGCCGGTTAAGCCTGCGACATCATGTCGTGGATAGTAAGAAATCGCGACTTGACGGAGTAATAAATTAATATCGTTAAACCTGTCGATTGAGCGCAGTGATTTAAGCAAAACCAACGCCTCTTTTCGGGCTTGATTTTGTTTTCTTACCATCATCACCTTATATATCGAATAAGCCATTACCACTAAGAAAATTAAAATGATAACCCACCAGCCCCATGCAAGAGGCCACAGGTTAGGTGCTTCAGGTAAATGCAGTTCAGCCAAGGGAAGAATTGCTGTTGATTGTTCGTTAACCACGAAGTCCCCCTTGTGTTGCTTTGGTTGTCTGCCCGAGTTGAGTCATTAGTGGCATTGCCGCTGAAAGTTGATGCAATGGTATTGCAAGGCTTTTACAGATGTTTTGAATAAATTGCTGATGTGCTTGATAGTGTTCACTTAGCCCTTGGCGTGTTTTTTTTGCTGAAAAATCGAGCCACGCAGAGTGAGAGCTGTCAGACACAAATTCAGTGCCATTAAACTGGGTTTGTCCCTGCTCTAGAGGATCTGAAACTTGGACAAACTGGATTCTGTTATGCTGGCGTAATTGGTTCAAACGCCTTTTATCTGTTTCTTGAAGCTGGTAAAAATCACTGATAATGACGATTTCACTGCCTTTAGGACAAAGGTGGTGTAGGTGCTTTAATGCTGTAGAAAAAGGCATCGTTTGGGTATTATCGGTTGGTTGGTGCGCTTCAATAAGGGCGTTAATGACCGTTAATGGACCTTGCTGGCGTGCGGTAGGTTTACACTCAACTAATTTGTGGCCGTTATAAACTATAGCTCCCACGCGGTCTTTCTCACTGACAGCAAGCCAACTGAGTAGGCTGGTGAAGTGAGCGGTTTGAACTGATTTGAGTAAAAGCTGAGAGCCGAAGTTCATGCTGGCACTGATATCGGCGAGTAACATCACGGGTTGTTCACGCTCTTCATCAAAGAGCTTGGTATGTGTTTTACCTGTCCGAGCTGTTACACGCCAGTCAATAGCACGGATATCGTCCCCAATTTGATAGGGCCGTACTTCTGAGAAATTCATTCCTCGGCCTTTTCGACGGCTTTGGTGCTGACCATTAAGTTGCGACCAAACACTCTGCGCTGGTGGAAGCCAACGCACAGATTGGTTTTTATATTGAAGTAATTCAGCCAGACAAACATTAACGCCATTACTGTGTACAGGTAAGGCTGGCGTTATCGTTGTTTCACTCATGCGCAGGCCACCTGAGCGATCAATTTTTCTATAATGGCGTCAGCTGAAATACCTTCAGCTTGTGCTTCGTAGCTCAATAACAGGCGGTGACGAAGTACAGGGTAAGCCATTTGCTGAATATCTTCGGGGATCACATAGTCTCGGCCATCAAGCCATGCATGTGCACGAGCACAACGGTCAAGTGCTAAGGTTGCGCGAGGACTTACACCCATTTGTAGCCAGTTTGCCAATTCGTCGCTGTAACGAGTCGGCTCTCTGGTCGCCATCGTAAGTCGAATAATATATTGCTCAACATCTTCTGCCATATGAATGTTAAGAGTTTCTCTACGAGCCGAAAATATGTCTTGCTGCGATATTTGAACCGCTTGTGGTTTTTCAAGGCCCAGAGCTTCTCCGCGGTTTAAGCGTAATATTTCAAGCTCACTTTCGGCATTAGGATACTCGACATTCAGCTGTAATAAAAAACGGTCGAGCTGTGCTTCTGGCAGTGGGTAGGTACCTTCTTGTTCAATTGGGTTTTGCGTCGCCATAACTAAAAACAGATCGGGCAGCGTATAGGTTTTTCGACCTGCGGTGACTTGTTTTTCAGCCATTGCTTCTAGCATCGCCGCTTGAACTTTTGCCGGTGCGCGGTTGATCTCATCCGCCAGAATAAGGGCGTTGAAAATAGGCCCTGGTTGAAATGAGAATTCTCCCGTTTCAGGACGGAAAATATCGGTGCCTGTTAAATCGGCTGGCAGAAGGTCTGGGGTAAATTGAATACGGTGAAAGCTTCCCTCAATACAGTCTGAAAGCACTTTGACGGCGCGCGTTTTCGCTAATCCTGGTGGCCCTTCAACCAGAATATGCCCATCAGCAAGTAGGGCTATCATTAACTGTTTTACAAGCGCAGGCTGACCAATAACCTGACTATTCAGGTAAGTTTGAAGTTGCTGGAAAGTCGACGTCAACATGATATTTCCTTTAGATACAAAACAGTCAAAAAGAGAGTATGGACATTCTGACTAAAAAAAAACGGTTTAGTTCATCACTCAACATCGGATGATTATTTGTTGCGCAATTTTCATTCAACATAAGCATCTAAGCCATTGTAAATATAGCCGATGCTTATTAATTTGAAATGCATTTATAACGATGAAACGAGAGGAATGAGAAATTGTAGTGCAATAAAAAATAGGCCCGTATTAAAACAGTGCACTCGCGTTTGGATTTGGTGCACCATTGAAGATGTATGCACGATAATACAGCATACATTTTTGGTTTTCTGATATTTACACGGACTTATACTTTGTTTAACGTGCTGAAATATAATGGTTTAAATGAATTTTGTATCAGGTTTGTAAAACTGGCCTGATGTTTGCTCTATCAAGAATAATTATTCTAAAGGAGTATATTGGTATGTCTAACAAGGCGTTACAAAGTGCAGTCGTTGGTGCAGCGGCATCATTAATTTTATCCTTTCAGGCTATAGCAGCTGAGGAAACCATCAAGGTAGGGGTTCTTCATTCATTGTCTGGCACGATGGCCATCAGTGAAACGACATTGAAAGACACTATATTGATGCTAGTTGAAGACCAAAATGCCAAAGGTGGCCTGCTAGGAAAGAAACTTGAAGCTGTTGTTGTTGACCCTGCCTCAAATTGGCCTTTATTTGCTGAAAAAGCGCGTGAGTTAATCGAAAAAGAGAAGGTCGATGTGGTCTTTGGTGGTTGGACATCAGTATCGCGTAAATCGATGTTACCTGTATTTGAAGAGCTTAATGGTTTGTTGTTCTACCCCGTTCAATATGAAGGTGAAGAATCCTCAAAAAATGTGTTCTACACAGGTGCAGCGCCAAACCAGCAGGCTATTCCTGCGGTTGATTACTTGATGGATGAGCTAGAGGTTGAACGTTGGGTACTGGCAGGTACAGACTATGTTTACCCTCGTACAACGAACAAGATTCTTGAAGCCTACCTAGAGTCAAAAGGTGTTGCTAAAAGTGACATCATGATCAACTACACACCATTTGGCCATTCCGATTGGCAGTCTATTGTTTCTGATATTAAAAAGTTTGGTGCTGAAGGCAAGAAAACCGCTGTTGTCTCAACCATTAATGGTGATGCAAACGTACCGTTCTATAAAGAATTAGCTTCACAAGGTGTGTCGGCAGAAGACATTCCCGTTGTGGCATTCTCTGTCGGTGAGGAAGAACTCTCAGGGATGGATACATCGTCGTTGGTTGGACACCTAGCTGCGTGGAACTACTTCATGAGCGTTGATACCGATGAAAATCTCGATTTTGTCGAAAAATGGCAAGCATTTATCAAGGATGACAGCCGTGTAACCAATGACCCAATGGAAGCAAGCTACATTGGCTTCAATATGTGGGCACAGGCTGTTGAGAAAGCGGGAACCGCCGATTCCGATGCAGTGCAACAGGCGATTATTGGCATCACCGTTCCTAACTTGACTGGTGGTTACGCCACTATGATGCCAAACCACCATATCACTAAACCAGTATTACTGGGTGAAATTCAAGACGACGGCCAGTTTGATGTGGTGTGGGAAACAACGGGCGTCGTCGCGGGTGATGCATGGTCGAGCTACCTTCCTGGCTCAAAAGATCTTTACGCTAGCTGGCTGAAGCCATTAGAGTGCGGCAGCTTTAATGTCGTTACAGGTAAATGCACTGGCTCTAAATAAAAATAATTAAGTTAATTCTAATTAACGTCGGCGCTTATCAAAGATAAGTGCCGAGTATTTGTGTTTTTCATGGAAGACAAATGATGATAATTAAAAATTGGTGCAGCCTTATTGGGGAGATATCAACGTTTCGTAGAGCGTTAAGTCGACTATTTATGGTCGCGCTCTGTTTAGTTGGGTTTTTCCCCTTCGTTACAAACGCTACGGTTAATGATTTTCAGGGAGTAGAAAAACAGTTATCACAAAGAAATTTTGTGAAGAAACAACAAGCTATTGAGTGGGTRATTAAAACTCAGCCTGCTCAGAGTGAACAACTATTCACAGGCTTATTAGCTGGCGAAGTTTATTACCATCGCAAGAATAATCAAATCTATTTCATTGATAGCTTAGAGCAAGGCCAGCTTGCGATTCGATTATTTGATACGACTCAAGTAGAGGTGGAGAATAAGCGAGACTTCAGAAAAGTAGGGTTGAATAATCGCCTTCGCTCAGTAATTCGATTAGGGATTGCCAAAATTCATCTAGGCTCTGAATCAGAAATACAGCGATTAGCTGCGGCAAAGAGTTTACTAGGTAATAGTAGTTCGGCTGTAATTAGTCTTGTTAAAGCGGCGTACCCAGTTGAAGTATCGTCGCAAGTAAAAGAATATCTTGCGCTTATTTTAGCGATGGATCAGCTGAAGTCTAATAATGGTGAATTGCGCTCTCAAGCAATAGAAATATTATCTGACTCTTTAGAGCCGACGGTATTTAGAGCCATTAATTCGGCACTTGATGTCGAACAGGCGAAAGCCGCGCCCGATCCAGTCTTTGTCAAACAGTTAGAACAAGCGATTGTCAGTTATCAGCAGAGCCAACGGGTTTATGATGTTGCTGAAACGCTGTTTTTTGGTTTGAGCTTAGGTTCTGTACTGGTGCTTGCTGGTATTGGCCTTGCCATTACATTCGGGGTAATGGGGGTTATCAATATGGCGCACGGCGAGCTAATTATGCTTGGCGCTTATACCACTTATGTAATACAGCAGTTAATGCCCAATCACATCGGTTTATCACTCGCGGTGTCCATTCCAGCAGCCTTTATTGTTTCAGGTTTAGTCGGTATTGCTATTGAACGGGGAGTGATCCGCTTTCTATATGGGCGCCCACTAGAAACGTTATTGGCTACGTTTGGTATTAGCCTGATTTTGCAGCAAGCAGTACGCAGTATTTTTTCTCCTCTAAACCGCTCAGTAATTACACCAGATTGGATGACAGGGATGCTTGAAATTAATCCAATGTTATCGCTGACTTATAACCGCCTCTATATCGTTATTTTCTGTTTAATGGTCTTCACAGCTTTAGTATTGGTATTGAAGAAAACGCCGCTAGGCTTGCAAGTCCGTGCTGTGTCGCAAAATCGCTCGATGGCTAAGGCGATGGGTGTACGCTCCGAATGGGTTGACGCTATGACGTTTGGTTTAGGTTCAGGTGTTGCAGGCGTGGCAGGTGTGGCGTTATCCCAGCTAACGAATGTGGGCCCGAATATGGGACAGAGCTATATCATCGATTCATTTATGGTCGTGGTATTTGGTGGTGTAGGTAATTTATGGGGCACGCTTGTCGCGGGGCTTACTCTCGGAATGTTTAATAAAATATTAGAACCTTGGGCAGGAGCTGTATTAGCAAAAATACTTGTTCTTGTTTTCATTATTCTGTTTATTCAAAAGCGCCCTCGTGGATTATTTCCACAGCGCGGTCGTGCAGTGGAGGGCTAATTAATGTTTCGCTCAATTTTAAAAGATGATCGTGGTGGTCAACTGCTGTTGATATTACTGCTGATGGCAGGGTTAGTTATTCCTGCACTAAACCTACTCGTGCCGCAAGGTCATTTCTTGCATGTTGAAACTTACACTATCTCGTTGCTTGGCAAATACCTGACATACGCTTTATTAGCGATGGCTGTGGATCTCGTTTGGGGATATCTCGGCATATTAAGTCTTGGTCATGGCGCATTTTTTGCTCTCGGTGGCTACGCAATGGGGATGTATCTAATGCGTCAAGTGGGGGATCGTGGTGTATATGGCGATCCCATTTTGCCTGATTTTATGGTGTTCCTGAATTGGACTGAGCTCCCTTGGTTTTGGCAAGGCTTTGATATGTTCTGGTTTGCCTGTTTGATGGTGGTATTAGTGCCGGGTATTTTGGCGTGGGGCTTTGGCTACTTAGCATTTCGCTCCCGAGTATCAGGTGTGTATTTATCAATTATGACCCAAGCACTGACCTTTGCTTTGATGCTGGCTTTTTTTCGCAATGAAATGGGCTTTGGTGGTAATAACGGATTAACCGATTTCAAAGAAATTCTCGGTTTTAGCCTTCAAGCACAATCAACCCGAATTGGGTTATTTGTCGCAACCGTATTGGCATTGAGTCTCTGCTATCTGACTTGTCGCGCAGTGATTGCCAGCCGCTTGGGTAAGGTTGCCATTGCCACGCGCGATGCAGAATCTCGAGTGAGGTTTATTGGTTATAACGTCGATAAATTCAAGCTTTGGATCTTTGTTCTTTCTGCTGTGATTGCCGGTATTGCGGGAGCGCTCTATGTCCCGCAGGTTGGCATCATCAATCCGGGAGAATTTGCGCCTCTAAACTCAATTGAAATTGTTGTGTGGGTCGCACTGGGTGGGCGAGCAACACTCTTTGGTGCCGTGGTTGGGGCGTTGCTCATCAACTACGCAAAGAGTTGGTTCACCATTGAGTTTCCAGAAGTGTGGTTGTTCGTGCTGGGTAGTCTGTTTGTTCTCGCAACGATTTTCTTACCCAAAGGTGTCATTGGCTTAGTTGAAAAATTGACGGCTAAGAAAACGAAACCCCAACCACAACCCCAACCACAGAAGGAGGTGGCAGCATGAATTCGTTAAACACGACGTTGTCACCCGCAAAGAATGCGGATAAGCCTCAAGTAGCAACTACAAGTTCATTGTTTCCAAATTCACTGCGCCATTCAGTGTCTCAATTTGTTAAACGCGATGAGGTGTTTGAATTTTTAAAGCCACAAGCAAACCCATTAATAGATACCCGACACAACGTGTTGTTGTATTTAGAAGGGGTTAATAAGTCATTTGATGGTTTTAAGGCAATTAATGACCTGAACTTGTATATCAAAGAAGGCGAGCTGCGGTGCATTATCGGCCCTAACGGCGCAGGTAAAACAACCATGATGGATATTATCACCGGAAAAACTCGGCCAGATACAGGCCAAGTGTGGTTAGGCTCGAAAATTAATCTGTTAAAAATGGATGAGGCTGAAATTGCCAATACAGGTATTGGCCGTAAATTCCAGAAACCGACGGTTTTTGAATGTCTATCTGTTTGGCACAACTTAGAACTGTCAATGGTGGGGGTGCGTAGCGTCTGGGGAGTATTTAGAGCGCAATTAAATAGTGAGCAACGCGATGAAATTAACCGTGTGATGTCACTCATTGGCTTACAAGATCATGCGCAGTTACTCGCCGGAAATTTATCTCATGGTCAGAAACAATGGCTGGAAATTGGAATGCTACTGATGCAAAAGCCAAAGCTTCTGTTGGTTGATGAGCCAGTTGCAGGCATGACGCATCAAGAAATGGATCGCACGGCAGAGCTGTTGAATTCATTGACTGGTGAGCATTCAGTCGTGGTCGTTGAACATGATATGGATTTCGTTCGCTCCATTGCTTCTACAGTGACGGTACTCCATCAAGGGCATGTCCTCGCCGAAGGTAACATGGCTGATATCCAATCCAACCCAAAAGTTAAAGAAGTTTATCTCGGAGAGTGATCATGCTGGCAATCAAAGGACTTAATCAATTTTATGGACAAAGCCACACTCTGTGGGATCTCGATTTAACGATACCGAAAGGAAAGTGCACAGTATTAATGGGGCGAAATGGGGTCGGTAAAACAACATTGCTTCAGTGCATTATGGGGCTTCAAACGATAAAGGAAGGTGAAATACTCGTTCGTGGCGAAAACATCGCAACGCGTTCAGCTGAGAGCCGACCAAGGCAGGGGATTGGTTATGTACCGCAGGGGCGTCAAATTTTTCCTTTGCTCACCGTAGAAGAAAACCTGCAAATTGGTTTACCCATTCGCCCAAGAGGCGATCGAAAAATCCCTGAACATATTTACGATCTTTTCCCTGTGCTAAAAGAGATGCGACACCGTCGTGGTGGGGACTTGTCTGGTGGTCAGCAGCAGCAGTTGGCAATCGGGCGGGCACTGGTGATTGACCCAAGCTTATTGATCCTCGATGAGCCGACAGAGGGTATTCAACCGAATATTGTACAAGAGATTGGAGATATTATTTGTAAGCTCAATCAAGAGCTTGGTCTAACTGTGTTACTTGTGGAACAGAAATTGCCTTTTGCTAGAAAGGTTGGTGATAACTTCTGCCTGATGGATAGAGGTAGAGTCGTCGCCAACGGTGAAATGGAAAATCTTTCAGACCAGTTAGTAAAGGAGTACCTCACGGTATGAGTCATGATGCTGCCCCTGTCGCCGAACGCCCATGTTCTTCTCTTTCAGAGTTTGATATTGCATCGGTGAGATCTAAGCCAACAGCTGCTGTATTAAATGAGCAAGCAGGGTGGCGCGCGAAGCTTGAGTTAGGCTTCGCCGCCTCCACCAACAGCCTTAATAGCAAGACAATTTTAAAGCATCGCAAACAGCATGGCCCCTTAGCGGTACAGCGGCCGTTGTACCCAGAAGCTGGAATTTGTCATGTATACCTACTTCATCCTCCTGGTGGTGTTGTTGGAGGCGATAAGCTGTTAATCAGCACCGAAGTACAGGCTCAGGCTCATGCTTTGGTGACCACACCAGGCGCAACAAAATTTTACCGTTCCGATGCGATTTACGCACATCAAAAGCAGCTGTTGACGGTAAAAGAAAATGGACTTTTAGAGTGGCTACCGCAAGAAAATATATATTTCCCAAACGCCAATGTACGTATGGATACTGAAATAAACGTCGAGGAAGGGGGGCGATTTATAGGTTGGGAGTTGCACTGTTTTGGGCGGCCTGCACTAAAAGAGGGCTTCACTATGGGGAGTGTTGTCGGTTGTACTCGCTTGAAAGTGGGTAATGAGCTGATTTTAGCGGAACAATTGAATGTTCAAGGTGGGGATTTGCACCAAAAAAGCGCCGGATTACGAGACTACCCAATGACAGGGACCATGATTGTAACGGGTTCAACCGATGATTTATGCAACTTGGTACAAGAGTTGCTAAATAAGAATAATACATACCTAAAAGGGAGTGATGGAGTGGTTGGTGTCACTGAAATCACTTCATTAAGCGAGAAACACCGAGTATTGGTTATTCGGGCTTTGGGTCATCACAGCGAGCCAATGATGGCGCTTTTCTCGCAAGTATGGCAAGAGGTAAGAATGCATTGGTTTGGTCACTCTCCAAATGCGCCAAGAATTTGGGCGACATAGTGCATATATGCACCGACACAGAGCCACACAGGTATAGATAAATAGCCACACAGGCATAAAGCGGTTAGGAGCGTTAAATAAATGGAATTAACACCAAGAGAAAAGGACAAATTACTGCTATTTACCGCAGCGTTATTGGCTGAAAGGCGAAAAGAAAAGGGATTAAAACTTAATTATCCAGAGTCTGTCGCTTTAATTAGTGCTGCCATTTTAGAAGGGGCACGAGAAGGAAAGACTGTCGCTGAGTTAATGGATTTTGGCCGTACAATTCTTGGCGTTGATGATGTTATGGAGGGGATACCCTCGATGATCCATGATGTACAAGTTGAAGCGACGTTTCCAGACGGTACGAAGCTAGTAACTGTTCATGACCCCATTGTTTAAGTCATTTTAAGGATAGGGTTATGACACAGGAAAAAAAACAAACAACGCCAATAATACCTGGTGAATTACAATCTGCTCAGGGCGACATTGAACTCAATGTCGGTTTGCCAATAGTTACAATCAAAGTCGCAAATCTCGGTGATAGGCCGATTCAGGTTGGCTCTCATTATCACTTTTTCGAAGCGAATGATGCCCTGAGTTTTGATAGAGAAAGCACGTTGGGGTACAGACTCAATATTGCAGCAGGGACAGCTACACGTTTTGAGCCTGGTCAAAGTCGAACAGTGGAACTCGTTAGCTTTGGCGGTACGCAAACTATTTATGGTTTTCAAGGCAAAGTAATGGATACCGTCTCATCGTATAAAGATAAGAACGGATTAAACAAGGATGTGGAGTGCTAAATGGCAACAATATCGCGTCAGGCCTATGGTGAAATGTTTGGCCCAACAACCGGAGACCGACTTAGGTTAGCAGACACCGAGCTTTGGCTTGAAGTTGAAAAAGATTTCACTCGTTATGGCGATGAAGTGAAATTCGGTGGTGGTAAGGTTATTCGTGATGGAATGGGACAAAGCCAGCTTCCGTCATCCCACACGCCAGACTTAGTGATTACTAATGCGGTAATCCTTGATTATTGGGGGATTGTTAAAGCTGATATTGGCATCAAAAATGGCCGTATTAGTGCAATCGGTAAAGCTGGTAACCCAGATGTGCAGTCTGGTGTTGATATTGTGATTGGCCCCGGCACTGAGATTATGGCGGGTGAAGGATCCATTATCACAGCTGGTGGTATAGATTCCCATATCCATTACATATGCCCACAGCAAATTGAAGAAGCGCTTTGTTCTGGTGTGACAACAATGATTGGTGGGGGAACAGGGCCTGCGACTGGTACAAATGCTACAACCTGTACCCCTGGACCTTGGAATATACATCGCATGCTTGAATCTCTGGATTCATTTCCAATGAATTTTGGTTTATTAGGGAAAGGTAATGCGAGCTTACCTGAAGCATTGCACGAACAAGTTGCAGCCGGTGCTATTGGTTTGAAGTTGCATGAAGATTGGGGTACATCTCCTGCCTCAATTGATAACTGTATGACGGTTGCAGATGAGACCGATGTGCAAGTTGCGATTCATACTGACACGCTAAATGAATCTGGTTTTGTTGAATCAACCTTAGCTGCTATCGGTGATCGGGTTATTCATACCTATCATACCGAGGGGGCTGGTGGTGGACATGCTCCCGATATTATCCGCGCCTGTGGTGAATCAAATGTGTTGCCCTCATCAACCAATCCGACTCGGCCGTATACCATTAATACGGTAGATGAACATTTAGACATGTTGATGGTATGCCATCACTTGTCGCCTTCAATTGCTGAAGATGTTGCTTTCGCCGAATCTCGAATTCGTCGAGAAACCATTGCTGCAGAAGATATTCTTCATGACTTGGGTGCGTTTTCAATGATTGCATCTGATTCACAAGCCATGGGGCGGGTTGGTGAGGTGATCACTCGTACTTGGCAAACAGCCCACAAAATGAAAGTACAGCGAGGCAGTTTGCCGCAAGATACAAGCTATAGTGATAACTTCCGCCTGAAGCGATATGTTGCCAAATACACCATAAATCCCGCAATAACGCATGGAATTAGTCACGAAGTGGGCTCGGTCGAAATTGGGAAGTTAGCAGATCTTGTATTGTGGAAGCCTGCTTTTTTTGGCGTTAAACCCAGTGCAATAGTCAAGGGTGGCATGATTGCTGCAGCACCAATGGGTGATCCTAATGCATCGATTCCAACGCCACAGCCGGTGCATTACCGACCGATGTTTGGCAGTTATGGAAAAGCAGTGCAAAGCACTTCGATGTTATTTTTGTCTGGAGAGGCCAAATCACGCGGTGTGAATGAAGAACTTGGGTTAAAGAGCTTGATTGGTGTTGCTAAAGATTGCCGCACAATTCGTAAAGCCGATATGTTGCTGAATGACTGGCAGCCAAAGATTGAAGTTGACTCCCAAACTTATCAAGTAAGAGCCGACGGAGAGTTGTTGGTATGTGAGCCTGCAGAAGTATTACCGATGGCGCAACGATATTTTCTATTTTAGGGGAAGACATGATTGTACTAACAAAAATTATATTGGCTGAAGACGCCAAAAATACGGAATTATCACTAACGTTGAGTTTACCAATTAATGCCAGAATAAAAAGCCGGTTAAAAGTTACCCTAGATGATGGCTCTGATGGTGGGTTATTTCTTCCTAGGGGGAAAACACTTCGCCACGGTGATGTATTAGTCAGTGAGCAGGGGGTGAAGGTTCAAGTCCGTGCTGCCGATGAGCAAGTGTCGACTATTTATTGTCATGACTCTCATCTAATGGCAAGGGTTTGTTATCACTTAGGTAATCGTCATGTACCGTTGCAAATCACCCCTGAATGGGTGCGCTATCAGCATGATCATGTTTTAGATGCGATGGTTGAAGGCTTGGGTGCTTCGGTAACATCAGAACTTGCGCCGTTTGAACCAGAAGATGGGGCTTATGGTGGCACACAAGGTGGCGGCCATAGTCATTCGCATCATGAAAGTGACGATTACAGTCACACGCATTAATGCACTTATCTATTAGTGCACCTAGTTATTAGTACACCTATTTATTAAGAATATTTTAATTATTTTTTGGCATGACGCCGCTATATAAAAGGACTTTCTATGATCCATTTTCTATTTCGCCAAGGCACAGTATTCAAGAAGACATTATTCGCATTTTTAGGCTTAATAGCTTCTAGTTCTGTTTATGCTCACCCTGGTCATAGTCACCATAGTACGGGAATGCTTGACTCATTTTGGGCTGGCTTAGTCCATCCAATAACAGGTTTTGATCATTTGATCATGCTATTAGCTGTTGGGTTTATTGCTATGCAATATAAACCGCAGGCACAGCAAAAACATTTTATGGTAATGGCTGTGATCTGCATGGTGGCCGGTATGGGGCTGGGAGCGGCAACAGGGTTTGTTACTGGCATTGAACTGCTTATTATTGCTTCAATATTTATAGCCGCTTTGGCTGTATATCAAAAACAAGTTAAGACAGCGAAAGTATCGACGTTGATATCTTCTGCCGCAGTTCTTTTGGTGCTATTTCATGGCTGGGCGCATGGGTTGGAAGCCAGTGGTGTAAGTCTTGCCGTTTTTGCTTCAGGTATGGCTTTGGCGGCTACCGCGATCATTTTATGCGGTTACCGCTTAGCACTATATATTAGCCCGAAATGGCAAAGTGCTTTATTGGCAACAAGTGGTACTGTGCTGTTACTGCTTGCGAGTTAGTGAGGAAAATAATATGCAGGCAGGAAAATCAACACTGCCTGACTTTCGCCTCTATCAACTCATTAGTCCTTCTTTACCAATAGGCGCATTTACATATTCGCAAGGTTTAGAGTGGGCGATTGAAAATGGTTGGGTAAAAGACAGGGCAAGTTTAGAGCAGTGGCTGGTGGATATACTTCACCACAGCTTAGTGACATTAGAGTTGCCGATATTACAGCGAGCTTTCCATGCTATAGCATCTGAAAATAAACCGTCATTAGAAATGTGGAACCAATGGCTATATGCAAGTCGAGAAACGAAAGAGTTAAGGCTCGAAGAGATCCAAAGAGGTAAAGCGACGGCTAGGTTACTTAAGCAGTTAGATAACCATTTTTCTCCGGATGCCATTGAGCACGTTGAAGCCAACCAGCTTGCCTGTTTTGCGTTAGCGGCTCACTCATGGCGCATCGATCTTAAAAGCTTATGTGCGGGCTACCTTTGGAGTTGGTTGGAAAACGCAACAACTGCGGGGATTAAATTAATACCGCTCGGACAAACCGACGGGCAAAAGCTCATGTTGTCGGTCTCGGAATTATTACCGAATGCAATAGAGGCCTCCTATTTGGTCGAGGATCATGAAGTGGGTAGTTTTACGCCTGCACAAGCTATCGCGAGTAGCCGTCATGAAACTCAATATACAAGACTATATCGATCTTAAGGAAAAGAGAATGACATATAAATCACCGTTACGAATTGGCGTTGGTGGTCCAGTTGGATCAGGTAAAACGGCACTGCTTGAAGTGTTATGTAAAGCGATACGTGACCAATACAATATAGCGGTTGTTACTAATGATATTTATACCCAAGAAGATGCAAAAATACTAACAAAGGCAAAAGCATTAGATGCCGATAGAATCATTGGGGTTGAAACAGGCGGTTGTCCGCATACAGCAATAAGAGAAGATGCGTCGATGAACCTCGCAGCGGTAGAAGAGCTAGCAATGAGGCATAAGAATCTTGATGTTGTCTTTGTAGAAAGTGGAGGTGATAACCTCAGCGCGACGTTTAGCCCGGAATTAGCGGATTTAACCATTTATGTTATTGATGTCGCTGAGGGTGAAAAAATTCCGCGAAAAGGAGGGCCAGGGATCACGCGTTCTGACTTACTTATTATTAATAAAATCGATCTGGCGCCTTATGTCGGTGCATCGCTAGAAGTTATGGAGCAAGATACTGCTCGAATGAGGCCTGACA